>DASXPO010000062.1:0-22280 GCA_036493535.1 Casimicrobiaceae bacterium
TCAGCTCCCATTTGCTCGTGGTGAGCGCGAGATCGGCGGTTTTGGCTACCACGCGCGGCGATAGCGACATTTTCGGTTTGCCGTCGAGGAATCCGAGCAGCGCTTCGCGGATTGCATCGCTCCCCGCGACGACTTTTCCGGGCGATGGCATGAGCGAAGCCTGTGGCTCATAGAGCTCCATCAACTCTTCGATATTGCCGGTGTTGAGCGCACCGGCGAACAAACGATCCAAATCCTCGGGATTGCGCGCAGCCATGATTCATCTCCTTCTAATACGGATTCGCGATCGGCAATTCTTCCGCCGGATAGAGCGAAATGATCTTCGGGCCCGACGGCGTCAGGATCACCTCTTCCTCGATCCGCGCCGCGGAGATGCCGTCGCTCGCGGGACAATACGTCTCGACGGCGAACACCATTCCTGCCTTGAGCTCGATCGGTTCCTTCAACGACGTCAGGCGCGAAATCAGCGGCCGTTCGTGCAATCCGAGTCCGAGACCGTGACAGAAGTTCAAGCCGAAGGCCTCCATCTCGCTCGAAAATCCGATTTCCTGCGCCTTCGGAAACGATAGCGCGATCTTGTCCGAGCTGACGCCGGGCTTCAAGAGCGCAATGGCACGGTCCATCCATTCGCGCGCTTTGCGATATGCCGTTCGCTGCGGCGGCGTCGCACGTCCGACGTTGAAGGTGCGGTAGTAGCACGTCCGATAGCCCATGAACGACTGGATGATGTCGAAGAATGCCTGGTCGCCGGGACGAATCAATCGGTCGGTGAAATTGTGCGGATGGGGGCTGCAGCGCTCGCCGGAAATCGAATTGATCGCCTCGACGCAATCGGAGCCCATCGAGTAGAGCCGCGACGTCGCGAGCGCCACGATCTCGCTTTCCTTCACGCCCGGCTTCAGCGCTTCCGCAATGTCTGTATAAACGCCGTCGACCATCGCCGACGCCATGTTGAGCAGCGTCAGCTCGTCGATGTTCTTGACCTCGCGCGCCTGCAGCAGCGTCTGTTGGCCGTCGCGAACATCGATGCCCGCTTTCTGCAATTCGAACAGCATCGGCGGCTCGACGACGTCGAGGCCGAGCGGCATGGCGCCGGCCCCTTCCGCATCGAGGATCGACTTGATCTCGCGCGCGGCATCGCTGAAGAGCGCGCTGTCCCCACCCGTCGCGCCGCGAAGACCGAGGAGTCCCGCTCGACAATGATCGTGATGGAGCCATGGCGCGTGCAAACGATGATGCTTGGCTGCCGATCCGAAATCCCAGATGTACGGATCGCCGTTGCCGGTCAGCAACGCGTAACGGGTCAGCTTGTCGCGCGCCCATTCGCCGATCACCGTGCTGGTGACGTAGCGGATGTTGTGTTGATCGAAGCACAGCAGCGCGCCCAATCCCGATTCGGCGAGCGCGGCGCGCGTGCGCGCGAGTCGATAGTCGTGCAAGCGGCGAAAATTGATCCGCTCCTCGAAATCGACTTGCGTGTGTCCCGGCGCCTGCAGCGGCCGGTCCCAGCGATGATGCGGATCGACGTCATCGGGCCGGACGATCGTCGGCTCGTTCGTTTTCTTTTTCGCCACCGGAACTCTCAGTGTTTCGCGGACGCTTTTTCGTAATAGCTCAAGTCGACGTACTTCATCGGATCGCTCAACGTCTTTTTCGGCGCGCCGAATTGGCTGCGCAATTCGAGCACCGTGCGAATCCCCGCCGCATCGGGTACAAGATTGCGATAAAGCCCCCCCTTGTCCGCCAGCAGGATGTCGTACGCCTGCTTCGCGAGCGCGGGCGTCATGTCGCGGATATTGGCAACGAGGAGCGCCTCGACGATTTCGCGATTGCCGCGATCGTAGAGCCATTCGGTCGCTTGTGCATACGCGCGAATGAAGCCGACCAGCGCCTGCTCATGGTCGCGCGCCCAACTGCGTCGCGTCATTCCGACAGTGCCCTGATATGCGCCGAGCATTTCCGCGCTCGCGAGCACGTTGAAGCTTCGATTGCGTGCGAGCAGCTCGAAGGGCGTCCGCAGCAGCGTCGCGTCGTGTTTGCCGGCCAGCAATTCTTTATAGCGATTCGCGGTGCCGCCGGCGCGCACGAACGCGACGTCCGATTCGCCGAGCCCGTTTCGCGCGACCAATTCGCGGACGACGAACGCATAGCCGGTGGTCATCGCATCGACGGAAATCGTTTTCCCTTTGAGATCCGCGAACGATTTGATGCCGGGAGAAGACACGACCGTCGCGAACCCGCCGTCACAGCCGATGAACGCGAAGAGATCCGGATTGTCCGGAATCTTCGCTTCGCCTTGTCCCTCTTGATACGCGATCAGATTGTCGATCGCAGCGGTCGCAATGTCCGACTTGGCGTCGAACAATGATTGAACGAGATAAGCCGAGCTCGGCGTATACGTGAGTTGAACAGCGAGGCCGTTCGCTTCGAAAAAGCCTTGCCGCTGTCCCGCCCAGATCGGCAGATTCCAGCCGCCGTCGAACGCGATAACGCGAAGTGGCGTCAGAGGGGGCACTGGCGGCGCTTGCGCGTGGAGGCTCGAGGCAAGGACCGCCATTGCGAACATCGTGAGCAACGCCATCCGCCGCATGGCCATCTCCGTCGATCGGTTTATTCTCAATCGTACCGGTAAAACCCCCGCTTCGTCTTGCGGCCGAGATACCCGGCGGCCACCATCTCTTTGAGCAACGGCGCCGGCCGGTACTTCGGATCGTTGAAATCGGCGTAAAAGACGTTCATCACCGCGAGCAGCACGTCCAGTCCGATCATGTCGGCGAGCGCGAGCGGTCCGATCGGATGATTGCAGCCCTGTCGCATGCCGTTGTCGATGTCTTCTGCCGAGGCAAGGCCTTCCTGAAGCGCGAAGACCGCTTCGTTGATCATCGGGCATAGAATGCGATTGACGACAAACCCCGGGCTGCTCTTGACGATGATGGGAAATTTCCCGAGGCGCTCGACAAATTTCTTCCCTGCCGCAATCGTCGCGTCGGAGGTCTGCAGACCTCGAATCAATTCCACGAGCGCCATCAGCGGGACCGGATTGAAGAAATGCATGCCGATGAACTGCGCGGCCCGCGATGTCGCGGCAGCGAGCGCCGTGATCGAGATCGACGACGTGTTGGTGGCGAGCAGCACGTCGGGTCGAGCGAGCCCGTCGACTCGGCGAAGAATCTTGAGCTTGAGGTCGAGATTCTCGGTCGCCGCCTCGATGATCAAATCGGCGGGCTCGAGTGCTCCATAGTCCGTCGTCGCCGTGATCCGGGCTTGCGCTTGCGACCTGGCATCGGTGGAAAGCTTTTCCTTTTTGACGAGGCGCTCGAGGCTGCCGGCGATGGTCGCAAGACCCCGCTGCAACGCCGCATCAGCGACGTCGACCATCGCGACATCGAGACCCGCCATTGCACAGGTCTGTGCGATGCCGTTGCCCATCGTGCCCGCGCCGATGACGCCGACCTTTGCAATCTCGGTCATTGATGATTCCTCCGAGCGTCAGGTCGGGACGCACGTCCGCGGCCGAACGCGAGGGCGCACGCCGCGTCGGCGTGGTGGATCGCTCTGCAAACCCGCGACGGTCATCTCGACTAATGCCGGTGCGACCGCAGCGAGGTCGTACGCATCCTTGTCGATGACCCATTCGCGCATGAGACCGCCGATGAAGGCATGGAGTGCGTGCGTGGCGAGCATCGTGTCGGTATCGCGCGGCAACTGGCCGGCCTCGACGGCTTGCTGCAACAGTCGCTCGACGTGCGCGAGGCACATGCTTCGTTCCTGCTGACGCCGCTCTGCAATCGGCGCGAGCTCGTCGGTCAGCTCGCATTTGTGGAACAGGACCTCGAAGACCGCCTGCGAACGACGATCGGTCGCGAGGCGCACGAGCGCGGTGTTCATCAGCATGCGCAAAGTGCCGAGCGGATCATCCTGCGGCGTGTTGCCCGCGCGCTCCAGCATCGTCTCCATCGGCAGCTTGGCGCGCGCGCACATCGCCGAAAAAAGATCGGACTTATCGCGGAAGTGCCAATAGACGGCACCCCTGGTAACGCCGGCGGCGGACGCCACCTCCGCCAGCGAAGTTCGCGTTGCCCCCCGCGCACAGAATTCCCGCTCGGCAGCGTCGAGCAAAAGCTCGCGGGTCGCAGCCGCATCCTCTTTGGTCCGTCTCGCCATTGTTAAATTATAGCCGCTTATTTACAAACATGCATGTCTGTATGTTATATTGACCTCCCCTGAAAGACGTTGATCGCTGTCAACGTTTGCAACGTTTTTAAACTTCTGGCTGTCCTCTCGGAGTTCCCCTGGGGGAGTTAAACCGATGCCTGTTGCATCCCGCGTTCGCTTAGACATCCGTTTGCTTGCAGTGGTCGCCGTCGCTGGCCTCTCTGCCTGTGGATCCTCCCAACAGCAGGGCGGCGGCTTCCACGGCTTTCCGCCCGCCGACGTTACGCTGCTGACGGTCGAGCCGAAATCGATTCCAGTGACTTTCGAGTACGTGGGCCAGGCGCTGGGCTCGAAGGAAGTCGAAGTTCGCGCCCGCGTCGGCGGCATCCTGGAAAAGCGGCTCTTCAAGGAAGGCGCGCCGGTCAAGAGCGGGCAGACGCTTTTCATCATCGATCCCAAGCCGTATGAGGCGCAGGTCGCGAGCGCCGAAGCCGAGGTGGCACGCGCGCAAGCGCAACAGGCGCAGGCATTGCGCGAAGCCGCGCGCCTGAAGCCGCTGGTGGAGAAGAAAGCGGTCGGCCAGAAGGAATACGACGACGCGGTCTCGACGAGCGAACTCGCCGCCGCGTCGGTCAAGGCTGCCGAGGCGAATCTGCGCACCGCGCGCCTCAATCTCGGCTATACGCGCGTCGCCGCGCCGATCACCGGTCTGTCGAGCCGCGCCACCAAGTCCGAGGGGAGCCTGGTCACCGTCGGCAGCGACAGTCTCTTGACGACGATCTCGCAGACCGATCCGATGTGGGTCCAGTTCAATGTCGCCGAAAACGACAAGCTTAGGATCGAACGCGCCATCGCGGAAAAAAGGCTCTTATGGCCCAAGGACAGCGCGATGGACGTCGTCGTCAAGCTTGCCGACGGCTCGACGCTGCCGCACAAGGGGCATATCAATTTCGAGGACACACGGATCAGTCCACAGACCGGCACCTACGAGACGCGCGCCGAAATCGCGAACGCCGACAATGCGCTCCGTTCCGGGCAGTTCGTGCGCGTGATATTAAACGGCCCGACGCGATTGAATGCGATCGCCGTGCCGCAAGCGGCAGTGCTCGACGGACCGCAGGGCAAGTTCGTCTACGTCGCGGGCAAGGACAAGGACGGCAAGGACGTCGCTCTGCCCAAGCCGGTGAAGCTCGGCGAATGGGTAACCGGCGGGGGCGCGAATTTGTGGATTGTCGAATCGGGATTAAACGCCGGCGATCACGTGATCGTCGACGGCATCGCTCGGATTCAGATGCCCGGACAGCCTATCAAGCTTGCGGCCACCGCGTCGGCGCCTGCAGGCGGCGCGATCACCAATGCGCCCTCGGGCGCACCGGCGCAGCCGGCGGCAAAGGAGCCGACGCCACAGGGTCCGACGTCGTCGGCGCCACCGGAAGGCGCAGGCAAAGCGCCGTCCGAGCCCTCGAAAAAATAACGCGAGGACACCACTCATGTTCTCGCGCTTTTTTATCGACCGCCCGATCTTCGCGGCGGTGATCTCGGTGTTTCTCGTGCTCGCGGGCCTTTCCGCGATGCGCAGCCTGCCGATCGCCCAGTACCCTGAGATCGCACCGCCGGTCGTCACGGTGAGTGCGACCTATCCCGGCGCGTCGGCGACCGTGCTCGAAGAGACGGTCGCGGCGCCGCTGGAGAATGCGATCAACGGCGTGCCGCACATGCTGTACATGAACTCGAACTCGTCGTCGCAAGGCGTGGTGCAGATTCAGGTCACGTTCGATATCGGCACGAACGTCGATGAAGCGGCGATCAACGTCAGCAATCGCGAAAAGCAAATCGAAGCGCGGCTGCCGCTCGAAGTGCGACGGCAGGGCGTCGTCGTCGAGCGCGGCTCGTCCGCTTTCCTTCAGGTGATCGCGTTCTACGCGCCCGAGGGCAAGCTCGACGATCTGTTCATCTCGAATTACGTGACGATCAACGTGCTCGATCAGTTGAAACGGCTTCCGGGAACGACGAACGTCCAGATCTTCGGCGCGCATGACTACGCGATGCGCATCTGGTTGAACCCTGATCGCCTCGCGCACCTCAAGTTGGCGCCGAGCGACGTGATCAACGCGGTCAACGAGCAGAACGCGCAGTTCGCGGCGGGGAAGATCGGCCAGGCGCCGCTCAAGACGCAGCAGGACCTGGTCTACACGATCACGGCGCAGGGACGTTTCTCAGATCCGAAGCAGTTCGAGGAGATCATCGTTCGGGCGAACCCGGACGGCTCGACCGTCCGGCTCTCTGACGTCGCGCGAGTCGAGCTCGGGTCCAAAGACTACGAGTTCATGGGCCGCGTCAACGGCAAGCCCGCGACGCTCGTCGGAATCTTCCTGTCGCCGGGCGCGAACGCGCTCGCCGTCGCAAAAAACGTCAAGGCCACCGTCCAGGAACTGTCGACGCGATTCCCGGAAGGCCTGGCGTATTCGGTTCCCTACGACACGACGCGCTTCGTCGAGGTGTCGATCCGCGAAGTGCTGAAGACGCTCGGCATCGCGATCGTCCTCGTGATCCTCGTCGTCTATCTCTTCCTCCAGAACTGGCGGGCGACGATCATTCCCACTGTCGCGGTACCGGTGTCGCTGACCGGCACGTTCGCCGGGCTGTACCTGCTCGATTACTCTATCAACACGCTGACCTTGTTCGGGATGGTGCTGTCGATCGGGATCGTCGTCGACGATGCGATCGTCGTTCTCGAGAACGTCGAGCGGCACATGCGCGAGGAGCATCTCGATGCACGGAGCGCCGCGATCCGCGCGATGCGCGAGGTCACGGGACCGGTGATCGCCATCGTGCTGGTGCTGACTTCCGTCTTCATCCCGATCGCGTTCCTCGGCGGCCTGACTGGCGAGCTCTATCGGCAGTTCGCGGTGACGATCTCGATCGCGGTGGTGATCTCCGGCCTGATCGCGCTGACGCTGACGCCCGCGCTGTGCGTGCTGATTCTGAAGCGCGAGCACCATCAGCCGGGGCGGTTTTTCCGCGGCTTCAACACGCTGTTCGAGCACGTGCGCGGCGGCTATACCGGCGGAGTCGCGTGGATGATTCGCCGCGGCCTGATTGGCGCGGTGTTGTTTCTCTGCATGGTGGCGATTGCGCTCTACCTGTGGCGCGTCACGCCGGGTAGTCTCGTACCCGACGAGGACCAGGGCTTCTATATCAGTGCCGTGATCCTGCCCGACGGCTCGACGCTTCAGCGCACGTTCAAAGTCGTGAACGAAGTCGAGAAGGCGATTCGCTCGAATCCCAACAACGAAGACATCGTCTCCTTCACCGGCTTCGACTTCATCGGTGGCGGCTTTCGCAACAACGCGGCGACGATCTTCGTCACCCAGAAGCACTGGGACGAGCGCACGGTGACCGCCTCGCAATTGGTGGGCGAGCTGTTCGGCAAGACGGCCGGCATCAAGGAAGCGCTGGTGCTCGCGTTCAATCCGCCTGCGATCTTCGGTCTCGGCACGGCCGGCGGCTTCGAGTTCTACATTCAAAGCCGCGGCAGTGGCGGCGCGAAGCGTCTGGACGAAGTGAAGAATCAATTTCTGGCGCGCGCGAATCGCGATCCAATGCTGGGCGGCGCGCAGACGCTGTGGCGCGCGACGGTGCCGCAGTTGACCGTCGATGTCGATCGCGAAAAAGCGAAGAAGCTCGGGGTGCCGATCGACGACGTGTTCAATTCGCTCGCCGCGACGCTCGGCACCTACTACGTCAACGACTTCAACAAGTACGGCCGCACCTGGCAGGTGCTGATGTCGGCGGACGCGCCCTATCGCAATCGACCCGACGATATCGGCGCCATATACGTCCGCTCGCAGAACGGCGCAATGATCCCGCTATCGGCACTCGCGACCGTCCGCTACACGTCGGGCCCCGACTCGCTCGATCGCTTCAACAACCTGCCCGCGGTGAAGATCATCGGACAGGCGGCGCCCGGCGTGAGCTCGGGGCAAGCGATCGCGCGCATCGAAGCGATCGCAAAGGAGGTGTTGCCTTCCGATTTCAGTTACGACTGGGGCGGCACGTCCTATCAGGAGAAGCGTTCCGGCGGCGCGTCGACGTTCGCACTCGGTCTTGCGGTGATCATGGTGTTCCTGATACTCGCCGCGCAGTACGAGAAGTGGTCGCTGCCGTTGTCCGTGCTGCTGGCGTTGCCGTTCGGCACGTTCGGCGCCCTCTTGGCCGTCGAGATTGCGCACCTCACCAACGACGTCTACTTCCAGATCGGGCTCGTTACGCTGCTCGGCCTCGCGTCGAAGAACGCGATCCTGATCGTGCAGTTCGCCTCCGAGATGTACCACCAGGGCATGTCGGCGTCCGCGGCCGCGGTCGAGGCCGCGCGCCTGCGGTTCCGTCCGATTTTGATGACATCGATGGCCTTCATCCTGGGCGTGATGCCGCTCGCATTCTCCACCGGCGCGGGCGCCGGCGCTCGCCGTTCGGTCGGAACGGGCGTGTTGGGCGGCATGTTGGCGGCAACATTTCTCGCGATCTTCTTCGTCCCGTTGTTCTTCCGCGTCATTGAAGACCGCAAATTGACCGAAAAACGCTCCCGCGATGAGTTGTTCGCGGAGGTGCATCACGCGCAGCAGCATGCACACACGACTGCGGTGGAGCGCACGCCGGGCCATCCGCCGCACGTCGTTCCCAGGGGTGCTCATGATGACTAATAAATTCGCAATGGTCGCGTTGACGTTGGCGCTCGTCGGTTGCGCAACGACGCCTACCAATCCGCCCGCGCTCGACTTGCCGTCGACGACGGCGCAAGCCGCACCGTCGCTTGCGAAATGGTGGACCGACTTCAACGATCCGACGCTGAACCAGCTGGTCGACGAGGCGCTCGCCAACAATCTCGACGTCCTCGCCGCGATGGCGCGCGTCGAATCGGCGCGGGCCCAAGTGAAGCTTTCGCAGGCGGATCTGTTTCCGACGGTCGACCTCGGCATCAACGCGAATCGCCAGCGGTTGAGTCAGCAAGTCCCGACGCTGCCGCCCGGCATCTCGCCGATCGTCAACGATTACAGAGTCGGACTGCAGGCGTCTTACGAAGTCGATTTGTGGGGGAAATTTCGCACGACGACCCGCGCGGCGCAAAACGATCTCGTCTCGTCCCAGTTCGCGCGCGAAACGGTGCACACCGTTGTCGCCGCCGATACGGCGCGCTTCTATTTCAATTTGCTCGCGGCGGATGCGCAGCTTGCTGTGCTCGAAGACACACTGAAGATCCGCGACGAATCGGTCACGCTGCAGACCGATCGCTACGAAGCCGGTATCATCGGCGACTACGATCTCGGCACCGCCAAGGCCGAGCGCGCGAGCGTCGCAAGCGACGTCGCCGTCGCGCGGCGCGACGTGGCCGAATTCGAATCGGCGCTCGCGGTGCTGCTGGGGCGCTCGCCACGCGAAGTGTTCACGCCGACCGTCGCGCGCAATGTCGCATTGTCCTGGGCAACGGGCGTCCCGACGATTCCGTCCGGATTGCCGTCTGATTTGCTGGCGCGGCGTCCCGACATTCAGCAGGCGGAATCCGCGCTCGCAGCCGCCGACATGCGAATCGACGTTGCGCGCGCCGATTATTTTCCTTCGCTATCGTTGTCGGGGACGTACGGCTCCGAAGCGGCGGTACTGAAGAATCTGTTCAGCGGCCCGGGCTTGATCTGGAGCATCGGCGCAGCGATCGCCCAGCCGATCATCGGCTTCAAGGCGATCGAAGCGAATGTCGAATCGAAATCGGCGGCGCGCGATGAATTGATCGTCGCCTACACGAAGACCGTGCAGAGCGCATTCCACGATGCGCACGACGCACTGTCCGCGAACGAGACGACGCGCGCGGCGCTCGCCGCGCAAACCGAGCGCAAGAACGAGTTGTCGCGCGTGCTCGAGCTGTCCGATTTGCGCTACCGCTCGGGCTACTCGCCGTATCTGGAAGTGTTGGACGCGCAGCGGCAATTGCTGCAGGCGCAGACGCTGCAGATCGTCGCGGCACGCAATGTCCGCCTTGCGGTCGTCGATCTCGCGAAGGCGCTGGGCGGCGGTTGGGATTATCAGAATGCCGTGCAGCCGCCGACGAGTCTGGTCGGGGTCAATAGCGGGATCAAGCAATAGCGATCAAACTCCGACGACGCGGAGTCCGCTCGCCTTTGCCGCTACCGCGAGTGCGGCGTCATGCGTGGCCATCACGATCTTGGCCGACATGCGTTCGTTCCACAGAAGCGCCGTTGCAAGATGGATTGAGTCGAGCGTTCCCAGCACCGTCGGAAGCGGATGCGATGCGCGCGAAAGAACGGCGCGACCGACCTCCACGACTTCCATCGATTCCATGAGTCGGTAGACGGCTTCTCGACGCGCTGCAATTGCCTCGTCGGAATGCCGTTCGGTCACTTGCAGCCTGTCCAGCGTGCGCAAACATTCAACTTCCGCGAGTGCGGATACGATCCCTCGCGTCACGCGGCTCCATTCCCTCAATGCGTCCCGCTGGCCGAGGACGATCCGCAGCAGCACCGACGAATCGAGATAGGCGATCAACGATCGCGCTGACGATCTTCGAGCAGCAACTTCACGATATCGCCGCGGCGCGAAAGCGGCGAAGGCAGGGGCACGTCCTTCAGAGCCGGCGCACCCGGAGAAGGCTGCCGTGTCTCGAACGAGGCATCGCTTTCCTTCCAAGGGACGATTCGAGCAATCGGCGTGCTTCGATCCAGCACCGTTAGCGTACGTCCAGCGCGCACCTTGCGCAGGTGCTCGCTCAGCCGGCTCTTCAGCTCCGCGATTTTAACCTCGTACATGGTCACATTGTAGCCATTTATGGTCATTTTTGTCCAACTCTCACGGAAGCTTCGCGGAGGCATTGGCTGCCGTCTTGACCGCATCGGCCTAACGCCCTCACGCGTCGGCGGCGTCCGACAATCCCAACCTCACGGCCTCTACCGCCGCTTGCGTCCTGCTCGTCACCTTGAGCGCACGCAGCACGGCAGTCACGTGAGCCTTGACCGTGCGCTCGGCGAGTCCGAGCTCGCGACAAATGACCTTGTTCGACGCGCCCTTCGCGATCAACCGCAGTACGGCCATCTGACGGTCCGTCAATTCGCCGATGGCCGCGGCATCGATCCCTTTGCGCTGTGTTGCAGTCGAACCCGCGACGAGTTCCGGCGGAAGGTACTTGCCGCCTGCAAGCACAAGACGCAAGGCATGCTGCATGACATCGTTGGACGACGATTTCGGAATGTAGCCGGCCGCGCCGGCGCTGATCGCGGCCAGCACGGTCTGCCGATCGTCGAGCGCGGACAGCACGACAACCGGCACGGCCGGGAATCGCGACCGCCAGCGCTTTAGCGCGGGAATCCCCGAGAGACCGGGAAGATTGAGGTCCAGCAAGACGAGATCCGGCTCTGTGCCGCGGCCCGCAATCTCCAAAGCGCCATCGCAATCACCGGCGACGGCAATCTCCGCCGCTTCGTCTATCGCGCGCAGCACGTTGCCAACCGCTTGCTGAATCAGCGGATGGTCATCGACGATCAGCGCTTTCAAAGCAGCCCTTTCGGGCCGGCACCGAAGTCTCGATCATCGGGTAGGCGGCTGCGCCATTTCGCCATCGATTCAATCCGATAGCCCGTTCGACCGGCACCGGCGGCGAAGCGCGCCCAGCGTTCCTGCGTCGGCGTGCCCAGGAGTGCAATTTCCGCGGCGTCAACGGCTGCGTATTGTCGCCGCACGATCGCGTCCATCGGCTCGCATTCGATACGACGGCAGTCGAGGCGGACCATCATGGAATGTCCGAAATTGACGGGATCGATTATCGCAGCAACGGGCATACAGGGGAGAAGAGCATGAGAAAGTCGATGATGTGGGGATTGGTGATGGCAGCACTTGGCTTCGGCGCGTCCGCGAATGCGTTTGCCGACGACAACGCGAGAGTTTGTCGCGCCGACAAGCTCTCGGGGTTGTACGTGTTCGCGTCGACCGGATACAACATCGTTTCAGGCGTCGCTCAGCCCAAGGCCATCGTCGAACTGATCCGGTTCAACGGCGACGGCACATTGACCGTGCCCGCCGCGACACGCAGCATCAACGGCGTTATCGGAAGATCCCCTCCCGGAGGCACCGGCACGTATACCGTCGAGGCCGATTGCACGGGCACGCTCGCTTTCAACGGCGGACCCGCGTTCGACATCTTCCCGGCGCCGAGCGGCGACGACCTTTGGATGATCCAGACGCATGATCCCGTGGCCCCTGCCTTCGTTCTTCAAGGCAACGTCACGAGGGTTTCACGCTGAAACATGCGCAAACCAGGGAGAACAGAATGTCGACACTGAATTGGAAAGTTCGCCGGATGGGAATGCTCGCCACCGCGGCTATCGCCGCTGTCGTCTTGTCGCATGCGCTCCCGGCTCGAGCGGACAGCGACAACGACGAATCGAAGGTCCAGCAGGGCTACGCGATCAGTCCGGTGCCGCTGAACTTGGCCGGCAAGAACCGGGCGTGGGTCGGAATGGGTAGCTATATCGTCAATTCGAGCGGATGCAACGATTGCCATACGCACCCGTCGTACTTGGCGGGAGGTAACCCGTTTCAGGGGCAGCCCGAGCTCATTAACGCCGCGCAGTTCATGTCAGGCGGGCGCACCTTTCCGCCGTCGCCGTTCGTTTCCGCGAATTTGACGCCTGACGCAAGCGGCAAACCCGCCGGTCTCACCTTCGAGCAGTTCAAACAAACGCTGCGCACCGGACACAACCCGCTCGATCCACCGGGCACCCTTTTGCAGGTCATGCCGTGGCCCGTGTTCGCGAAGAAGACCGACGGCGATCTTCGCGCAGTCTACGAGTACCTGAGCGCAATTCCGCGATTGCCGGACAATCCGAATCCCGGTCCATAAGGCGGCCGTCTCGCGAACGGAGCGACGCGACAACGCAGCGATTTGAGAGACGACGAGGAGTACCAGGGGCCGGTCGGTGGACCGGCCTCTCTCGTTCCCGGCATGATGGTTGCATCAATGAGGTTGCATCAACTTCGTCTTACACTGGCGCACCCGCGCGCCTCGCAGAACCGCGATCCGACCGACATGCTTCAGCTAGCACGCCGCACACTATTCTGGAAGTACGCGGCGTATTTCGCCGGAGTCGTCAGTGTGCTGCTGGTCGTCAGCGCCGCGGTCGGAGGCTATTTCGCCTATCGTGAAGCGGTAGAGGCGCTCGAGCAGGTGCAGCGCACCAAGGCGAAATTTGCGGCGACCGAAATCGCCAATTTCATGCGCGACGTCCAGGACGCAGTGCGTTCCACCGTAGCGAAGTTCAACACGACAGAAACCATCGACACCGGTGATCTGCGACTCGAGCTCGTCGCATTGCTGCGTTACCACCCCGAAATAAGCGAACTACGCTGGATCGCCGCCGATGGGCGCGAGCAGCTCGCCTTATCGCGCTTCGGCGTCAACGTCGCCAACAGCGCCAGGAACGGCTTAGACGATCCGCAATTCCGCGGCGCACGCGATGCATTGAACTATGTCGGGCCAGTCTACTTTCGCAAGGAAACCGAGCCATATGTATCGATTGCGTCAGCGCGTGATTCCTTCAGCAGCGTCCTCGAGGCGGAAGTAAACCTCAAATACGTCTGGGACGTGGTATCCCAAGTCGGACCGGCACCGGATGGAATCGCCTACGTCGTCGATCGCGATGGACAGCTTATATCCCATCCGGACATCGGACTGGTGCTGCGCAAGACCGATCTGTCGACGCTTCCGCATGTGCGCCGGACGCTGGACCGTACGTCACAGGACATTACCGTCATCGGAGAAGCACGCGACATCAAGGGAGTCGCGGTGGTGTCGACGGCGGCACCGATCGAGCAGCTTGGATGGACCGTATTTGCGGAGCAGCCGCTCGACCAGGCCTTTCGCCCGGTCTATGCGTCGATTGCGAGATCGGTCGCGCTCGTATTGTTCGGCATCGCTGCAGCAATTGCGGCAAGCGTTCTGCTTGCACGGCGCATGGTCCAGCCGATCCGCGAGATCGAAACGCGCGCAAAAGAGCTCGGCGAAGGTCAATTCGACCGCCGTATCACCTTACAAACGGGGGACGAGCTCGAAGCGCTCGCCGCCCAGTTCAACCGAATGGCCGCCCGCCTGCAGGAAATGTACGCGATGCAGGAGACGCGCATCGCCGAAAGAACGCACGAACTCTCGGTCGCCAACGAGGACAAGACGCGCTTTCTCGCCGCGGCAAGCCATGACCTTCGCCAGCCGATCCACGCCTTGAGCCTGTTCGTCGGACAACTGCGTGCGATCGACTTGCCGGGCGACGTCGTCGCGTTGGTTGAAAAGACCGAGCGCTCGCTGGAGGCGCTGAAGGGATTGATCGAGGCGCTGCTCGATCTTTCCAAGCTCGATGTAGGCGCCGTCAACGCCGAACCGAAGCCGCTGCCGCTCAACGACATTCTTTCGCGCCTAGCCGCCGAATTCGCGCCGAGCGCGGAGGCGAACGGGCTCGCGCTGATGCTGGTGCCGACGTCGCTATGGGTCTATTCCGACCCGGTCCTGCTGCAGCGAATTCTGCTCAACGTCATCTCCAACGCGTTGCGTTATACGGTCGACGGCCGAATACTGATCGGGTGCCGTCGAAGGGGTCAAAGCGTCGAGCTGATCGTCGCGGATACCGGCGTCGGGATCGATCCGATTCATCTGCCGAACGTTTTTCAGGAGTTCTATCGTGCGCCGAACCGCGGCATGGCCGGCGGCCTGGGGCTCGGACTTGCAATTGTCAAGCGCCTCGCACTCCTGCTCGACCACCGCGTCACGATCGAATCGACGCCCGGCAGGGGCACCGTCGTGCGCATCCTGGTCGCACGCGCCCTGCCTCAGACGCAAGCGATTGCAGCGCCGCTGACGGCCGATAGTTTGCACGGGATTCGCGTGCTCGTGGTCGACGACGAGGCGGCCGCTCGCGATGCGATGCAAGGCTTGCTGGCGCGGTGGGGCTGCGAGGTGGCCACGGCAGAAACGGGCGATGAGGCGGTCGAGAGCGTGTGCGGACAGCGGCCCGACGTTGTCTTGTGTGACTTAAACTTGGCCGATGCGGAAAACGGCGTCGATGTCGTTCATCGAGTTCGTCGCGCGGGCGGTCCGCAGGTGGCGTGTGCTTTCATTACCGGTGAATCGGCACCCGATCGTATCGCACAGGCGCGAGCGACCGGACATCCCCTCGCGTTCAAGCCCACGACGCCGGGCAAGCTCCGTGCGCTCATCGAGCATCTGGTGCATGTCGGCTAGCGTGCGCGGATCCCTGCAATTATTCGCGTGGTGATCGATCGGCGAGCGTTCATCGGTATCGTCGCGGGCGGTCTCGGCTTGGCCGCGACGCTCGCACGCGCCGATCGAGCGGCCCGCGTCTATCGGATCGGGTGGTTGAGGCAAGGCAAACAATCGATCTCAAAGTCCTTCTGGGATTCGATGAGGGAATTGGGCTGGGTCGAGGGACAGAATATCAAGATCGAGCCGCGGTATTCTGCCGGGCTCGAGCAGTTGCCCGCGCTTGCGGCCGAGCTGGTGCGGCTGAAGGTCGACCTGATGTTGACCGATTCCCCTGAGGCGGCGCGAGCGGCGAGGGATGCAACCGCCACCATCCCGATCGTATTCGTCGTCGGCTCAGACCCTGTCGGCCGCGGACTGGTTGCGAGCCTCGCCCGGCCCGGTGGAAATCTCACGGGATTCGCATACGGCATGTACGAGGGAAAGATGCTCGAAACGCTGAAGGCGGCGTTGCCCCGATTGTCGCGCGTTGCCGTTCCCGTCACCGGTCCTCCGAGTTCAGGCCTCGTAGGCGCCGCCAAGGAGCTCGCGGTCGAGCTGCAAGGAATCGAGACACCGACGCTGAATGCTCTTGGCGGTTTTTTTGACCGCGCTCGCCAAATGGGCGCCGATGCCGCTCTGATTCCAAACATTGCATGGGTCAACCCCGTGTTGCCACGTATCGGTGGCGACGCGACCAGCGCCCGCTTTCCGGCGATCGGTCCTTTTCGACCCTTCGCGGAGGGTGGCGGACTACTTGCCTATGGGCCCTTTGCGCAGCACTGGCCGCGCTTCGCGGTGTTCGTTGACAAGATCCTGCGTGGCGCCAGACCCGCCGATCTCCCGGTCGAGCAACCGACCCGTTTCACGACTGTGATAAACCTCGGCGCCGCGAAGGCGCTCGGCTTGCGACTCCCGCAATGGCTCCTGTTGAGCGCCGATGAGATCATCGACCGCTCGTGACATTCCCGCGCACAGCGTGGCATTTTGGTTACTGAATGACCTGATCGGCCTGCAGAAGCAGCGCCGGCGAAACCGTCAGCCCTAGCGCGGTTGCAGTTTTGCGATTGATGACCAGGAACAGCTTCCGCGGCTGCTCGATCGGCAGCTCCGCCGGGTTCGCGCCTTTCAATATCTTGTCGACGTAGGCGACCGAGCGAGCGGACAGCTCGGCGATGTTGGGACCATACGACACCAATCCTCCAATCGTCACCAATTCGACAAATTGATAGGCCGATGGAAGCCGATGCTTCATCACAAGCCCCACCAGTCGGAATCGGTTATGAACGAACTCCGGGCCGTTCAGCACAATGACGGCCTGGCTTCCGGCCGCCGCGATCGCATCAAACGCCTCCGCGTACTCGTCGACGCCGCGCACATTGATGGTCTGCAGACGAATGCCACGCGCGTCCGCCACCGCTCGTATCGCCTCAATCTGAGCGGTGTGATCGACCCTGCCCGGGGAGCGCAACACAGCGACGGTCTTCAACCCCGGCGCAAGCTCGATCAACAATTCGAGCCATTTCGGCGCCATGTCGAGCGCGACGGTCGTGAGACCCGTTATGTTTCCACCGGGACGAGCGAGCGTTGCCGCAAAGCCGCTGTTCACCGGGTCGTCGCCGCTGAAAGCCATGACGATCGGAATCGTTGTGGTCGCGGCGCGAGCGGCCCGAATTGCGGTAGGCGAAACGGCGACGATGACGTCGACGCGATTCGCCACCAGCTCAGCGGCCAGCGCGGGTAACCGCTCGATATTTGTCTCGGCGTAACGCTCCTCCAGAATGGTGTTCTGGCCGACGACATAGCCGTAGTCCCTCAGCGTTTGCCGAAACGCGATCGCGGCGACGTCCTGGGCATCGGTCGGATGCAAATAGCCGATTCGATAGGTTCGCTGCTGCAGTGAGTACGCTGACCACGAGAGCGCGCTGAGCACGCATCCGGTCACCGAAAGAAACGAGCGCCTATTCATGGCGTCGTCGATGTTTGCGCCTGCGGGCTAGCCCTAACGGGCCGCGCGCTCCGCTGCCGGTCGAGCGTTTCCCCAACGAATCCTGTTTGCGTGGCCCACGACAACCGCATCTTCGAATCATCGACACCACGGACAGTAATCGCCATCGGATCCCCGCAGGGCCGAGGAATCGATCGCGTTAGCTATACATTCCCAAATTGGTAAACTAGGGTCACTATCTCAAGTGTACCACCTCGACCGATCGCCGACCGGGGGTGTTCCGTTTTTGCAGAAAAAGCCGGACGGTCGGTAAAGAGAGAAGGCCAATGGGTAGTCGGCGGAGTCTCGGGACACGTCTACGGCAGGCGCGTGACGAGCACCATTATTTTTTGATCGCCCCGAAGCAGTGAGCGAACCTTCGCGAGCGGCAATGACTATTGCAGCAGCGGCTTCTTCAGGTAGTCGGCACGATCGGCCGATTTGACGTCGATCCGGGTGACGGCACCATCGCGCGCCAGCGTGAGCGCCACGCGCGTACCGGGCGGTCCAAGCCCCCACACTCTCCGATAGAGGTCCGCCAACCCGGTGACGCGCTCGCCCGCGACATCGACGACGATGTCGCCGAGACGCACGCCGGCGTTATCGGCCGGACCTTGCTTCGCGAGTCCATTCACCACCAGATGGCTCGCGATTTCCGTCGTGTACATGCCAAGCCATGGACGCGCCGGACGCGTCGTGCGGCCAATTTTCAGCAAATCGTCGAGCACGGGGTCGAGCAGATCGGTCGGCACGAACATGTTCCCTTGGACGGTGTTTTCCCCGACCGCCTCTTGCACGAGCAACGAGCCGATGCCGATCAACCGGCCCGCATCGTCGAGCAAGGCGGCACCGCTCCACTCCGGGTGCGGCGGGGCGGTGAACAGCGCCTCGTCGAGAAGGTATTCCCAATAGCCGGCGAATTCGCGCTTTGCAATCACCCGCGCCTTGAGCGTATGCACGAGACCGCCATGACCGATCACGACGACGTCGTCGTCGATTCCCATGGCCGATGCATGTCCCCGCCGCAGTGCTGGGGCGTCGAGCTTGCCGAGCGGGATGACTAGACCCAGTCCCGTGGCAAAATCGTATGCGAGCGGATGGCCTGCGACCGTCGTGCCGCTATTGGTCGTGAGCCAGACGGATTCCGCTTCGGTGATCAGATAGCCGATGGTCAGCGTAAGGCCGTCCTCGCGAATGACGACGCCGTTGCCGGCGCGTTCGGTGCCGAGAATTGACGCCGTGAACGCGTCGTCGGGAACGTTGGCGCGAAGCATGACGACCGCGTCGAGCGCGGCCTTGAGATCGAATGCAAGATCCGCGGCGAGCGGTTGGAGCTCGCGCGGAAACGACCATTGCGTGGATTCAGCCATCGATAAAGCGGGCGGCGCAGGGGGCAACACGGAACCCGTGCCGCTATTCTACTCATGCATCAGGAGCCGACCATGCGTCCCGAGCTCGAATCGCTTGCCGTCCGTCTTCGCCGTCTGTCGAGCACCGTCGTCAGCGACGTGCTCGACCGCGCCGGCTTTCCACATCAATCGCTCTCGTCGGCGATCCGCCCGCTCACGCCGCAGATGAAGTTCGCCGGGGCGGCCGCTTGCTTCTCCGGCGTGACCGTCCATGGCGAGGCAAGCGGCGTCAAAACCCTGTCGCCGTTCGAGATCGATCGAGCGGCTGCGGAAGGTGTCGCAATCGTGATCGCGATGAACGGCCATTCGATGAGTGCCGCTATCGGCGGACTCATGTGCGTCGCGCTGAAAAAGCGCGGCTGCGCGGGCGTCGTCGTCGACGGCGGTGCGCGCGACGTGGGTGAGATCGTCGACGTCGGACTCCCGGTGTTCTGCCGTTACGCGACGCCGTTGATCTCCGCGGGGCGTTGGGCGCTCACCGCCGCGAACGCGCCGATTCGCGCCGCGGGACAGGCGTCCGACACCGTTGAAATTGCGCCCGCGGACTTGATGATCGGCGATGGCGACGGTGTCGTCGCGATTCCGAAGTCGATCGCGGGCGACATCGTTTCGTGGGCCGAAAGAGTCGCCGAAATCGAGGAAGCGATCGCCGCAAAGCTTCGTGAGGGCGAAACGCGCGAGGCGATGTTCGCAGCGCACCCGCGCTTTGCGCACATTCGACGGCTGCGCGATTAGGGAAACTCAGGCCGAGGAATCCACCAGTTCCAGCTTGTAGCCGACGCCGTAAATCGACCGGACGATCACGCCATCCTTCGAAACGCGCTGCAGCTTATGGCGCAGACAATAATAATGGCGCGCAAAAGCATAATACCGGCGGCGCGAAAGCAACAACAGGTTCCTCGGCTTCGCCTCGGAATGACAAGGGTTTGGGAAAACTATGTCCGATACCGATGTCCTGATCGTGGGCGCCGGTCCGACCGGGCTCGCACTCGCGCTATGGCTTGCACGTCGTGGCACGCGCTTTCGGGTCATCGACAAAATCGCCGCGCCGGGCACGACGTCGCGCGCGCTCGCCGTTCACGCGCGAACGCTCGAGCTCTATCGCCAGCTCGGCATCGCCGATTCCGTTGTGGAACGCGGCCTCGCGGTCAGCGCAGTGAATCTGTGGATCAAAGGACGCCGCGTCGCACGCGTCGATTTCGGCGAATTCGGCAAGGGCACGAGCCGCTATTCGCACGTCATCATGTTCCCGCAGGACGCGCACGAGCGGCTGCTGATCGAGCGGCTTTCGGCGGCGGGCGTCTCGATCGAGCGGCCGGTCGAGCTCACGACGTTCGACGATCGCGGCGATCGCATCGTTGCATGGCTTCGCCACGCGGACGGTCGCGAGGAGACTTGCGAGGCCGCGTATCTGGCCGGCTGCGACGGCGCGCGCTCCGTCGTTCGCGACGTGCTCAAAACGGGATTTCCCGGCAGCACGTACGCGCATGTGTTTTACGTGGCCGACACGAACGCCACCGGCCCGATCCTGAACCGCGAGCTCCACGTGGCGATCGACGAGGGCGATTTCGTCGCCGCATTTCCGATGAAGGGCGACCAGCGCGTTCGCCTGATCGGAATTGTGGAGACACAGGAGAACGATCCGAAGCTTTCGTGGGACGACGTCGGCCGCGTCGTCATCAAGCGCCTTGGCGTCAACGTCGAACGCATCAATTGGTTCTCGACCTACCGCGTTCACCATCGCGTCGTGTCGCATTTCCGAGTCGGCCGCGCGTTTCTATGCGGCGATGCCGCGCACATCCACAGCCCGGTCGGCGGACAGGGAATGAACACCGGCATCGGGGACGCGTTCAATCTCGCGTGGAAACTCGCGGCAGTTATTCAATCGCGTGCGCATGCGGCGGTGCTCGAAACGTATGAGCCGGAGCGCATCGCGTTCGCGCGACGGTTGGTCGCGACGACCGACCGCGCGTTCGAGCTCGTGACGAGTAATGGCGCCCTCGCGTCATTCGTGCGCCTGCACGTCGTTCCGAATGTCGCACCGCAACTCGCGCGGCTCGACGCCGTGCGCCGCTTCATGTTTCGGACGGTTTCGCAGACGTCGATTCAATATCGCGCCAGCGCGCTGAGCAGCGGCATCGCCGGAGGCGTTCATAGCGGCGATCGATTGCCTTGGTTGCGATTCGACGCTTCCTGCGCCGACAATTACGAGCCGCTGTCGTCACTCGACTGGCAGGTGCACGTCTACGGCGATGCGTCGGAGCGGATCACGGAAGTCTGCCGCGCGCGGAACCTTGCATTGCACACATTTGCCTGGCGCGATTCAATGGACAAGTCGGGTTTCGCGCGCAATGCGCTCTATCTCGTCCGGCCGGATGGGTATGTGGGGCTCGCAGCGAGCGATGGCGACCCGGAAAACCTCGACCGTTATCTCGCTAGATGGTCGCTACACTCAGCGATTTGAGGCGCTCGCGTCAACCGCTCCAGCCGAGGTGGCTTAGAAAGTCGCGCGTGCGCTCGATCGTCGGGGCATCGAAGATCTGCGTCGGCGGCCCCTGCTCGACGACGCGGCCGGCGTCGAATACCGCGACCCAGTCGCCGACGCGTCGCGCGAACGACATCTCGTGCGTCACGACGACCATCGTCATCCCCTCGTCCGCGAGCTTTTTCATGACGCCCAGCACTTCGCCGATCGTCTCGGGATCGAGCGCTGACGTTGGCTCGTCGAACAGCATCACGTCGGGATTCATCGCGAGCGCGCGCGCAATGGCGACGCGCTGCTGCTGGCCGCCCGACAACGCCGACGGATAGCTCGCTGCTTTATCCTCCAATCCGACCTTGTCGAGCAGCGCGTTCGCGCGCCGATCCGCCTCGATCGCGCTCATCCTCAGGACGGTGCGTGGACCCTCCGCGACGTTCTGCCGTGCCGTGAGATGCGGAAATAACTCGAAGCTCTGGAACACCATGCCCATTCGCTGGCGCATGATGCGCAACCCGCGCTCGTCGCGGGCGAGTCGTGCGCCCTCGAACTCGATGTCGCCGCCGTCAATCGATTCCAGTCCGTTGGTGCAGCGAAGGAGCGTCGATTTCCCCGATCCTGACGGCCCGATCAGGCAGACGACCTCGCCCGCATGCACATCGAGCGAAACGCCGGCGAGCGCGGTGAAGTCGCCGTAGCGTTTGACGACGGCGTTGTAGCGGACGATCTTGGCGCCGGCGGCTTTTTCGCGACGCGGCAACGGGTCCATCATTCGGTCACCGCATAGCGGCGTTGAATCCAATCGACGAGCTTGGCTTGCGGATAGCCGAGGAGCCAATAGATGACAGCCATTGCGGTCAGCATCTCGAGCACGCGGAATGTATGCGCGCGAATCTGCATCGAAACGTACGCAAGCTCTGTCACGGCGATCACCGATAC
>DASXPO010000063.1:0-3489 GCA_036493535.1 Casimicrobiaceae bacterium
CAGCCGCGTTCGTACAGCGTCTCGAGGCAGCGTACCCATTCGATTGGCGCGGCGATCTGCGCGGCGAGCGTCGCAATCGCGTTCGCACGCGAGATTGCCCACGAGGCATCGACGCCGGCCACCACCGGCACGCCGGGTGCACACAGCGTCGATGCGTCGAGCGCCACGCGAGGGAGCGACGGCCACCGCGAGCAGCGGTGTGTGCGACGCGACGCCGACCTTGAGGCACGTCACCTGGGCGCCCACGCGCCGGCCTCGGACGCCCAGGCGCGAGCCGCCCCTGACGGGCGTCTTCGGGTCGTCGTTAGCAGATGATGCGTTGATCGAATTCGTACTCCGGTGCGGGCTGGGCGTGGGCGTCTGCTTGTCGCAAGCCGTAAGACCGGTTCGGGGTCGAAAAATGACATAGGAATTGCAGCCGCTAGAGCCTTGCACCGGCTGGTCGCGCGAACTCTTCGCGCGGCACTTTGTACCTTTTAAAAAGTCTCGGCCAAGCCGCAATTGTGCAGGATCTCGGCGCCGTTATGCATGCACCAATCGGACGCTCAGATCGCGCCGTAATCGATGCTTTGGTGATGCGCAAGATACCGGCGTGTGACATCGGGCCGCCAGCCTGATCGCTAGCCGCGGTTACATTTGCTCCGTTATGACGCGCCCGTGAACTGCCTGTTCACACACTGTGCAATCACAACGACCGATGACCACATCAGACGCAGTGCAGGCCTCCAAGGGCAAGCCTCCAATGCGCGAAATTGCAGAAGAAAAGGCTATTTTGCAGAAAAAATAAAAATGGCCAATCAGGCTGGAAGTGGCGGAGAGAGAGGGATTCGAACCCCCGTTAGGTTGCCCTAAACCTGATTTCGAGTCAGGCGCCTTCGACCACTCGGCCATCTCTCCGGAGCGGCGAATTATAGCGCCGCGCCGATGCTCGACTCCTCAACCCGCTCACCTAGCTGGCGTCGATCCGGTTCGCGTACTATGCGCGCATTCATGCGAGGGCTCTCGGCCCTCATCGGCCGCGAATGTCATCCATCCTGCAGAAAAAACCGCCGACGCGCATCGATCAGATGCTGACGCTCGCGGTGCTGGCGTTGCTGATCGTCGGATGCTTTCTCGTTCTGCAGCCGTTCTTAACGGCCCTGGTGTGGGCGGCGATCCTGTGCGTCACGTCATGGCCGCTGTTTTCGCAACTGCGCAAGCGCTTTCATCGCCACGACTGGCTGGCGGCCTTGCTGATGCTCGTGATCATCACCGCCGTGCTGTTCGCGCCGTTCGTGATCGTCGGCGCGACGATCGCCGATAACGCGGAGGCCGTCGCGCTATGGGCGCGCCAAGTGCTGAGCCAGGGGCCGCCCGAACCGCCGGAGTGGATTGCCGGATTGCCGCTGATCGGGGAACGAGCGGCGGCGTACTGGAGCGGCATGGCGCACGACACGCCGAGACTCTTGGCCGAACTCCGCAACTATATCGAGCCGGCGCGCCGCATTGCGGTGGCGTCGGGCGTCACGGTGGCCGGCGCGCTGTTGCAACTTGCGCTCTCGATCCTGATCGCGTTCTTTCTTTTTCGCGACGGGGATGAAATCATCGGACGGCTGCGCGCGGGAATTGCGCGCATCGCCGGCGATCACGGCGGCCGGCTTGCCAACGTTGCCGTCGGGACCGTACGGGGCGTCGTGCTGGGTATCCTCGGCACGGCGCTCGTTCAAGGCGTTCTCGCCGGCATCGGATTTTGGATCGCGGGCATCAAGGCCGCGCCGCTCCTGGGCTTCGCGACCTTTCTGCTGTCGCCGGTGCCGGTCGGTCCGCCGCTCGTTTGGGTCCCTGCAGGATTGTGGCTGATCAACATCGGCGAGACCGGCTGGGGCATCTTCGTGCTGTTGTGGGGCATGCTCGTCGTCTCGACGATCGACAACGTGATCAAGCCGCTGATCATCAGTCACGGTAGCGATTTGCCGTTCGTGCTGGTCTTGCTCGGCGTTCTCGGCGGCGTCGTCGCGTTCGGCTTTATCGGCGTATTTCTGGGACCGGTGCTGCTCGCCGTTGGTTACGGGCTGCTGCAGGAATGGGCGGCGCATCGACCGACCGAAGCCGAGCCCGCGTCGACGATGCCGCGTGCCGGCGATCCTTAGCGGCGCACCCGCTGTCGTCCGTTCATTGCTGGGCGAGCGCTCCGGCTCTTTCGCGCTCGAGCGCGCTTCGAAAGGGCGACAGCGTCTGCACCATTTGCGAGAAAATCTTCGGGTTGGCGGCGATCACCTGGCCGCCGTGCAGATAATCGCCCTCGCCCGCAAGGTCGCCGATCAGACCGCCCGCTTCGAGAATGAGCAAGCTGCCGGCGGCAACGTCCCAGGGATTCAAGCCGACCTCGAAAAAACCGTCGTACGATCCGGCAGCGACGTAAGCGAGATCGAGCGCGGCAGCGCCGGGGCGGCGCAATCCCGCCGTATGCGTGATCATTGTCTTCATCATCTGCAGATAGGTGTCGAGGAAGCTGCCGTCGCGAAACGGGAAGCCGGTGCCGATCAGACACTCGCGCAAATGCTGGCGCCGCGATACGCGAATGCGGCGGTCGTTCAGGAATGCGCCGCGTCCGCGGGTCGCCGTGAAAAGATCGTTGCGGACCGGATCGTAGATCACGCCCTGCGTGACCACGCCCTTGTGCGACAGCGCAATCGATACGCAGTATTGCGGAAACCCGTGCAAAAAGTTGGTCGTGCCGTCGAGCGGATCAATGATCCAGACGTATTCGGCATCGGCGTTCTTGCCCCGGTCCGTCCCTTCCTCGGCGAGAATCGCGTGACCGGGATAGGTGGCATGCAACGTCTCGACGATCGAGCGCTCGGCTTCGCGATCGACTTCGCTCACGAAGTCCTTGGGTCCTTTGGTCGTTACGGTGAGTAGATCGAGGTCGCGCGCGCCGCGATTGATGACGTTGCCGGCGCGGCGGGCCGCCTTCACGGCAGTCGTGAGCATCGGGTGCATGGCGTATTGTCACCGGCGTGTGGAAGCGCCGGCGTGGCGAAAGAACGATCGTCCCTATTCTACTCGGTTGCATCGATGATCGACTCCTTGCAGCGCATTCGGATCGTGCTCGTGCGCACCACACATCCGGGCAACATCGGCGCGGCCGCGCGCGCGATGTTCACGATGGGATTGACGCGCCTGACACTCGTCGCGCCGAAATATCGGCCGGATCACGTCGAAGCTGTCGCGCTTGCCGCAGGCGCCGCATCTGTTCTCGATCGCGCCCGATGCGTGGCGACGCTCGACGATGCGCTTGAGGGCGCTGGCCTGACGATCGGACTGTCGGCGCGACGGCGCGAATTCGTCGGCCGCGCGCTCGGCGTACGCGAAGCGGCAATCGAAGCGATTGCGAGCGCGGAGCAGGGGGATGTCGCAATCGTATTCGGCACGGAGATGTCGGGGCTGACGAACGACGAGCTCGCACGCTGTGCGATCGCCGCGACGATTCCCGCGAACCCCGATTAC
>DASXPO010000064.1:0-30626 GCA_036493535.1 Casimicrobiaceae bacterium
GTACTCGGGAGAAATCGATCCGAGAACATCGAGATGGCCGTCGGCGCAAGCGCTCATTCCTCGCCTCCGGCGAAGCTAACGCGCGGAATGTCCCGCGAGCTTGACTTCGACTTTTTCGCTCGCCTCGAGCGAGGCATAGTACTCGCCCAAGATCTTCAAGACTTCGGGCCGGCTGAATTCAGCGGGAACGGGCTTCCCCTCCGAAAGCCATTTGCGGAGTTTCGTTCCGGAGACCAGCAGCCGGTCGTCGTCCTCGTGCGGACATGTCCGCGCCGACGCCATCCCTTCGCAGCGGTAGCACCAGAAGGTCCAATCGATCTTCAGCGGCTGCGTCGCAAGCGCGCCCTTCGGGATCTCGTCGAAGATGTGATGCGCATCGAACGGCCCGTAATAGCTGCCGACACCCGCATGATCGCGGCCGACGATCTGATGCGAGCAGCCGTAGTTCTGGCGGAACAGCGCATGCAAGAGCGCCTCGCGAGGACCGGCATACCGCATGTCGAGCGGATAGCCCGCCTGGACGACCGTTCCGGCGCGAAAGTAATGTTCGATCAAAACCGCAATCGCGCGCGTGCGGACGTCGGCAGGAATGTCACCCGCCTTGAGATTGCCGAGCAGGGAATGCACGAGTACGCCGTCGCACACTTCGATCGCCACCTTCGCCAGATATTCATGCGATCGATGCATCGGGTTGCGCGTCTGAAAAGCAGCGACGCGCGACCAGCCGAGCCGCTCGAATTCCGCGCGTGTCTCGAACGGCGTCATGAACAGCGCGCCGTACTTGTCCTTGAATCCGCCGTCGGAGAGAACCTTCACCGGTCCGGCCAGATTTATCTCGGACTGCTGCATCACCATCTTGACGCCTGGATGCTCGAGATCGGTCGTCCGAAAGATAGTCGAGCATTCGTGCGGCTTTTCGATTCCATATTTCTCGGTGACACGCATCGTCGCGAGCGGCGCGTCGTGATCCGCATCGATCAACGCGATGTCGCTTCCGACGCGGATCTCGCGTGCCGTCTGCGCGTCCACCGACAACGTGATGGGAATCGGCCAGAACGTTCCGTCGGCCATTCGGTAGTCGTCGCAAACGCCTTGCCAGTCCGCGTGGGTCATGAAGCCGTCGAGCGGCGAAAAACCGCCGATGCCGAGCATGATCAGGTCGCCTTTTTCGCGCGAGCTGACTTTGACGCGCGGCAAAGTTTGCGCGCGCAAGCGCTCCTCGTTCAGAGGTGCGCCCTCGAGCATCAACGGTTTGAGCGCGCCGCCGTGTGGCGGGATGAGAGTTCCCGACATGCATGCCCCGATGTGGGTTACGAACAAACGCTATTGTCTTAGGATCGCCGACCGGACGCAAAAAGGGCGCGCTGATCGACCTATAAAGCCCACCGATGCAGAGAAGAAATGGCGCAATGCAATACATCATGGTCGCTCGGCTGTGAGCGCCGGGAGGCGTTCCTTCGCGAATTGCACGAGGCTGTTGACCATCTGCGACTGGAATCGCTCTTTCGGATAAACGACGGACAGATAGCGGACCAATCGCGGCGACAGCGGAACCTGGACCAATTGGCCGAGGCGTATTTCCTTGACCACTGCGGCCTTCGAGATGATCGCAAAGCCGAGCCCCGTGGCCACCAGGCCCTTCAGCGCCTCGGGGCTCCCAAGCTCCATCACGACGTTGAGCGATTCGGGAGGAACGCCGGCCTTTTCGAAGTAATGGTCGGTGACTTGCCGCGTTCCCGATCCGACTTCGCGGGTGATGTAGTCGTGCTGGCGGAGCGCGCGCGCGGTGACTGTCGTCTCCTTTGCCAGCGGATGCGACGGCGCACAAATGACCTTGAGCTCGTCCTCGCAGCAGATGTCGGTGACGAGCGTCGGAAAATGCGAGTCGCCCTCGATGAAGCCGAGGTCGAGCGTGCGATCCTCGATTCGACTCTGCACTGCCTCCGAATTGGCGACGAAGAGGCGCGGCATCAGCGCCGGAAACCGGACTTTGAATTCGCCCAGAATTTGCGGCAGCAAAAATTCCGCGATCGTCGTGCTCGCGCCGATGAACAACGGTCCCGCGACCTGGCCGCCGAGCTCCTTGACCCGCGTGTCGAGCTCGTTGGATAGCGCGAGGATGCGCTCGGCGTAGTCCAGCACCACGCCGCCCGCCGGCGTCAGCGTGATGCCGCCATGCGTGCGGTCGAACAGCCGCGTTCCGAAATGCTCCTCGAGCTGCCTGATTTGAAACGTGACGGCGGGCTGCGTCATGAACAGCGTTTCGGCGGCCCTCGTGAACGACAAATGCTTGGCGACCGCATGGAAAACCTGAAGACGTCGATCGGCCATCGTGCGCAGCGGAATTCGTGAAAGATCGGCAATTCAACCACAAAAACGGCAGGGCGACGTTTTCGCGGTCTGAATGGCAGGCTGCCGGCGGCACATCGTCGTATGCTTGAACGAGCGCGATCCGAACGATCCGAAAGGTTGCTGCCAGCATCGGATGGCTTCCGACCGCGTTCGTCGGCTCCTTTCTGGGGCCGGCGCTGAATCACTACTCAACGAAAAAGCGCTGAAAACGTTCGTCGCGCTGATCCTGTTCGGCACAGGCATCCATTACGTGCTCGGGCGAATCAGTTGGACGCAGCCGCGTCGTCGATCGTCACGTCGGCCCGACCGAAATCTTCGAAGATCGCGACGACCGTCTCGCCGGGCTTCGCGTGATTGAGCCCCGTATACGTGCCGGTGGTCATGACCTTGCCGGCTTGGACGCCGTCGCGGCGCGCGCAGTCGTTGACCAACGCCACTGCCGGCAGTAGAGGATCGGTGGCGGGATGGCCGCCGACGCGCCGAACGATCTCCTTGCCGCCGATGACGAGGGCGACCTCGAGCGTCGAGAGATCGAAGTCCCGCCAGCGTGGTTGCGGTGTGCCCTTCACGAACGCGCCATTCGAGACGCAGTCGGCGATGCGATCGAGAAGCGGCGGGTTCGGGTAATCGCGAAAGCGCGAATCGACGATCTCGATCGCCGCAAACGCCGTGACGGCGGCCGCCACTTCGGCGTACGTGTAGGAGGTCGCGCGCGGCGGCAAATCGCGATCGAATCGAAACGCAATCTCCGCCTCGATACCGAGCATCGGTGCCAATTTCGGCGCAAGCATCGCGCCGCTCTCGATGACGCGCGAGCGCAGCAATGCGCCGCGAACGATCTGCCCGTCCATGGGCGCCCCGACCTTCCATCCGGCGACGTCCTCGCGTAACAGGCGGACGGTCGCGTCCTGAATCGCATGCGCATCGTCCAATGTGCGGGGCCGGCAAGATTCGGGCAGCCGGTCGAGCAGGTCGCCGGTGCGCCGCGCCGCGACGAAGAGCCGTGCCGCGCCCTCGATGTCGCGCGCGTCCATCATGGAGACGGCAACATGCGCGTCGCTTGCCGAATCGCCAGGCGCCAGCGATCGGCCTTCTTGACCCAGACGAGCACGAAAAGAAGGTCGAGCGTGTCCTTCGGCATTCCCCGCTTTCCAACCGACATCGTGACGATGCCGTTCATCACGCCGAGATTGTCGACGTCTCGGATCCGGACGTTGCGGCTCGCGATCGTCGCATAGTCGTAGAGGCCGTCGGCCACACCGCGCAGATATTCGTCGCGCGTTTCCGCTACGCCGGTCGAGTGAATATAACAAAGATCGGACGCGAGGCTCGCTTCGAGCACGGTGAAGTCTTGGGCGATCATTGCGCGATAGAGCGTGCGCTCCGCTTCCACGAGCGCCGACGCATCGTTCCCGGTCGTCATCATCGTACGATCGGCGGACCGTCAGCTCAGCTCATGCGTTGCCAAGTCGAGAAAGTCCTTGCCGATCGTCGGCTCGAACTGCTTGTAGATCGGCCGAGTTGCCTCGACAAAGAGCTTCTTGTTGTCCGGCGCGATATCGTTGACGGCAATCAGCGTTTTGAGCTTCGCCAGCGCATCGGCAATCGCCGCCGGCTGCTCCTTCCATTGCCAATCCATCGCCGTCTTCATCGCTGCGTTGATCATCCCCTGCTCCTCGGGGGAGAACGCGCTCCACGTCGCCTTGTTCGTCGAAATAATGAAAAAGTCGGTCGTGTGCTGATCGAGCGACAGATACTTCGATACCTCGTAGAGTTTTTGCGCGACCAGATCGGGCAGCGGAAACTCGAAGCCGTCGACGACGCCCTGCTGAAGCGCCAGATACAGCTCCGACGGATCCATCGCGATCGGATTCGCGCCGAGCGCGCGAAACGTTTGCAGATAGACCGGGCTGTTGATCACGCGAATCTTGAGCCCCTGGCAGTCCGCCGGCTTGTTCACTGCACGAAGCTTGTTCACGATGTGCCGGCCGCCGAGGAGCCAGTAGCCGAATACGCGGAATCCGGCGCCGTCGGCGTATTTGGTGATCTCCTTGCCGACGCCGCCCTCGAGCGCCGGACGCAGCTTCTCCGATGAGCCGATCAGATACGGCAACGTGAAGACGTCGAGCGGCTTGATGAAATTCGAGTACCAGGCCGGCACCGCCATCGTCATCGTCAGCGAGCCGGCTTGCACCGACTGCAGCATCTCGGGAATCGTGCCGAGTTGTGAGCTTGGAAAGATCTCGACCTTGAGCTTGCCCGATGACAGCTTGCCGAGCTCCTCGCCAAACATCGCGACCGCTCGACTGTGAATCTGATTCGGCGGCAGCATATGACCGAAGCGCAGCGTCTTTGCGCCTTGCGCGATGGCTGGCGCGGGAACGCCGACACCGAACGCAGCCGCGGCGCCTAGAGCCGCCGATCGCCGGAGGAACGACCTTCGTTGCGATTTGCTCGCGCCCTTCGACGACGAATCGTTGTCATTCATTTCGCTCCTCCTCGATGTTTTGGGCCTGTGAAGGGCCCTTGTTCAACCGCGATCGCTACACACGACTCAAAATCCCAAGGCCTTCGGCAGCCACAGGGTAATCGCCGGAAAGAAGATCATCAGCACGACGACGACGATCATCCAGATGACGAAAGGAAACGTCGCCATCGACAGCAGCTCGAGCTTGACGCCGGCGATGTTCGACGTCATGAACAAGATGATGCCAACGGGCGGAGTGACGAGGCCGATCAGGCACGTCACGACGAACACGAGGCCGAATTGCAGCTCGTCGATCCCGTACTGCTTGGCGATGGGCGCCAGCAAGGGCGCGAGCGCGATCATGATCGGCACGGCGTCCATCAGCATGCCGAGAACGAGCAAGGCGACCCCGGCCAGCAGCATGAACACCGTGCCGTTGCTGGTCAGAGCCACCAGAAAATCGGCGAGCGATTGCGTAACACGATTGAAGGTCAAAATCCACGACAGAATTGCGCCGACGCCGAGCAGCATGCCGGCCACCGAGCTTATGACCGCGCTGTAGATCGTCGCGTCATAGATGTCCTTGAGCTTGAGGCGCCGCTTCGACACAAACCCAATCAACATCGTGTACGCGACGCCGATCGCCGCCGACTCCGTGACCGTGAAAACGCCGGTCAGGATGCCACCGACGATGATCACCGGAAGAAACAGCAGCGGCAGTACACGTAGGGTCTGTCGCGCGATGTCGCGCAGCGGCGGCCATGGAGCCACGACGCCGTATCGGCCGCGGCGCGTCGTGTACCACGCCATCGCCAGAAATCCGGCGCCGAACAGCACGCCGGGAATCGCGCCACCGGCGAACATGGCGCCAATCGACACGTTGCCGACCGCCAATGCGTAAATGATCATCGCGACACTCGGAGGAATGATCGGCCCGATGATCGACGTCGCGGCGGTGAGACTCGCGCTGTAGGCCAACGGATAGCCGGCGCGCGTCATCAGCTGGATCAGGATGCGGCCAAGGCTCGCAATGTCCGACACCGCAGTTCCGCTGATCCCGGCGAACAACATGGCGGCGACGACGTTGATGTACGCCATTCCGCCGCGCAGGCGGCCGAACAGCATCTGCAGCCAGACGACCATCTGCGGCAGCAGCCGCGCCCGATCGGCCAGCACGCCGAGCATGATGAACAAGGGAATCGCGAGCAGTGGAAACGATCCGAGCGCATGATAGAACCGCCGCGCGAGTATCGTCGGCTCGATCCCTTCGAAGAACAGGATCCACGACGCTCCCGCCAGTCCCATGCCGAAAGCGATCGGAACGCCGATCAACAGCGTCCCGAAGAAGATCGCGGCGATGACCGCGAGCATCATCGCGGCGTATCCGACGTCGGCACACGGCGCGCCTCGATGGCGATCAATAGCAGCATGTGGTACCCGAGGAGCACGAAGCCCACGGGAATGGCGAGGAACGCCCAGACGAGGCTTACATCGAGACCCGGCTCGGTTTGATTCAGCGCGGGCCCCAACGAGTACGCACCGGCCCAGATCATTTCGCCGAAGAACACGAGCGAGAGCGCGTAGCCCACCAACAACAACACGCGGCGGCGCTGCGCCGTCTGCGCCGAGAGAAGGAGCTCGAAGCCCACATGCGCACCATGACGAAGCGCAAGGCCGGCGCCCATCAGGAAAAACCAGACGAGCAATAACTTCGCCGCGGCATTGACGAAAAAGATCGAGAATCCGAAGACGTAGCGGGAGAGCACCTCGAGGGTGATCATGATCGTGAACAGCGTCCCGATCACGAAAAGGGCGATCTCCGTTGCGCTTACGATCGCTTGATCGATGCGCTGCCATCGCGGCGTCAGCGCACGCCGCTGGGCGCCAATGCGTTCGGCGATGGAATGCTCGATCGGAAGATCCGCTGCCAAGCCGGTTGTCTTCGCGACCATTCCTTCGCCTCGATTCGGCGGTGATGCGATCGACGTCACACGCCGGCGACGTGCTGCCGATACGCGGGACGCTCGCCAAGTCGCGCATACCACCGTGCCAGCTGCGGCAGGTCGGGACGCTGGCGCGGCAAGCTAAACCATCGATGAACGGCATTGCCGAGCGCAATGTCGGCCATCGTCAGCGTGTCACCGGCGACAAACGCACCGCGCGAAAGTTGCGTCTCGAGGATGCGCCACATCGGAATGGCCCTTTGCATGGCGCTATCCAAATCGCTGGTAGGCATCGCATCGGGAGGCGATTTCAGCAGGCCCCGAAAGAGGATGCCCATCGGTGGCGCAAGGCTCGTCTGTTGCCAATCCATCCACCGGTCCGCATCGGCGTTGGCTTTGGCATCGGTTGGATACAGCGTTCCTTTGCCGTGCGCCGCGCAGAGATAGCGCACGATTGCGTTGGATTCCCACAGCACGAAGCCGTCCTCGATCACCGTCGGCACAAGGCCGTTCGGGTTGAGCGCGAGATAGTCGGGTTCGTTGTTCCGGCCGAACGGGCCGCCGACGTCCTCGCGCTCGAAGGCAAGGCCTAGCTCGCCGCAGCACCACAGGACTTTTTGCACGTTGCTCGATGTCTTGCGTCCCAGAATCTTCAACACGATCAATCTCCTCTACGCGAACGTCGACAAAACTGTGGACTCATACGTCCACGGAAAATAGGCGATCCATCCTGACCACGCGGCGCTCGAACACCCATTCGCCGTGGCGCCGTTGCAGCGTGCAATCGTATTCGCCCGGCGACAAGAGCTCGGTCCTGCCGTCGCGCGTCAGGACATCCAACAAATAACACTGCGCCCGCGCGCTGTCGCCGTCGACCTGAACGCGTACGTTGGTCACGACGTGGCGAAACTGGGCGCCGCGCTCGCGCAACGCGTGAGCCGTGCGTTCGGCGAATGCGCGAACGCCGGCGTGACCGGTGAAAGTTCCGAGAATCGGGCTCTCCAATGTCGCCGTTTCGCTGAAGCACGCAACCACCGCGTCGACGTCACCGTGATCGAGTGCGCACGCGTAGCGCGTGAAAAGCGCGTTGACGGCAAACCAGTCTTCGATCGACGGCGCGGCCACGGGCTCGCTTCAACCCGCGGGCCGCTCGAGAACGCGGATCGGCTTTCCAGCCAGAAATGCCAGCGCATTCTCGACCGAATGGCGGTAATACTCTTCGTAGACTTCGAGTGCGCTGTAGCCCAGATGCGGCGTCAGGACGGTATTCGATGCGCGCGCAAGCGGATGGCTTGCCGGGAGCGGCTCGATGGAAAATACATCGAGCGCCGCAATGATTCGTCCGCGTTGCACCTCCGCGACCAACGCGGCTTCGTCGATCAATCCCGCGCGCGCCGTGTTGACGAGGATCGCACCGTCTTTCATTCGGGCGAGATCGTTTGCGCCGATGACGCCGCGCGTACGATCGGATAGCACCAAGTGGAGGCTCACGGCGTCCGAGGCGGCCAGCAACTCTTCTTTCGCGACTCGCTTTGCGCCGGCCGCCGCTGCTTTTTCGTCGGTCAGGTGCGGGCTCCACGCCAGCACCTGCATGTCGAGCGCGCGGCAATAGCGCGCCATCAACGCGCCGATCCGCCCGAGCCCGATCAAGCCGGCCGTCTTGCCGCTCAAGATGAACCCGACCGGGACGCCCCGCTGAAACGCGCCGGCGCGTACCGACGCATCGCCTGCGGGGATCCGCCGCGCTGCTGCCACCATCAGGCCGAGGGCCATCTCCGCGGTCGATGCGCCCGACGGTCCGCCACCGGTGTAGCAGACGAGCACGCCGCGATCAATCATCGAGGCGACATCGATCAGCGCGGCGCGCGCACCCGTCAAACCGAACATCTTGAGCTTCGGCAGCCGCTTCGAAAGCGATGCCGGAAACGGCGTCCGTTCGCGGGTCACGAGGATGATGTCGAAGGGCGCAAGCGTACGTGCCGCGTCGTCCTCGCTCGAAAAAGGCTCGGCGAAGAATTCGACGTCGGCGCGCGTCGTCAATGGCGTCCAATCCGCACACCGGCGCGCGACCTCTTGCCAATCGTCCAGTACCGCGACGCGCTTCGGGGCAGTGTCGGTCATATCAATTCGCAGGTTGATGATCGATCAGGAAATCCTGGATGCGACGCATTGCATATTCGCGTCGCTCCGGCCCTTTCCATGGCATGACGAGCTCGACCCGCGGCACTTTCGCAAGCTCGGCCGAGATCTCGAACGGATGCATCACGTCGTCGCCCGGCATCAGCAGGATCGGGATCGTGCATTCGCGGACGAATTGCCGCGACACGCTGAAGATGAAATCGCCGCCGAAGAGGCGCCCTTTGAGACCCGGCAGCAAATTCGCGTCCACGTGCGGCCATTCATCCACTTCGCGAGCCCACTTGTCGAACTCTGCGTCGATCGCGTCGCGGTTTCCCGCGAGGCCGATCGGGTTTTGAAGAACCAGCGCCGTCACGAGCGCCCGACGCGCTTGCGCGAGCGCGAATGCAAACGAAACACCGATGCACGCACCCATCACATGGCATTTCTCGATTCCGAGATAATCGACGAGCGCGATATGGTCGGATGTATAGCTCTCCCAGTCGTCATCCGGACCGATCGCCACGCGCGAAGCGCCCGCGTTACGCACATCGAGCGCCACGACACGAAAGCGCGGCGAGAGCGCGGCGATCGGATCGAGGAAGTCTTGCGGCACGCCCGGGCGTGCCGGGTTGGTTCGCCAGCGCTCGATCCGCGAGCTCAAAAAGCCCGGCGCGAACAGCAGCACCGGATAACCGCTGCCGTACTCCTCGTAATGGATCTCGCCGCTCGGAACCTTCAACACGGGCATCGCGCGTCACTTCAAGTTGCGTTCCCACAGATCGAAGATCCGCGCCCACGCGCCTTCCGCCGCCACGGCGTTGTAATCGGCGCGATCCGCGAAGCAGAATCCGTGATGGGTCCCGGCGAACGTTTCGAGCCGGTGTCGCGTTCCGGCTTTTTCCAGCGCCGCCTTCAATTCCGGGACGACATTCGCCGGCACCGCCGGATCGATTTCCGCGAAAGCGAGATAAAGCTCGCCCTTGACTCGATCCAGCGACAAATGCGGCGAATCCGGTTTGTCCGTGACGAGCCTCACCCCGTAGAGCGACGCCGCGGCCTTGACGCGCGGGAGCTGCGCCGCTATAGAAACGACGAACGAGCCGCTCATGCAATGGCCGACACACCCGATCGGGCCCGGTTTCACCCTCTCTTGTCCATCGAAAAACGAGATCATCCCCGCGGTATCCTCGACGATCGCTGCGTTCGAGAGACTTTCCATCGCGCCGCGAATGACCACCGACATCGCGTCGTTGCGGCGAGGAATATCGAAGCGCAGCGTGCCGAGGCGGTAATACAAATCCGGCAGCAGGCAGTAATAGCCATGCTTCGCAATGCGTCGCGCCATATTGCGGAGCTCTTCGCGAACGCCGGGCGCGTCCATGTAGAGAATGATGCCGGGGAAAGCGCCCGGCGCGTCCGGACATGCGGCAAACGCCGGCTGCCGGCCATACTTGGTCTGCACCATCACGTCTTGCTCGATCATTGCTTCCAACCCTCGTCGCGAACTCGAGATGCGTAGGATGCTTTATCGCGGCTTGTCGAACAACTGGCGCGCGCCCGCGACAAGCAGGTCGTTGATCCACACGAATTGCATGAAATCCTCGCGGACGCGCTTACCGGCGGCGCGAATACGGGCACTGGCGTCCGCCACGGCGGCTTTCACCGCCGGATGCTCGGGATTACCGGGATGTCCGAGCGATTGCGCGAGGTCGAGCAGGCCGAAGCTCAAATAGTCGACGCCCGGAACCGCAGCGAGATCGCCCGCGGCATCGACCCCGGCCCGACTTTCGATCATCAGGCATAGCGCAACCGACGCATTGCAAGCTTCCATGTACGCGGGACGGCTGCCGATGCGCAGGCCGTATTCGGGCCGCCCGCCGCCAAAAGAGCGATTGCCGAGTGGCGCGAAGTAGATCGCGTCGACGACGACGCGCGCTTCGCTGACGCTTTCGACGTGCGGCGCCACGATGCCCTTGACGCCGCGATCGAGGAATTTGGTAAGCGTCGCGCTCGAACGATCGGGAACGCGGGCGATCGGCGTCAAGCCGTGCCGTTCCGCAGCAAGGCATGCCGTCTCGATGTCACGCGAGTCGAACGACCCATGCTCGCCATCCAGATAGACGAAGTGAATGTCGACCGCCGCGAGAACCTCGATCACCGCCGGCGCGGCGAAGGTCAGATGGACTCCGCGAATGCATTCGCCGTTCGCCGCCGACTCCTTGACGCGATTGCGTGCGACGACGGCTTCCTGACTGAACATCGTGACTTGAGCCCCCACGCTCATGTCGGCGTCGAGCGCGCCATTTTCACGAGCTCGGGCAAAAACAAGTCCGGATACTTTTCGAGCACCGGCGCGCACGCCACGCGAAACGATTCCACGTCGACATTGAGATTGACCTGCATGCCCTGGCTCTTCAAAAAATCGTACGCCTCGGCTTCGTCCTTTTGCGTGTATTGGCGCAAAAAATTGTCAGCGGCTGTGCATGCGGCGACGAACGCCTTTTGCTCGTCCGGCGAGAGACTGTCGAAGTACTTCGGATTCGTCACGGTGTAAGCGGTCGTGAGGATGTGATCGGTCTTCGAAATGTACTTCTGCACTTCATAGTACTTGTTCGATTTCACTACCGAAGGCGGCGTGTCCTGGCCGTCGGCCACGCCTTGGCGCAGCGCCAGATAAAGCTCGGACAGGTCGACGGCGACTGTCGATGCGCCCGTGGCTTGCATCATCGCAATGTATGCCTTCGAGTTCGGCACGCGCATCTTCAAGCTTTGCATATCTTTGACCGCGTTGATCGGTTGCTTGTTGTTGGTCATCGAGCGATAGCCCAGGTCGGTCCAACCCGTCAGCATGAAGCCCTTGTCGAGCGAGCGTTTGCGAAGATCGTCGCCGAAGCCGCTCGCGATCGCGCGATAGCACTGGGCGCGGCTCTTCCAGAGAAACGGCGCGTCGGTGATCGACATCTCCGGCACCCAATTCATCAGGCCGACGCCGATCGCGCCCATTTCGATCGATCCGATTCGCACGGCTTGCGCCGTATCGCGCTCATTGCCCATCTGCGCGTTCGGAAATATCTGAACCTGCATTTTGCCGCCGGTCGATTCCTCGATCGTTTTCTTGAACTGCTCGGCCCAGATGTGCCAGCCATGTGCGGTCGGCGCCGGATGCGCGAAGCGGATGCGCTTCGCAGGCGCCTGCGCGCGCGCAAAGGAGGACAGCAGCGGCGCGAGCGCCGACGCACCCGCGGCGCGAAGCACGTTCCTTCGCGCCGCGATGCCTTGCGGGCCATTTTGTAGAGCGAACCTCCTTCGACACGTGCTCATGGCCTCTACCCTCCTCCTAACTCTTGAAATTGAACGCGGCCGGCAACACCGTCGTGATCCACGGCACCATGACGACGAGCGCGAGTCCCGCCATCAGCACCGGCAGATACCACAACAGCGGCCGACTGGCCTTTTCGATCTGCGCGCCGCTGATCGCACAGGCGACGTAAAGCGCAATGCCGATCGGCGGCAGGATGATGCCGATGCCGAACGCCTCGGTCATGATGATGCCGTACTGCAACGGATCGACGCCGAGTTGCAAAGCGACGGGAAGGAGCAGCGGCGCGAGAATCACGATCGTGACGAAGCTTTCCAGCATCGTCCCCATCAGGATCGTGATCAGAATGACCGCCGGAAGAAACGCCGCGCGACCGAGGTCGGCGATCGTCGCGGCGATCGCGGTGGTCACGCCTTCGAGCGTCAATGCCCACGAGAAAATCGTTGCGGCGCTGACCGTGTAGAAAATCATGCCGTTCAAAAGCGACGCGCTCGTCAAGCTCGACCAAAAGTTGGTGAGCGTGATCTTGCGATAGAAGAGCCCAAGCGCCAGACTGTAGATCACCGCGAACGTCGACACCTCGGTCGGCGTGCCGATGCCGCCGACGATGCCGCCGATCAGAATGACCGGGATCATGAGCGGCATGATGGCGCGCCGACCCGTGACCACGATCTGCGCGGCGGTCGCGCGCTGCGACGGCGTCCATTTCGCGAAGACCGCCCGCGCGCGCACCGTCAACATCAGCAAGACGCCGATCGTCGCCGCCGGCAGCACGCCGGCGATAAACAGGGCGCCGGTCGAAATCGACGTTGCCGACCCGAGCAAGATCAGCGCGATGCTGGGCGGAACCGATTCGGCCATCGCCGCGGATGCCGCCAGGATCGCTGCGCGCTCTTCCGGCTCGTAGCCGTGCTCCTGCAACTTGCGATTCATCGGCAGGCCGACGGTCGCCATGTCCGCCGCTTTCGATCCCGAGATGCACGACGAGATGTAGACACCGACGATCATTACTTGCAGCAGGCCGCCGCGCACGTGTCCGATCAGCGAGCCGACGAACTCGACGATTCGCGCGCCGACTTCCGCGCGATCCATGATGTAGCCGGCGAGAATGAAGAACGGCAACGCGAGAAAGATGAAACCGCCCGAGCCGCGCTGCGCATTCATCACCACGGCCAGCATGTCGGCCGAGCCGATGCCCTGGACGCAGACGATGCCGATCGCCGCCAGTACGAATCCAACGGGCACGCCGATCGCGACCAGGCAGAGGAACATCGCGGCGAGCAGCGCATAGAGCGCGCGCGGATTTGCGCCGAGCGCAGGCTGAAATGCAAAGAACAACGCGATCGAGACCCACAAGACGAGCGTCGAAGCGATGAGCGCATAACGCGCGCGGCCCATGAGAGACCGTCCCGCGTGCGCGATGAACAACGCGCAACCGAGCGTGATCGGCAGCGTCATCCATGCGTAGCCGATGCCGAGCAGGATCGTTTTCTCCTCGGCGTTGACGATCAGAAGCGGGATCGAATAGCCGCCGATCAGCAGCGACACGATGATCACGATCCATTCGGCGCCTGCCGCGAAGCACTGCCGCCACGCACGCGGGGCGCGATCGGCCAGCACGGTGATCGCGATGAACTGCCCGCGACTGTATGAGACGGCACCGCCCAGGAACGCAAGCGTGATCAGGAACAGCGGTGAGGCCTCGTCGACCCCCATCAGCGCCGATGAGTTGAAAAGCGAGCGTGACATCGTGCTCGCGAACACAAGCACGACTTCGAGCACAAGCGCGACGTTCAGGATCGCCAGAACCGCGCGATCGATCGCTTGCAGCCAACGTGGGACGCCGGCCCTCGCCGGCGCACTCGCCTCGAACGGCTCCCGCGCCATTTTGGCGACGTCCGCCTCCATTCATATCCCCCGCTCCAGCGACCTGCTTTGCTCGGGTGGTCGCGCGTCTTGTGCGCGCAACGTTAGCAGTCCGTAATGGCAAAGAAAAGTTGATTTTTATGGGTCATAATGATAGACAACAGCTATCATGAATGTCACGCTTGCCCAGCTTCGCGCATTCGAACGCATCGTTCGGCTCGGCAGCTTTCATGCAGCGGCGCGCGAATTGCGCTTGAGCCAACCGAGCGTGTCGCAACGGATCCGCGAGCTGGAAGCCGAGCTCAAGACGCCGCTCTTTATTCGCCGCGGTCCGCGGATCAATCTCACTGCCGAAGGTCATGCATTGATCGAATACGCCGATCGCCTGCTCGTGGCGGCCGGCGAAATGGTCGATCGCTTTCATACGCGCGATCCGCTGAAGGGAATGCTGCGGCTGGGCCTCAACGAAAGCTTCGCGCTCATTTGTCTGCCGGATCTTCTCCGCCGCCTCGAGCAGCGGTATCCCGACATCAAGACGTCGGTGTTCGTCGGCGACACCGGGATCGTGAGTCGAATGCTGAACGAGCGCGAGCTCGATATCGCGGTTGTTTCGGAGCCGGCGGTCGGCGCGCATGTGCGTCAAGAGCCGATCGGTCGCAACAAGCTCGGTTGGTTCGCCCGCGCCGACTTCGAGAGCGCCCGCGAGGTCCTGTCGCCTGCCGATCTGTGCCAATTTCATCTGATCGTCAGCCCGCCGACCGCGCGTCTGCACACGACGGTGACGAAATGGTTCGCGGATGCCGGGGCGGTCCCGCTTCGCGTCAGCACGTGCAACAGTCTCTCGGTCACGGTGCTGGCGATCCTCCAGGGAACGGCAGTCGGACTCGCGCCGATACGCGTGATGCAAGACGAGACCGAGCGTGGACGCGTCAAGCTGATTCCGGTGACGCCCGACGTGCCTGCGCATCGCGTGTCGATCTGCTATCAGGCGAGCGAATTCGGCCCTGGGCTGAACGTGCTCGTCGATCTGACGCGCGAGCTCGTCGCTCAACACAAGCTCTTCGTTTGACGCTTTCGGGTAGCGCGCGAGCGCACGTCCCGCGAAGGCGCTCGTTCAGGCTCCGGCGTGCGCGCCGATCGAGTGGGTTGTGTCCTGCGTCTGCCGTAGCGGGAGGAACACGCTGAAACGCGTTCCGCGACCGGCGGCGCTCTCGACTTCGATGCGCCCGCCGTGCTTGCGCACGATGGCGTACGAGACTGACAGGCCGAGACCGGTCCCTTGCCCGACCGGCTTGGTGGTGAAGAACGGCTCGAAAATCCGATTCAAGTGCTCGGGCGCAATCCCGCAGCCGGTGTCGGCAACGCGAACCCAGGCTTCCTGACCGTCGACACCCGTCGAAACGGTAATCGTGCCGTTGGCGTCGATCGCATGGCCCGCGTTGACGAGCAGATTCAGGAACACTTGATTGAGCCGCGAAGGCAGGCATTGAATCTCGGGAAGATCGCCATAGCTGCGGACGATGCTCGCCTTGTATTTGATTTCGTTGCGCACGATGTTGAGCGTGCTGTCCAGCGCCGCGTGGAGATCGACGAATTGCCACGTCTCGTCGGCCCCGCCGCGCGAGAAGTCGCGCAGGTCCTGCACGATGCGCTTGACCCGCATCAGCCCGTCGCGCGATTCGGCGAGTAGCGTGACGATGTCGCCGCGCAAGAAATCGAAGTCTTTCGATTTGCGCAGCGCGCTGGCCGCGGCGAGCGCCTCAGGCAACGGTGACAACGCCTGCTCGCCTTCGACGTAACGGCCGAGCAGCTCGCCGATTTGCGCGATATAAGACTCGAGCGAGGTGAGATTCGACAGGACGAATGCGACGGGATTGTTGATCTCATGCGCGACGCCCGCGGAAATCTGACCGATCGACGCGAGCTTCTCCGCCTGGATCACCTGATTTTGCGCGTCCTCGAGCGATGCGTTCATTCGTTGCATCGCCGCGTTCATCGTCGACAGCTCAACGATGCGGTTGTCGCGCTCGACGTGCATCTGATGATTGGCGATGACGAGGGCGAGCAGACTCGTCAGCGCCTGGCCCTGGTCGAGATCGCGTACCGTGTAACGAGGACGGTCGGCCGCGCGATTCACTGCAAGCGCGCCGATCGTTTGGTCCTGCACTCGCAGTGGCCAGCACATCGCCGAATGCGTCGCGCGATCGCGCGTCTGGTTGGTCCGCATCGGCAGTCCCGTTTCAGCGGCGTCGCCGTTGACGAGCACCGGTTGACCGGTCGCGACGACATGCCCGAATACGCCGGTGCCGCGCGGCAGCGCGCTGCCGATCACGCCCTTGGGCAAATCGGTACCGGCGGCGACTTCGAGTTGATCGTCGCTGCCTTCGACGAGCAGCGCAATCGAGCCGCTCTCGGCATCCAAGCCGCGCACGATGTGCTCGAGGATTTCCTGCTGAACCTGCCGCGGGTTCGCGCCGTTCGCCGCCTTTTGTCCCAACGCGTAGAGGGCGCCGATCCAGGCCAGATCGGTGATGCCGCCCGCGGCGCTGGTCATGAAAGAATCCTTTTTGCGGATCGCGAGGCGCGATCAGTCCTGCAGCAGGACGCCGCCATCCTCGGACCAGCGCACGTGCGTGATGCCGGGCGATTCTGCTTCGAGCCGCTGGAGCTCGACCTGCTGGCGTGAAATCACGCCTCGCTGCGAACGCACTTCGTCGGCGAGCCGCCGATTCTCGATCAAGAGATTGCGATGCGCGAGCACGTCGATGATCGCCGCCTTGAGGTCGTGATCCGACCACGGCTTGCTTACGAACCGGAAGATGCCTGCGTGGTTGATCGCGCGGATGATGCCGTCCATGTCGGTGCATGCGGAGAGGATGATCCGCGCCGCATCGGGCTGCACTTCCCTCACGCGCGTCAGGAACACCGCGCCGTCCATGTCGGGCATTCGATAGTCGGAGATCACCAGATCGACCTTGTGAGCGGCGACATGCGTAAGCGCGGCCAAGGGGGACGTGAACGTGGTCACCGATGGATCCGGCAGCGCCGGCGGAATCGCGCTGTTCTGACACAGGCGGCGCAACGCGCTCAGCACGTTCGGTTCATCGTCGACGATCAGCAAGTTGGACATGGTCGGGGTCCTCATCGATCGCGCGCGACGCGACACGCATCGTTCGCGCCAGATGAAAAGCTTTGAGCAAGCCCCGTGCCATTGCGGTGCATGGGCGGACGTACGGTGGCCCGCGATAACCGGTTGAAGTGTGTGCGTTGTAGGCGACACCAAAAAAAACGAGGCCGGCTAAGCCGGCCCCGTGAATACTGCGGTGAGGCGATTGAACTGCGCTACTTTACTTTTACGTCGATCAACTGCGCTTCGCTGTCGCCGGCCGCGTTGTCGAGCGTGACGATCATGAGACCCATTGCCGGCGTCTTGTCCCATTCGGCTGAATTCACCGCGATGGCGTTGGTTGCGTCGGAGGCGCCCGGCGCTACCGTTGCGAAACCGCCCTGGCTGATTGCGCTCGACCACGCGTTGTACTTCGCCGATCCGCTTCCCACCTTCGATGCGCCCGTATTGAGATCGAACGAAACGATGTGGTACGTGAGGCGCGGATTCGCCGCCGACAAGCACGGTTCGCCCGTGCGGCAGAGACGCGACGACAATACCGGCAACTCCGCCGTCGAGCTGTCGGTCGGCGCGGTGGCGAGAAAGTCGATCGCCGCGCCGGCTGAACGCGTGCTGAAAATGAATGCACCGAGCCGCCCGTTCGAATCTCCCGCCTGCACGGCGCCCTGATCGGCGCCAACGATGATGTAATCGTCAACGCCATCGCCGTCCACATCGACGTAGATATCGAACTCGTTCGCTCCCGCATTCGACCAGCGGCTGTACGTATTGACAGCGAAGACGAGCAGCTGATTCTTCGCATCGAACGGGAACGACTGGACGCCTACCGCGCGAACGTCGCTCGAGCTCTTGCCCCCGTTCACTTTCTGGTCCGAAAGGCCCCATGCATAGAAGTCCGCGTCTCCCGCGATCACGCCGTGCTTGTTCGTGACCGTGGCGGTGGTCGACGGGTTGTTACCCGACAGCTTGCCGATCGTCGTCGAAACGTCCGACAGCGTACGCGGCACCAGGTAGTACGCGACGCGCAGCGCCACACCCTTGTTGTCCGACGCGCCGGCCGGCGTGAACTGCACGATGCCGGCGACTTCGTTGAACGAAAGAGCGGCACCGTTGGACACGCCCGCCGTTGCAGCCGGCACGCTCAGGGTGACCGCCACTTCGGCATTGCCGTTCGCCGGAACCGTCACCGATGTCGGGCTGATGCTCACCGAGTGCGGCACACCTGAAGGCGTGGCCTCCGCCACGTTGAACCTCGCCGGGGTCGACCCGTTGTTGTGCAGCTGGATCGTCTTCGTTTTACTGTAGTCCTTGCTGAGCTCTTCAAAACCGAAGTTCAGCGACACGGCGAAACGATCGGCATTCGCACGCGCAACGACATCCGAGACCGTCGACTTCTCGGGCTGAACCAGACCGGTTCCCCCGCGACTCGTCCTGTACGCGAGCACGCCCGAAGGAAGGCCCGTGTTGACGATGGCTGCCTTGAGGTCCTCGACGCTCCAATTCGGATGCGCCTGGCGCGTCAACGCAGCGACGCCTGCCACATGCGGCGAGGCCATCGACGTTCCCGAGAGAATCGTCCCGCCGTTGCCGGTGCCGTTCGCCGTGGACGTGATGCTGACGCCGGGCGCGGTGATGTCGGGCTTGAGGCCGCTGTCGCCGGTACGGGGACCGCTCGACGAGAACGATGCGAAGCCCGTGTAATTCGCATTGGGCAAGTTCGTTTCCGTCAAGTTGCCGGTCGTGCCGGCGGGCGACGCGAGAAGCTTGAACGAGTCCGTACCCGCCGTGGCGAAATTGCCGGCGACGCCGATGAACGGAATCGTGACGACGAACGGAATTCCGGTATCGGGGTTCGAGGTGATCTTGCCCTCGAACGGCGGAAGACCCGCTGCGTTATTCGCCATGATGACCACGGCGGCTCCGGCCTGCTGACCGAATACGGCCCTCGCGACGCGGGCGCATGCGCCGCGCTTGACGACGGCGATCTGGTTCAAGCCGGGCATGATGCCCGCCTTCGTATAGGCGTCTACTGAGCAGCCCTGCGATTCGTCGGCCGAGCCCAACAGGCCGGGCTGATCGGTTGTCGTTGTGGGATCGTCCTTCAGCACGACGATCGGACCATTGATGGGTCCGGTGAACGTGAATCCGTTGGCATTGATTGCGTTGAGCGACAGCGGCGTTCCAGTCGGCGGCGACGTCTTGACGAGCACACCGGGCGTCTCGCTCCATGGGTCGTTCGCCGCGGTCGCGATCGCGCCGGCGGCCGTTCCCGGCGAGCCTGCGACATATTGGTTCGGTCCTTCGTTGCCCATCGATGTCACGACGACGACGCCGGATTTTGCGGCATTCGTCGTTGCTTCCGCCGAAGGATCGTCGGTCGAGCCGAACGGCGAGCCGAGCGACATGTTGATGACGTCCATGTCGTTGTCGACGGCCCATTCGATCGCATCCACGGTCACGTCGGTCGATCCTGCGCAACCGAATACGCGCACCGCATACAGGTTCGCCTTCGGTGCAACGCCGGGTCCAACGTTCCAAGTGTTGCCTGAGATCGTCGTGGCGTTGTACGGGCCCGTGTAGGTCGCGCCCGTCGCCAGGACGCCCGATCCCGCAGCGGTTCCGCTCACGTGCGAGCCGTGACCGTTGCAGTCGAGCGGATTGGAGTCGGGATGCGGGATCGGTTGGTACGATGCCGAATTGGGATCGGCGTTATAGCTGTCGCCGACCAGGTCGATGCCGCCTTTGATGCGCGGCGCATTCGGTCCGATCCATGCGGGATTCGGGGCCGCCGTTTCTGCCGCGTGCGCAGCCGTGTAGGCAGCAACGGTACCAGGGCCGCCGAAGTTGGCGTGCGTGTAATCGATGCCCGTATCGATCACGGCGATCTTGATCCCCTCGCCGTGGAATCCCGACGATTGCCAAACGCCCGGCGCGCCGATCAGCGGGACGCCGCGGATATTGTCCGGCTTCATCAGTTGAATCGTGCGCACGCCGACCACGCCGGGCAGCGCCGCGAGCTGGTCGAGCTTGTCGCGCGCAACGCGCACTTTGATGCCGTTGTACGCGCTTTGATACTGCGCGACGATGCTTGCACCCGCGCTTTGGATGTTGCCGCGCAGTCGATCCTGGTTGCCCTTCAGTTCAGCTTTGATCTGATCCTTCTCGGCTTTGGACAATTTGCGGCCGGCGTTGCCCTGGCGAACCGCGACCGGATCGCCGGCCAGTTGCAGCACGACGGTGACGGATTGGTTGCCCACCCCGAGCGGCGTCCATGCAGGCGTAAGGTTGTCGAAACTCTCGGGCGCCGCTGTGGGGCGCACGGCGCCGACGGTGACCGACGATACTGCACAAACAATGGATATTGCCGCGGCAAGGCCGCGGATTGGCACATGACGATTCATGAATTCCCCCAGCTTGACGATCGAATGACGGGCCGGGCTTGTGGCCCGACCGCCTCCTATAATTGCGCCGCTGTCACGACGCAAAGAGCCGCGAGGATACCAGACCAAAAAAGATCGGGGGCTCGGCGGTTTGAAATTGACGACGAACGGCGCCCGTCGTAGCCGTGAACGTGTGCCGCACAAACTGCTCGTTCAATCGGCCGACTCGGAAGGCTGCCTTAAACAGTGACCGATCCATTGCGCCGTCAGCTTCTCCTGCACGGCGTTCTGGGCGAGGCGCGTGGCGAGGGCGGGAAAATCCACTTCGTCGAGCGCCTGGTCCTGATTGAAGCAGGAGAAAACGTAGCTGACCTTGCCCGTAGTGGGGTCGCGATGCGGCTGCAGGCACTGCGCGCAGATCTCCTTCATCATGCACTGCATCGGAGAATTGATCGATCCGATGGCGTGATGCGCCGGCTTCATGAACGGCGCGAGGACGCCATGGCGTGCCGCAGCGACCGCCGCCATCATCCGATCGGAGCCGATCGCGATGATCCGATCGGCAGCGGCGAACGGAATCGGTTGCGAGCCGAGACGGTTTTCGGCATACGCTCGCATCGCTTCGACGATGTTGCCCACGAACGAGCGATCTTGCGGCCGGTCGGGGGAGAACGCCGGACCGACGTCGGTGCACCAGACGACGGCGTCGGAGGCCAATTCGATTTCGGCGACCTTGTAGCGGTCGCGCGGCCTGCGATAGCCCGCGAAGTAGAGGACCTTCGAGCCCGCTTCGCGAAACGCCCGTCCGATCGAGAACAGCACCGCGTTGCCGAGGCCGCCGCCCGCGAGCACGACGGTCTCATTTGCCACGATTTCCGTCGGCGCGCCCGTTGGACCCATCATCACGATCGGCTCGCCCTCGCGTAACCGGTCGCACAGGTTCGACGAGCCGCCCATCTCGAGCACGATCGTCGAGATCAAGCCCTTTTTGCGATCGACCCACGCGCCGGTCAACGCGAGGCCTTCCATCGCGAGCCGCGTGCCGTCCGCGACGTTTGCCAGCGTGTCGAAATTCTGCAAGCGATAAAACTGCCCCGGCAGGAAGCGCCGCGCCGCTGCGGGCGCACGCACGACGATTTCGACGATCGTCGGCGTCAACCGGTTAACGCGCTCGACGCTCGCGCGCAATTCGCGATCGAGCCGCTTGAAAAAGTCCGGCGTTGATTCGGCATGCTCGCTCGTTACGCGCGCAAGTACTCGGGAGACGATTGGATAGCCCTGCTTTGCGCTCGCCATCGCCTTGACGACGTTGCCGTAGAACGATGGATGCAGATCGCCGAAAAAGCTGACGGCGCGTCCATCGGGGCGCAACTCGGTCAGTACCGCAGGCCGTTCGGGCTTGGCGAGGCCGCGTACCGGCTTCACCATCTGCCCCTGTTCGTCCCGCAGTTGAAAATATTTTCCGTCGAGATGGAAGTGCGTCGGATCCTCGCGCGCGAGCACCGTGTTGGGCTGCGTTCCCGCCGCGATGAGAATCGTGTGCGCGGGCAGCGTAAAGCGCGCGCGCTCTCGCCAGACGTCCTCGTCGTCACGGCGTTGCTCCGAGACCGTCAAGCCGCGGGCGCGACGGCCCGACGCATCGACTTCGATCGCAAGCGGCGCCAGGCACTCCGCAAAACGGATGCCTTCCTCGAGCGCCTTCTCGACCTCCTCGTGGTTCAACGTATAGGCCGGACTGTCGATCAGCCGGCGTCGATAGGCGATCGTCACGCCGCCCCAACCGTTCAAGAGGTCCGCGATACGCGGCGCGCGCCTCTCGTGTGCGGCTTGCTCCCGCTCGGCGCGAAGCGCATTCGCGTGCCCAATGAATTCGCGTGCGATGACGACTTCGTCTTCGCCCCACGCCGATTCGACGACGTCGCAGCTCGTCTCGGCACATAGGCGTTCGTAACGAGTAAGGAATTTCTCGACCTGCACCGGATAATAGGCAAGCGCCTCGGTCGCCGTGTCGATCGCGGTCAGTCCGCCGCCGATGACGACGACCGGTAGTCGCAATTGCGTGTTCGCGAGCGACTCCGCCTTGGCGGCGCCGGTCAGTTGCAGCGCCATCAGAAAGTCGGACGCGGTGCGCACGCCGTTGGCGAGCCCGTTCGGCAAGTCGAGCACCGTCGGCTTGCCCGCGCCCGCCGCGAGCGCGACGTGGTCGAATCCCAATGCGAATGCGTCTTCGACGTCGAGCGTGCCGCCGAAACGCACGCCGCCGTAGAGCGCGAAGCAGTCGCGCCGCTCGAGGAGCAGCCGGATCACCTTCAGGAAATTCTTGTCCCAGCGTACGGTGATGCCGTATTCGGCGACGCCGCCGAAGCCGGCCATCGTGCGCGCGTCCAGCGGCTCGACCAGCGTCGCAAACTCGCGCACCGGCTCGAACGGCACTCGGGTCCCATCGGGCGCAACGCCCGACCACTTGACATCCAGCGGCTCGATTTTCAAGCCGTCGACAGCGACAATCGCATGACCGTCGTTCAACAGGTGATGCGCGAGCGTGAATCCGGCCGGCCCCATGCCGACGATCAATGCGCGCTTGTCCGTGGGCGCCGCCGGCAACGGACGACGCAGGTTCAGCGGGTTCCAGCGTGTCAGCAGCGAATAGACCTCGAAGCCGTACGGCAGCGCGAGAACGTCTTTGAGCAACCGCGTTTCCGATTGCGGAATGTCGACGGGATCCTGCTTCTGGTAGATGCACGCCTTCATGCAGTCGTTGCAGATGCGATGACCGGTCGCCGCGACCATCGGATTGTCGATGCAGATCATCGCCAGAGCGCCGATCGGAACGCCCTCGGCGCGGAGCTTGTGAAATTCCGATATCCGCTCTTCCAGCGGGCATCCGGCGAGCGTCACGCCGAAGGCGCTTTTCTTGAACGGATTATCGAGCGCGCTTTTGCCATCGCCGCCAACGGCGGGCTTCTTCTCGAACAAACCGCGCGCGCACGAGTCCTTTTCCTGCTCGTGGCACCAGATGCAATAGTGCGCTTCGGACAAGCTACCTTCGAAGCTCGTGCCGCGATCGGTCAATGCAAAACCCTCGCGCCGGCGCGGCGGATGGTCGTCGGCAAGCTTGAACACGCCGACGCCATCGACTTTGATCGATTGCACCGGAACGAGATTCAGGACATCGAGCTTGCGCGGCGAGCGAAACAGCACGCCGCCTTTATGCGCGACTTTGCCACCCTGGGTGTGGGCCGCCCACGCCGCGTAGCGTTGCGCGAGATCGAGTGCTTCGGCGTGGACCGACTCGTCCGTTTGCCAGCGCGTCACCGCAGTCGCAAACGCGAGCTCGAACGCTTGCAGGCCGCTCGGTCCGTCGAGCAACGGGTCCAGCGCCGCGCGGAGCGAAGGGCCGTCGAATGTCGCGGCGACGTCGGGCTTGTACGCGTTCATCGCCTTGCGCTGCACGAATTGTCGGCGCACCGAGAACAGCGGCGCTGACTCGTGATGGCGCGCCTCGAGCGCACGAACTTCGGTTTCGATGCCGAAAAGCTTGGCGAGAAAATCCTCGACGTGCGGCGCAACGTCGATCAACAATGCCGCCTCGCCCTTACGACTCAAGGACTCGGGCGAGCGACGTGCCGCGTTGTGACGCGCGGCGAGCGCGCTATCGGCGCTCTCCAGGTGTTCGCCGAAGTAGTGGTCGATCGACCGCGCGCCTTGGACCGAATAGAGGTCGGCGAAGCGCAGATCGAATGCGAGATTCAACATGTCAACGTTGTCCGGAGTGGGCAAGGCCACGCGGTTTTCACGCGCAAATCACATGAAAAAACATTCGATTTTACCCGGTGACGCGACCTCGGCGACAGTGCAACGGTGGAATATGCATAGGCCCTGGCGCAGCGATAGCGCCTGCTAAACTGCGCTCGAAGGCTCATCTCGTCGGCCGAACCGGCCCCACCCCAAGAAACCGGAGTCGTCATGATTCGCGGCGCTGCTCGATTTCTCGCCGTTCTCGTCGCTTCGCTAACGAGCGTCGTGCCGGCGTATGGCGCCGACCCCATTCGTCTGGGTGAGCTCAACAGCTACAAGCAGTTTCCGCAGTTTCTCGAACCGTACAAAAAAGGGATGGAGCTCGCGTTGGCGGAGATCAATGCAGCGGGCGGCGTGCTCGGCCGCCCATTGGACGTCGTGTTTCGCGATGACAACGGTACGCCGGGGGACGCGGTCCGCGTCGGGGAGGAGCTCTTGTCGCGCGAAAAAGTCGTCTTCCTGATGGGGACTTTCGCATCCAACGTCGGTCTCGCAGTCGCCGATCTCGCTCGCCAACGCAAGGTGATGTTCCTCGCCTCGGAGCCCTTGACCGACAAGATCGTCTGGGAGGACGGCAATCGCTATACGTTTCGCCTGCGTCCGTCGACGTTCATGCAGACGGCAATGCTCGTTCCCGAAGCCGTGAAGCTCGACAAGAAGCGGTGGGCGATCGTCTATCCGAATTACGAATACGGCCAGGCCGCTGCGGCGACGTTCAAGAAGCAGATGTTGTTCATGCAATCAGGCGGGTTGGAGTTCGTCGAGCAAGCGGTGCCGCTCGGCAAGATCGACGCGGGTCCCGTCGTGCAGGCGTTGCTCGACGCGCAGCCCGATGCGATTTTCTCGGCGCTCTTCGGTCCCGATCTCGCTCGCTTCGTCCGCGAAGGGGAGTTGCGCGGTCTGTTCAAGAATCGGCCGGTGTTCAATCTGCTCGGCGGCGAGCCCGAGTACCTCGACCCGCTGAAGGAGGAAGCCCCCGTCGGCTGGTATGTGACCGGCTATCCGTGGTACGCGATCGACACGCCCGCGCACAAGCGTTTTCGCGACGCTTATCAGGCAAAGTATGGCGATTATCCGCGGCTGGGCTCGGTCGTTGGTTACAGCACCATCAACGCCGCCGCGGCGGTGCTCACCAAAGCGCGTTCGACCGATACCGAAAAACTGCTCGCCGCCATGCGCAATCTCCAAGTCGACACGCCGTTTGGACGGATCACCTTTCGCGCAATCGACCATCAGTCGACGATGGGCGCTTACGTTGGCCGCACGGCGGTGAAGGACGGCAAAGGGATCATGGTCGATTGGCACTATGCCGACGGCAAGAATTATCTGCCGGACGACGACACGATCCGCAAGATCCGTCCGCCCGAGTAGCTACATTCATTCATTCTCCGATGAGCTGGCGCCCTACGTGACGCTCGCGTCGCTCACGATCCAGCTTTTGAATGGTCTCGCGTCGGCATCGGCGCTGTTCCTGGTTGCCGCCGGATTGACGCTGATATTCGGCGTCACCCGTATCGTCAATTTCGCGCACGGCTCGCTTTACATGGTCGGGGCGTATCTCGCGTATTCGCTTGGTAGCGGATGGACGGCGAATTTCGGTCCCGGCGTCATTGGCTTCTGGGGTGGTGCGCTCGCCGCCGCCATCTGCGTCGCCACACTGGGTGCGTTGATCGAAATGCTCCTTCTGAAGCGACTCTACGGCGCGCCGGAGCTCCTGCAGCTCACTGCGACGTTCGGCGTCGTGCTGATCGTGCGCGACGCCGTGCTCGCATTCTGGGGACCCCAAGATCTGTTGGGACCTCGCGCGCCCGGCCTCGGCGGCACGTTCGAGATCTTGGGGCGCGCCGTTCCTCAGTACGACTTGTTTCTGATCGGCCTCGGCCCGCTCGTGCTGATCGCGCTCACGTGGCTCGTGACCGGCACGCGGTTCGGCATCGTGGTTCGCGCGGCATCCGAGAATCGCGTGTTGACCGGCGCGCTCGGCATCGATCAGGCGAAGCTCTATACGTCGGTATTCGCGCTCGGCGCCTTTTTGGCGGGCCTCGCCGGTGCATTGCAATTGCCGCGGGAACCCGCGAATCTCGGTATGGACCTCGCGACGGTGACCGACGCGTTCGTCATCACCGTCGTCGGAGGTTTGGGATCGATTCCCGGCGCGTTTTTGGCCGCGCTGCTTATCGGCGTCGCGAAGGCGCTGTGCATTGCGCTCGGAACCGTGTCGATCGGCGGAGTAACGTTCGCGTTTCCGAAGCTCACGCTCGTCGTGGAATTCATCGTGATGGCAATCGTGCTGGCGCTCCGACCGCAGGGGCTTCTCGGCACGCCGCAGCGTCCCGCCGCGGTGACGCCGCTACCGGAGCACCGCGAGCTGGTCATCGCGCCTTCGCGCCGCGACGCTTGGATCGCGATCGCGCTCATCGCCGGATTCGCGCTGCTGCCGTTCTTCGGCGACGACTACACGCTCGTGCTGGCGATCGACATTCTGATTGCGACGCTGTTCGCGGCGAGCTTGCAGTTCCTGACCGGCGTCGGCGGCATGACGTCTTTTGGACACGCCGCCTATTTCGGCGTCGGGGCGTATGCCGCTGCTCTGGCGGTGAAGCACGGCGCGCCTTTTGCAGTCTCTGTGCTGGTTGCGCCGATGGCCGCAGCGGCCGCTGCATTCGTGTTCGGCTGGCTCTGCGTGCGTTTGACCGGCGTCTATCTCGCAATGCTGACGCTCGCATTCGCGCAAATCACCTGGTCGATCGCTTTTCAGTGGGACAGCGTGACGGGTGGCTCGAACGGCATCGTCGGCGTATGGCCAAGTGATCTCTTCGCCGATCGGCGAAGCTTTTTCGCGCTGACGCTTACCGTCGTTGCGGCGGCGTTCCTCGTACTCGCAGTGATTGCCAATGGTCCATTCGGACGTTCGTTGCGCGGCGCGCGCGACTCGCCGCTTCGCGCCGAGGCGATCGGCATCGACGTGGTGAAACGCCGATGGCAGGGGTTCGTGCTTGCCGGCGGGTTCGCGGGCATCGCAGGCGCGTTGTTCGCATTCTCCAAAGGAAGCATCTCGCCGGAAACGCTCGCAATCCCGCGCTCGATCGACGCGCTCGTCATGGTGTTGCTCGGCGGATTGAACGCGCTTTTCGGACCGTTGGTCGGCGCGGCGACGTTCACCTGGTTGCAGGATGCGCTCGCGCGCACGACCGATTATTGGCGCGCGCTGGTCGGCATTGGAATTCTCGTGCTGGTCCTGGCTTTCCCCAACGGCATGGGCGGCCTGTTGACACGGCGTATACGGCAGCGATGACGACGAACGTCATCCTCGACGTCGCCGCGTTGTCGAAAGCGTTCGACGGCGTGCATGCGCTACGCGACGTGTCGTTTAGCGTGTCGGCGGGTGAGATGGTCGCGATGATCGGCCCCAACGGGGCGGGCAAGACGACGTGCTTCAACTTGATCAACGGCCAGCTTGCGCCCGATGGCGGCGCCGTGCGCCTGCGCGGTTCACGGATCGACGGCCTGCCGCCGCGCCGGATCGCACATCAGGGCGTGAGCCGCACCTTTCAAGTCGCCGCGACTTTTGCGTCGATGACCGTGCGCGACAACGTCGAACTGGCGCTTGCCGCGCATGCCGATCGTGACGGTTTGTTATTCGGGCGCGCTCGCGCGGCGTCGCAAGGCGTTGTTGATCGGCTGCTCTCGCGAACCGGCATTACGCCGCTGGCGAATGCGCATTGCGCGACACTCCCCTACGGCGACTTGAAACGCGTCGAGCTCGCGCTCGCGCTCGCCAACGCGCCGGCGCTGCTGCTGATGGACGAGCCCACCGCCGGAATGGCTCACGAGATGCGCGGAGCGTTGATGCGCCTCGCCGTCGATCTCGCGCGTCAAGACGGTCTCGCGGTGCTGTTCACCGAGCACGACATGGACGTCGTGTTCGCGTTCGCGGACCGCGTCATCGTGCTGGACCGTGGTGCGATCATTGCGGAAGGCGCCCCCGATGACGTGCGGCGCGATCGGCACGTGCAGGCGGTCTACCTCGGCGAGGACGAATCCGACGCGCGCTGAACGAGGGATCCCGATGATCGAACCGATGCTCGCGCCGGAAGTTCCCACGACGCCCCTAGGCGGCGGTATTACGACAGGCGAAGTCGCAAGATCGGGGTTCATAATCGTATCGTTCGCGGATCGGCCCGTGCGATTCATCCTGATTCAATGGAGGTAAGCATGCAACGAAGAGTCGGCGTCATCGGGGTTGGCTTCGGTGCCCAGGTCTACATTCCGGCGTTTCGATCCGAAGGCTGGGACGTCGCCGCGATTTGCAGCCGCAACCGCGACAAGGTGGCACGAGTCGGCAATGACGCAAATATCGCCGACCACCACACGGATCCTTCCGAGTTGATCGCACGCAACGACCTCGACGCCATCGCGATTGCCACGCCGCCGCGCGCCCATCGTGATCTCGCCATCGCGGCGCTTCGCGCGGGCAAGCACGTGCTTTGCGAAAAGCCGTTCGCGATGAATGCGCGTGAGGCGGCCGAAATGCGCGACGCGGCCGAACAGACCGGAAAGACGGCGATGGTCGGGCACGAATTCCGTCACACGCCGCAGCGAGCGTATATCAAGGCATTGCTGGACGACGGCTACATCGGCCGCTTCGAGATGTGCACGATCGAGCTCTTTCTCGATCGTTATGTCACGCGCGAACCGCGGCCGTTGACGTGGATGGCGCACGAGTTCGAAGGCGGCGGGTTGTTGGGCGCGCTCGGCTCGCACTACATCGACGGACTTCGGCATTGGTTCGGCGAAGCCGTATCGGTCACCGGGCGCCTCGCGAATCTACGGCCGGATGTCCTCGACCCTACCACAAAAAAAACTGTGCAAGCGGAAACCGATGACACGTTTCAGTTCACGCTGGAGTTCGCAGGGGGCGGCCTCGCGACGATGATCGCGTCGTTCGCCGCGACGCCCGCGCGCGGCACCAGGATCGTGGTCATGGGCGAGCGCGGTACGCTGATCGCGGAGCAGCCCGGCCCGAACCCGATGGAAAACGGGGTCGTGCTGGCGAGCCGCGACAATGCGACATTGCAACCGCTGCCCACACCGCCGCAATACACGCCGTTCACCGACGCTCGCGATCATCGTCTGATGGCGTTTCGTTTGCTGGTCCAGGAATTCATGCGCGGAATCGACAAACGCACGTCGCCGTCGCCCAACTTCACCGATGGACTGCGTTGCCAGCAGGTGCTTGACGCCGTCCGCGAATCGTCGAAGTCGAAGCGCACAATCGCGCTTCGTTGACCCAGTTCCGGATCGATTCGAGGAGATCGTGATGCCGTTCGCTGCGTGGCCTGCGCTGCCCTACGATGCCTGGAAGGAAACCTATGAAACGCTGCACATGTGGACGCAGATCGTCGGCAAGATCCGGTTGGCGCGCATGCCGTGGCAGAACCATACGTGGCAGGTCGCGCTTTATCCCAACGCGACCGGACTGACCACGGGGCGCATGCCGTACGGCGACGAGGCGCTGGAGATCGCGTTCGATTTCGTCGCGCACGAGCTCGACATCCGGACGAGTCGCGGAGACCACGGCACGATTCAATTGGTGCCGATGTCGGTTGCGCAGTTTTACTCGGCGCTGATCGAGGCACTCAAATCGTTCCGGATGCCGGTGTCGATCTACCCTCGTCCATGCGAAGTCGAATCGCGATTGCCGTTCGATCAGGACGACGCGCATCGTTCGTACGACGCCGAGTATGCGAATCGTTGCTGGCGCGTCATCTCATCGGCGGCTGAAATCCTGGGCTGCTTCCGGTCGCGCTTCTACGGCAAGGCGAGCCCCGTGCATTTTTTTTGGGGCAGCTTCGATCTCGCGGTCACGCGCTTTTCCGGTCGCGCCGCGCCGCCGCATCCGGGTGGCGTTCCAAATCTTCCGGATCGCGTCACGCGCGACGCGTATTCGCATGAAGTCTCGAGCGCCGGTTTTTGGCCGGGCGGCCCTGCTGCGCCCTATCCGCTTTTTTACAGCTACGCGTATCCGGAGCCCGTGGGATTCGGTACTGCCAAGGTGCCGCCATCGAGTGCAAGCTACGACGCAACGCTACGCGAATTTGTTTTGCCCTACGATGACCTGCGCCGGTCGGACGATCCGCCGCAAACGCTGCGCACATTTTTGGACGCGACCTATGCGGCCGCGGCCGACCTCGGTCAATGGAATCGTCACTCGCTCGAAGTGCCGGCTTCGACGCTGCGCGCGTATACCGCA
>DASXPO010000065.1:0-21682 GCA_036493535.1 Casimicrobiaceae bacterium
CCGACGCGTGAGGTGCATTCATTTCTGTTCCTGATAGAGTTCGCGAAACGTTCGTCCGGCCGGCGCGGGCAAATCGCGCTCGGCGGTCCATCCGGATGCCAACGCGAACGGCAAGCGCGAGATCATACCGTCGCGGCGGGCCAGCATGCGCAATGCCCGTACGCCGATTTTCGACGCGAGTCCGTACAGTTTTGGCCGCTTCGCGAACCACGCCCAGATGCGCAATCCCCCGCGCTCGTACCACGGACGAAAACCGCGCGCAAATTCCTGCTCGCGGAGCTTGCGCTGCAAGTCAGGCAGCGGAATTTTCACCGGGCAGACGACACCGCACTGGTTGCAGAACGTCGAAGCCTCCGGAAGATCGAGCGCGTTCTCGAGTCCGACATACATCGGCGTCAGAATCGAGCCGATCGGACCCGGATAGACCCAGCCATACGAATGCCCGCCGATGTTCTGATACACCGGGCAATGATTCATGCACGCGCCGCAGCGTATGCACCTAAGCGCCTCTTTGACCTCGCTGCCGAGCACCGCCGTGCGGCCGCTGTCGACCAGAATGAAATACATATGGTCGGGACCGTTGAGCTCCGCTTCGCCGGCGCCCTTCGGTCCGGTCAAAACGTCCACGTAGTTCGAGATCGATTGACCCGTCGCGGAGCGCGGCAACAACCGCATCAGCGTCGCAACGTCCTCGAGTGTCGGCACGATCTTCTCGATGCCCGAGATCGCAACGTGAACCTTCGGAAGCGTCGTTGTCAACGTCGCGTTGCCCTCGTTCGTGACCACGACGACGGAGCCGGTTTCCGCGACAAAGAAATTACCGCCGGTGATACCCATGTCGGCGGTCAGATAGTGTTGTCGCAACACGCCGCGCGCTTCGAGGCAGAGCGCCTGAATATCGCTCTTCCATTCGGTCTTGTGCGTCTTGCTGAAAAGCGCCGCGACTTCCTCTTTCGATTTGTGCAGCGCCGGGCCGATGATGTGCGACGGCGGCTCGTAGTCGTTGATCTGAAGAATGTATTCGCCGAGATCGGTCTCGATCACCGTGAGCCCGGCCGCTTCGATCGCGTGGTCGAGCGCCGACTCCTCCGAAACCATCGATTTCGACTTGATGATCTTTTTGACGTCGTGGCGCGCCGCGATATCGAGTACCAGGCGGTTGATGTCCGCCGGCGTCTCGGCCCACAGCACCGTCGCGCCCGACGCCTTGGCGTTCGCTTCGAACATTTCGAGCCACGTGTCCAGATCGTCCAGCGCACGCTGACGAATCGCGCGCGCGGCCTCGCGCGTGCCTTCGACATCGGTGAGCTCGCGGAGCGCGTCACGGCGAGCGGGGACAAACTTGCCTTGAAATTTCCGCAGGTTGATCTGGAGCTGCTCGTCGTGCAGGCTCGCCCGCGCGCGCGCCGTGAAATGCATCGATGCGACTTGCATCAGTCGCCCTCGCTCGCAAGAACTTCCGCGATGTGCAACACGCGCGTCTTCGCATCACCGCGACGGCGCAAGCGTCCCTCTATGTTCATCATGCAACCGAGATCGCCGAGGACGAGGGCGTCGGCCCCGCTGTTCTGCACATGAACGCATTTGTTGTCGGCGAGCCTTGCGGAAATATCGCCGTACTTGATCGAAAACGTCCCACCGAATCCGCAGCACGTCTCGCAATCCGCCATCTCGATGAGCTCGACGCCCGCCATGCCGGCAAGCAACACGCGCGGCTGCGTCTTGACGCCCATTTCGCGCAGGCCGGCGCAGCTATCGTGATACGTGATCTTCCCTTTGTAACGGCCGGCGGTCGCCTTGACCTTCAGCACGCTGACGAGGAAATCGGTGAGCTCGTACGTTTTCGCACCCAACGCCATGACGCGCCGCTTCATCGCCGCATCCCCCTCGAACAAGTCGGCATAGTGTGTCTTGATCATGCCGCTGCACGATCCGGACGGCGCAACCAGATAGTCGCATCCCTCGAATTCCTCGACGACCTTGCGGGCGAGCGCGATGGCATCCACGCGATCCCCGGAGTTGTACGCCGGCTGCCCGCAACAGGTCTGTGCGGGTGGAACATAGACATCCGCACCGCCGCTTTTCAACAGCTTGATGGCGGCAAACCCGATGGCGGGCCGCACGAGATCAACGAGACAGGTGACGAAGAAACCGACGCGCATGATCAACGGATGATCAATTTTTGCGCCATGGTAGCACGCGACTTCGCGCACGCACCGAATTCGATCAGGACCCTACAAGAAGTTCGATTGGGTCAGCGCGATCACGCAGATGCCCATCAGCGGTTGCGGCAGGACTCCGAGCAACAGCAACAGCAATCCGTTGACCGACAACAGCGTTTGCGTGTCGCGTCGCGTTTCGAGCGGCGAATGATCGACCGGATCCTCGAAATACATGAGGCGCACGATCCGCAAGTAGTAGAACGCGCCGATCAGCGACGTGATGACGCCGAGCACGGCGAGCCAGACAAACCCGGCGTTGATCGCCGCCTCGATGACGGTGAACTTCGCATAAAACCCGACCATCGGCGGGATCCCCGCCAGCGAGAACATCACGAGCAGCATGATGAATGCCCACCACGGCGAGCGCTGGTTCAATCCGCGGAAATCCTCGATCCGGTCCGCCTCGAAACCGGCGCGCGATAGCACCATGATCAAACCGAAGGAGACGAGGCTCGTCAGCACGTAGGTGATCGTATAGAACATTGCGGCCGAATAACCGTTCAAGTCGGCCGCCAGGAACCCCATCAGCATGAAGCCCATGTGCGCGATCGTCGAATAGGCAAGCATGCGCTTGATGCTCGACTGCGCAATGGCGACGACGTTGCCGAGAATCATCGACAGCACCGACAATACGATCAGCATCCCCTGCCAATCGATCGCCAGGCCTTGCAGCGCGCCTGACAAAAGGCGCAGCGTGAGCGCAAAACCGGCGAACTCCGGCGCCGTCCCGATCAGCAAGGTGATCGCCGTCGGCGCGCCGTCGTACACGTCGGGTATCCACATGTGGTAGGGGACGACACCGAGCTTGAACGCGACACCGGACACGACGAAGACGAGTCCGAACGTCAATAGCAGCGAATTGGCGTTGCCGCCCAGCACCGAGCGCGCGACCAGATCGATATCGAGCGATCCCGTCGCGCCGTAGATCATCGACATTCCGTAGAGCAAGACCCCCGATGCAAGCGCGCCGAGAACGAAGTACTTCATCGACGCTTCCGCCGGGCCGGATCGCTCGCGCTCGAGCGCGACGAGCGCGTAAAGCGACAGCGACATGAGCTCCACGCCGAGATAGAGCGTCAGAAAGCTGTTGCCCGAAATGATCACCTGGATGCCGAGGAGCACGAACAGCGTCAGCACGAATGTCTCGCCTCGAAAGAGGCCGCGGGCGACAAGATAACTGCGCGAATAGAACAGCATCAGCGACACGGCGACGAAAGTGGTCATCCGTAGGATGTCCGCGAGCATGTCGTCGACGATCATGTTGTGGAACGCCTTGATGACGTCGAGCTGCATCGTTTTCAGCGTTACGCAGGCCGCCACGAGAAGCGCGAGCTGCGTCAGCCAGTACGTGATGTGGCGGCGTTCATCGGACACGAACAGGTCGACGATGAGGATCAGCGCCGCCGCCGTCAGAATGACGACCTCGGGCAGAACGGCAAGGAGATTCTGGGCGAACGTCATAGCTTCGTCTGCGCGACGTGCGCGAGCAAATCGGCGACCGATGCGTGCATCACGTCGATGAACGGCTTGGGCCAGACACCCATCGCCAGTACCGCCAGTGCCACGATGCCGAGCAGCCAGAATTCGCGCCGGCTCAAGTCGGGCATCGACGCGACGCGCAAATTCGCCACGGCGCCGAAAATGACGCGCTTGTACATCCAGAGCGTATACGCCGCGCCCAAAATCATGATCGTCGCTGCCGTGAAGCCAAGCCAGAAATTCACCTTGACCGAGGCCAGCACGACGAGGAATTCGCCGACGAATCCCGAGGTTGCCGGCAATCCGGAGTTGGCCATCGCGAAAAGCATCATGAACGCGGCGAATTTCGGCATTGTGTTGACGACACCGCCGTAGTCGGAGATCAATCGGCTGTGCAGCCGGTCGTACATCACGCCCACGCACAGGAACAGGGCCGCGGAGACGAAGCCGTGCGAGATCATCTGCACCAAGCCGCCTTCGACGCCGAGTTGGCTGAATAGAAAGAAGCCGAGCGTGACGAAGCCCATGTGCGAGATCGATGAATACGCGATCAGCTTTTTCATGTCGGCTTGCACGAGGGCGACGAAGCCGATGTAGACGATTGCGATCAGCGAGAGCGCGATGACAAAGCCGGCGAGATAGCGGGATGCGTCGGGCAGGATCGGCAGCACGAAGCGCACGAAGCCGTAACCGCCGACCTTCAGCGTGATAGCCGCGAGAACGACCGAGCCGCCCGTCGGCGCTTCGACGTGGGCGTCCGGAAGCCACGTGTGCACCGGCCACATCGGGACCTTGACGGCGAAGGCGAGAAAGAACGCGACGAACAGCAGGATTTGCGTGTTGAGCGAGAGCGGAACCTGAAACCAATCGAGAATCTCGAAGCTGTCCGACACCGAATAGAGATAGATCAGCGCAACCAGAGTCAGCAGCGATCCGACGAGGGTGTACAGAAAGAACTTGATCGCCGCATACATGCGATTCGGGCCGCCCCAGACGCCGATGATCAGATACATCGGAATCAGCATGGACTCGAAAAAAAAGTAGAACAAAATGCCGTCGAGCGCGCCGAACACGCCGTTGATGAGCCCCGACTGGATCAGGAATGCGCCCATGTACTGCGAGACGCGCGTCGTGATGACTTCCCAGCCCGCCCACACCACCAGCACCGTGACAAAGCTGTTGAGCAGAATGAACAGCACCGAAATGCCGTCGACGCCCAGGTGATAGTGGATGCCGAAGCGCGGAATCCACTCGGCCATCTCGACAAACTGCATCGCGCTTGTTGCTGTGTTGAACTGCGTGTAGAGCGGAACCGTGACGAGGAAACCGGCCACCGCGCCGACAAGCGCGATCCAGCGCACCGGGCCCGGCTCGCGATCGCGTCCGAACGCAAGCGCGAGCAAGCCCGCGACGATCGGCACCCAAACGGCGAGCGAAAGATAGGGCATCATCGCCGGGTCAACGCACGACCCAGATCCACCACCACAGCATCACGACGACGCCTGCGACCATCGACAGCGCGTAGTGATAGATGTAGCCGGTTTGAAGCTGGCGCATCAGCGCGGAAGTCCACGCGACGAGCCGCGCGGATCCATTGACCATCCAACCGTCGATGATCGTTCGATCGCCGACGTTGGATGCCGTTGTCCCGATCTTGCGAAAGCCGCCGGCAAAGAACCAATCGTTGAACTTATCGAAGTAATACTTGTTCTCGAGAAGGGTGTAGAGGCCGCCGGCCATTTTTTGCAGGCGCGCCGGCAATGCCGGATTGACGATGTAGCAGTACCAGGCGGCGACGATGCCGGCGACGGCGAGCCAGAACGGCAGCGACAACACGCCGTGTCGAATGAATTCCGCAACGCCGTGCCATTCCGCCTGCATTTCTGCGATCGCTTGGTGCTCGGGCCGAACGACGATCGACGAACCGAAATAGCTTCCGACCGTCATCGGCTCGATGTACATCCAGCCGACAATCACCGACGGAATGGCCAGCAGAATGAGCGGAACCGTAACGACCCAGGGTGATTCTTTCGGAGGACCATGCTCCTCGTGATGCGCGTCGGGTCCCGCGCCCGCGGACGGCGACGCGTCGTGTGCAGGGTCCTCGTCGTGACCCGCCTGCGCAAAGCGCTCGGGGCCATGGAAGGTCAGGAACAGAAGGCGGAATGAGTAGAAAGCAGTCAGGAAGACGCTGGCCGTTACCGCGAAATAGGCGTAGCCGTGGCCCGGAATCGTCGAGAAGTGCGTCGCCTCGATGATCGCGTCCTTGGAGAAGAATCCGGCAAACGGCGGCACCCCTGCGAGTGCAAGCGAGCCGATGATCGCGGTGATCCAGGTGATCCGCATGTACTTCGCAAGACCGCCCATCTTGCGCATGTCCTGCTCGTGGTGGAGCGCGATGATGACCGAGCCTGCGCACAGGAACAGCAGCGCCTTGAAGAACGCGTGGGTCGTCAGATGGAACATCGCCGCGGAATACGCGGAAACGCCGAGCGCGACGGTCATGTAGCCCAATTGCGACAGCGTCGAGTAGGCGATAACTCGCTTGATGTCGTTTTGCACGATGCCGAGGAACGCCATGAACAACGCCGTCGTTGCGCCGATGACGGTGACGAAGGACAGCGCGACATCCGAGAGCTCGAACAACGGGCTCATTCGCGCGACCATGAAGATGCCCGCCGTGACCATCGTTGCGGCATGGATCAGCGCGGAGATCGGCGTCGGGCCTTCCATCGAATCGGGCAACCAGACGTGCAACGGCACTTGCGCGCTTTTGCCCATTGCGCCGATGAACAGGCAGACGCAGATGACGGTCATCAGCGACCACGTCGCCGTCCCGCCGATGGGAAGCGTCGCGGTCTCGAAGTCCTTTGCGTGCGCGAACACCGGCGCGTAATCCAGGGTGCCGAAGTATGCGAGGACCAAGCCGATGCCGAGCACGAAGCCGAAGTCGCCAACCCGATTGGCGAGGAACGCCTTCAGGTTCGCGTAGATCGCGGACTCGCGCGTGTACCAGAAGCCGATCAGCAAATACGACACGAGCCCGACCGCTTCCCAGCCGAAGAAGAGTTGCAGGAAGTTGTTGCTCATCACGAGCATCAGCATCGAGAACGTGAAGAGCGAGATATAGGCGAAAAAGCGCGTGTAGCCGGGATCGTCTGCCATGTAGCCGATGGTGTAGACGTGCACCATCAGCGACACGAAGGAGACGACCAGCATCATCGTCGCCGTCAGCGGATCGATCAGGAAGCCGATCGCAAGCTTGAGTCCGCCCGATTGCAGCCACACGTAGACGTCGCCGTTGAATGTATGGCCGCCGATATCGCGCCAGACGAAATACGATGCAATCGTCGATACCGCGACGCCGGCGATACAAAGCGAATGCGATATCGAACGGCCGAGCTTCGGCCCGAACAGTCCGACGATGATCGCCGCCGCGAGCGGCGCAAGGGGAACGATCAGGTAGAGCGCTGGCGTCGTCACGTCCGATTACCCTTTGAGCGCGTCGAGATCTTCGACGTCGATCGAGCCGACGTTGCGGAACAACAGAACGAGGATCGCGAGGCCGATCGCCGATTCCGCCGCGGCAACGGTCAAGATGAAAAAGACGAACACCTGCCCCTGCATGTCGCCGAGATAGCGGGAAAAGGCGATGAAGTTCAGATTGACCGAGAGAAGCAGCAACTCGATTGCCATCAACATGATGATGACGTTGCGACGGTTGATGAAAATGCCCGCCATTGCGATCGCGAAGAGGATCGCGCCCAATACCAGGTAATGGGCCAGTGTGGGCGTCGCCAAGATCGACATCGCTTCTCCTTCTTCTTATCGCGGGCTCTGGAAGCCCAGCTCCCCTAACAAGCCGGCGGAACTTATCTCAACCTTTTTCGGCCGGCATTTGGACGATCCGCACGCGATCCTCGCGGCGAACCCTCGCCTGCACCGCTGGATCTTGATACCGGGTGGCCTTGCGCTTCCGATGCGTCAATGCGATTGCGGCGATGATGGCGACGAGCAGCACGACCGCCGCGATCTCGAACGGGTAGACGTAATCGACGTAGAGCAGTTGGCCGAGCGCCTTGGTATTGCTGCCAGTGGGCAGCGGCGGCGCCTCGCTGCCGCCGATCGCGCTCGACACCACGACCAACGTCATCTCGAGCAGCACGAGGGCTCCGACGATGACGCCCTGCGGCAAATAGCTGCGGAATTGCTTGCGCAGGCTGTCGAAGTTCACGTCGAGCATCATCACGACGAACAGGAACAGCACCATCACCGCACCGACATAGACCAGCACCAGCGCGATCGCGAGGAACTCGGCCTGCAGCATCAACCAGATCGCGCCGGAAGTGAAAAACGCCAGCACGAGCCAGAGTGCGGCATGCACGGGATTGCGCGTGGTAATGACGCGGAGCCCGGCGAAAACGAGGATCGCCGCGAACACGTAGAAGGTGAACGTGAAGAACGTCATTGCTTATCGATGCTCATCGATATCTCGCGTCGGCCGCGCGGTCAGCGGCGATCTGTGCTTCATAGCGATCGCCGATCGCCAGCAGCATCTCCTTCGTGTAATAGAGATCGCCGCGGCGCTCGCCGTGATATTCGAGGATACGGGTCTCGACGATCGAGTCGACGGGGCAGCTCTCCTCGCACATGCCGCAGAAAATGCACTTCGTGAGGTCGATGTCGTAGCGCGTCGTGCGCCGCGTGCCGTCGGCGCGCGGCTCCGACTCGATCGTGATTGCCAGCGCGGGACAGATCGCTTCGCAGAGCTTGCAGGCGATGCAGCGCTCCTCGCCGTTCGGATACCGCCGCAACGCATGCAGCCCGCGGAAGCGTGGACCCTGCGGCGTCTTCTCCTCGGGGAACAGCACAGTGACTTTCCGCTGGAACAGATGACGCCCGGTAAGCCGCAGCCCCTGAAAGAGCTCGAGGAGAAGCCACGTGCCGAAGAGATCGCGAATGCGCGAAAGCATGATGATCAGGCGCCTCCCGCCGGGCCGCCCCAAGGGAGGCGTACTCCCCCTCTGCGGGCAGCGAACGCAGTGAGCGTGGGGGTCGACCATGTCCGCCGCAGGGCCGCCCCAAGGCGGAAATTGCGCCCCCTCGGGGGGCAGCGAAGCTGCGAAGCAGCGAGCGTGGGGGTCCACCATGTCCGCCGCAGGGCCGCCCCGTGGCGGAAATTGCGCCCCCTCAGGGGGCAGCGAAGCTGCGAAGCAGCGAGCGTGGGGGTCGTCATCTCTAGTGGAAGAGATAGGCCCAGCGCGTCTGCATCATCACGCCGAGGAAGACGATCCACACGAGCGTCACTGGAATGAAAACCTTCCAGCCGAGCCGCATGATCTGGTCGTAGCGATAACGCGGAAACGTCGCGCGGACCCATAAGAACATGAACAACACGGCTGCGACCTTGAGCCCCAGCCACAGAATGCCGTCACCGAACGGATGCTCGCCGAATATTGCGACGTCGTTCAGAATCGGCAGCGGGGCAAGCCAGCCGCCGAGGAACATCACGGAAGCCAGCGCCGACACCAGGATCATGTTCATGTATTCGGCCAGGAAGAACAGCGCGAACATGATTCCCGAATACTCGACGTGAAAGCCCGCGACGATTTCGGATTCCCCTTCGGCCACGTCGAACGGATGGCGATTGGTCTCGGCAATCCCTGAAACGAGGTAGACCACGAACAGCGGCAGCAGCGGCCATAAATACCAGTGCGATGCGCCGCCCTCCTGGCCGCGAACGATGTCGCCGAGATTCAGCGTGTTTGCGACCATCAGGACGCCGACGAGCGCGAAGCCCATCGCGATTTCATAGGAAACGATTTGCGCGGCGGAGCGCAGGCAACCGAGGAACGCATACTTCGAATTTGACGCCCAGCCGGCGAGAATGATTCCGTAGACGCCCATCGACGTCATCGCGAGGATGTATAACAGGCCCGCGTTGACGTTGGACAGCACGAGCGACTCGGAGAACGGAACCACCGCCCACGCGGCGAGCGCGGGCGCAAGCGAGAGCATCGGCGCGATGAAAAAGAGCCATCGGTTCGCGCCCGTCGGAACGACGATCTCCTTGAACAACATTTTCAACACGTCGGCGAACGGCTGCAGCAAGCCGAACGGGCCGACGCGATTCGGCCCGATGCGCACCTGCATCCAGCCGATGACCTTCCGTTCGGCGAGCGTCAAGTAGGCCACCGAGATGATCAACGGAATCGCGATGGCGACGATCTTCGCCAGCGTCCAGATTCCCGGCCACACCGGACGGACGAACGACCACACCGGGTCCCAATACGGACCCCAGATCGATGCGAAGGCGTTGAGGACGTGTTGTTCGACCATTAATCGCGTCCGCGCATCACGCTTTTTCCACCGTCACCGGCCCGGACAGGCCTTCGAGCCCGCACGTCGAAGCGTGCGCAGCGGCGATGCGAACGACGCCGGGTGGAACCGCCGCATCGACCGCCGCCGCGAGAACGGCTTCACCGCGACCCTGCTTGACCTTGACCTGCGCGCCCTCGATCAAACCGAGCTTGTCCAGCAACGAGCGATGCATGCGCGCTTTGGGCGGCCGAGCATCGGCGGTTTGCTGCAGCGGCGTCGCTCGGCGCACGAGCGGATCCGCGAAATAGATCGGTACGTCGGCGACGCGCTCGAGGGGCGCAGGCATGGTCGACGGTCGCTCGATCGCGACTGTGGCCGCGTTGTTGAGCCGCGCCTCGACAGGTCCCTCACCCAATACGGCGTCACGGATGACTTCGGATGTATCGAGGTCAAAATCCGGAAGACGCAAGAGGGTTCCCAACACACGCAGCACTTTCCACGCCGGACGCGCTTCGGCGCGCGGATAGACGACGGCCTGGAACGTTTGTACGCGCCCTTCGCAATTGACGAACGTGCCGGGTGTCTCGCTGAATGGCGCAATCGGAAGCAGCACGTCGGCGTAGGCGACACCGTGCTTGAAAGGACTCATCACCACGACCAATTCCGCCTTCTCCAGCGCCGCGCGCGCCGCCACCGGATTTGCGCAATCGAGTTCGGGCTCGACGTGCAGCAACAGATAAGCGCGCCGCGGATCCGCGAGCATCGCCTGCGCATCGAGCCCGCCGCGCTCCGGCATTGCATGCGCGAGATAGCCGCCGAGCGTGTTCGCCGATTCGGTCAGCACACCGAGCGTTGCCCCGCTGATTTCGCACAACGCTTGCGCCAGTCCCCCGATCTGCGTCGCGTCCGCATGCTGGACCGCGGCATTGCCGAGGAACACCGCCCGCTTGGTCCCGGATAGCAGGCTCGCGGCAATCGCTTGCGCCTCGCGCGACGGCGCGACACCGGCCAGCGCGTCGGGCGCCGCCTTGCCGGCGCGCTCCGCGGCTGCGACGACGATTTCCGCGAGGGCTAACGGCCAAAGAGACGGCGCGACGATCGACTTGTGCGCAACGCGCAGCAGCCAGTCGTCGTCGACCGAATTGACCGAGGACACTTCAGCGTTCTTCTTGGCCGCCTGGCGCAGGCGCTGCGCAATCAGCGGATGGTCTTTACGCAGGAAGCTGCCGACGACGAGCGCGCGGTCGAGCGAATTGATATCGGCAATCGGCATTCCCAGCCATGGAATGCCGGAACGCTTGCCGGCGTCGCGAAAGTCCGTTTGCCGCAGACGAAAATCGATGTGGTCGCTGCCGAGCGCCCGCGTCAAACGCGCGGCGAGCGCAAGTTCTTCGAGCGTCGAATGAGGAGAAGCGAGCGTGCCGACCGCTTCGGCGCCGTGCTTGGCAACAACTTCCGACAATCCGTTCGCGACGTACTCGAGCGCCGTCTGCCAATCGACCGTTTTCCACTCGCCGCTGCGCTTGATCATCGGCGAATTGAGCCGCTCTTCGGAATTCAGCGCCTCGTACGAGAAGCGATCCTTATCGGAGAGCCAGCATTCGTTGATCGCCTCGTTCTCGAACGGCAGCACGCGCATCACGCGATCGACCTTCACCTGCACGATCAAATTGCTGCCGAGTCCATCATGGGGCGAGACGCTGCGCCGGCGCGTCAGCTCCCACGGGCGCGCAGTGAACCGGAATGGGCGCGACGTGAGCGCTCCAACCGGACAGAGATCGATCGTATTTCCGGACAGCTCCGAATCGATGGTTTTGCCGATGAATGAAACGATCTCGGCATGCTCTCCGCGGCCGACCATGCCAAGCTCCATGAACCCGGCAACCTCCTGGGTGAAGCGAACGCAGCGCGTGCACTGGATGCAGCGCGTCATCTCCTCGGCAGCGACCAGCGGCCCCAGGTACTTGCGAAACACGACGCGCTTCTCTTCGCGATAGCGCGACGACGAGCCGCCGTAGCCGACGGCAAGATCCTGCAATTGGCATTCGCCGCCCTGATCGCAAATCGGACAATCGAGCGGATGGTTGATGAGCAGGAACTCCATCACGCTCTTTTGCGCCGCGATGGCCTGGTCTGAATGCGTCCAGACTTTCATCCCTTCGGTCGCGGGCGTTGCACACGCCGGCAGCGCCTTGGGCGCCTTCTCGACGTGGACCAGGCACATCCGGCAATTCGCCGCGATCGAAAGCTTCTTGTGATAGCAGAAATACGGGATGTAGATGCCGAGCTGGTTCGCCGCATCCATCACGGTCGCGCCGTTGCGGACTTGCACAGCCTTGCCGTCGATTTCGAGATTCAGCATGCGATGTCGGGCTTATTCGTAGGGCGGCACGACGCAGGACTTGTTGGCGATGTGCTGCTCGAACTCCGCGCGGAAATGTTTGAGGAAACTCTTGACGGGCAGCGCCGCGGCGTCGCCGAGCGCGCAGATCGTGCGGCCCTGAATGTTGTCGGCGACCGAGGCCAGCACATTCAAATCTTCGTCGCGACCTTCGCCGTGCTCGATCCGATTGACCATGCGCCACAGCCAACCGGTACCCTCGCGACACGGCGTGCATTGTCCGCACGACTCTTCGTAATAGAAGTACGAAAGCCGCAGCAGGCTTTTCACCATGCAGCGCGTCTCGTCCATCACGATCACCGCGCCGGAACCGAGCATCGAGCCGGCCTTGGCAATCGAGTCATAGTCCATCGTCAGGCTCATCAGCAGGTCTGCGGGCAGAACCGGCGCCGACGAGCCGCCCGGAATCACCGCTTTCAGCTTCTTGCCGCCGCGCACGCCGCCCGCCAATGCCAACAGTTGCTCGAATGGCGTTCCCAGCCGGATTTCGTAGTTGCCCGGCCGCGCGACGTCGCCGCAGATCGAAAAGATCTTCGTGCCGCCGTTGTTCGGCAAGCCGAGATTCAGGAACCATTCGCCGCCGTTGCGCATGATCCAGGGCACCGCCGCGAACGTCTCGGTGTTGTTGATCGTCGTCGGCTTGCCATAAAGACCGTAGTTCGCGGGAAACGGCGGCTTGAAGCGCGGAAAGCCTTTTTTGCCTTCGAGCGATTCCAGCATCGCGGTTTCCTCACCGCAGATGTATGCGCCGTAGCCGTGGTGATTGCGAAGCTGGAACGAGAAGGCGCTGCCCAGTATGTCGTCGCCGAACAAGCCGGCGTCATACGCTTCTGACAGCGCTTCCTCGCAACGCTCGTAGATGTCCCAGATCTCGCCGTGAACGTAGTTGTAGCCGCGCGCGCAGCCCATTGCGTACGCGCCGATCGCCATGCCTTCGAAGACCGCATGCGGGTTGTAGCGAAGCAGGTCACGATCCTTGAACGTGCCCGGCTCGCCCTCGTCCGAATTGCAGACCAGATATTTCTCGCCCTGAAACTGCCGCGGCATGAAGCTCCATTTGAGTCCGGTCGGAAAGCCGGCCCCGCCGCGGCCGCGCAATGCCGACTTCTTGACTTCGGCGATGACCTGCTCGGGTGGAATCTTGTCCGCAAGAATTTTTTTGAATGCCTCATAGCCGCCACGCGCGACATAATCGGCGAGCCGCCAATTGCGCCCGTTCAAGCCGGCCATCAGCACGGCGTCCGGACCGTAATCCAGGAATTCGGACGGCGCGTTCATTTCGCTGTCGCGGCCTTTTCGGTCAACTCACCGAGAAGCGCATCGAGCTTGTCGGCGTGCATCCAGCACTCCATCCGCTTGTTGTTGACGAGCACGACCGGCGCATCCCCGCAAGCGCCGAAGCATTCGCCCTGCTTCAACGTGAAAAGGCCGTCTGCGCTCGTTTCATTGAAGTCGATGCCGAGCTTGCGCTTGAGATGCGCGGTGGCCGCGCTCGCGCCCTGCAATGCGCATGGGAGGTTCGTGCAAATCGTCAGCTTGAAACGGCCGGTCGGCTCGATGTTGAACATCGCGTAGAACGACGCGACTTCATACACGGCGACCGGCGGCATATCGAGATAGCGCGCGACGGCATCCATCGCTTCGGTCGGCAGCCATCCGTACTCGTCCTGCACGACAGCGAGCGCAGCGATGACGGCGGAGCGCTTCTGTCCCGGCGGGTACTTGGCGATTTCGCGGTCGATTTTCGCGCGCGCGTCGGCGCCGAGCGCGATCGTTCTCTCGTCGCGATCGGCGGCGCTCATCGATCGATCGATCCAAAAACGATGTCCTGCGTCGCAATGATCGCCACGACGTCGGCGATCATATGACCACGCGACATTTCGTCGAGGGCGGCGAGATGGGGAAAGTCAGGTGGACGCAGCTTCAACCGATACGGCTTGTTGGCGCCGTCGGAAATCGCATAGACGCCGAACTCGCCTTTCGGCGCCTCGACTGCCGCATAGACCTCGCCCGCCGGTACGTGGAAGCCTTCGCTGAAGAGCTTGAAGTGATGAATCAGCTCTTCCATGTTCTCCTTCATTTCCTCGCGCGTCGGCGGCGCCACCTTGTGATTCGCCGTGATCACCGGTCCCGGGTTCGCGCGCAGCCACTCGATGCACTGTTTGACGATGCGGTTAGCCTGCCGCATCTCTTCGACACGCACCAGATAACGATCGTAGCAATCGCCATTCATGCCGACGGGAATGTCGAAATCCATTCGGTCGTAGACAGCGTACGGCTGCTTTTTGCGCAAATCCCAAGGCACGCCGGAGCCGCGCAGCATCGCTCCGGTGAAGCCGAGCGCGACTGCGCGTTCCGCGGAGACGGCGCCGATGCCGACCGTCCGCTGCTTCCAGATGCGGTTCTCGGTGAGCAGCGTTTCATAATCGTCGACGTAACCGGGAAATCGTCGCGTGAAATCCTCGATGAAGTCGAGAACGGACCCTTGCCGATTCGCGTTCATCCGCTCGATCTCTCTCGCGTTGCGCCCGTGCGTCACCGTGTATTGCGGCATCGTGTCGGGCAGATCCCGATAAACGCCCCCCGGACGGTAATAGGCGGCGTGCAGACGCGCGCCGGAAACCGCCTCGTAGACGTCCATCAGGTCTTCACGCTCGCGAAAGCAGTAGAGGAACGGCGTCATCGCGCCGACGTCGAGCGCATGGGCGCCGAGCCACAGCAGGTGATTCAGGATGCGCGACAGCTCGTCGAACATCACGCGGATGTATTGCGCGCGAATCGGCACGTCCAGCCCTAACAGCCGCTCGACGGCGAGGCAGTACGCATGCTCGTTCGGCATGATCGACACGTAGTCCAATCGATCCATGTACGGCAGCGACTGTATCCACGTCTTGTACTCGGCCAGCTTTTCCGTGCCCCGATGCAAAAGGCCGATATGCGGATCGGCGCGGACGAGCACTTCGCCGTCGAGCTCGAGCACGAGCCGCAATACGCCATGCGCCGCCGGATGCTGCGGCCCGAAATTCATCGTGTAGTTGCGGATCTCGGCCATCGATATCGAGTCAGTTCCGAAGGGCCGCCCCGAGGGACTGACTGCGCCCCCTCGGGGGGGTGGCGCGGGGATTTCGCGGAGCACTGCTCCGCGCCCGCGACACGGGCCGGCTATGCAAAGCCGGCCCTCCGCGATATTGCGATAGCAGCGAGCGTGGGGGTCGTTTCATTCGCGTTCGCCGTATTGCGGCTCGCGCACGATCCGCGGCGTGACTTCGCGCGGCTCGATGGTCACCGGCTGATAAATGACGCGCCGCTGCTCCGGGTCGTAACGCATCTCGACATGGCCCGACAGCGGGAAGTCCTTGCGAAACGGATGGCCGACGAAACCATAGTCGGTCAGCAAGCGGCGCAAGTCCGGATGACCGGTGAACACGATGCCGTAGAGATCGAACGCTTCGCGCTCGAACCAATTTGCGGACGGCCAAAGTCCCACGACGCTCGACAGCACCGGAAACTCGTCGTCGGGCGCAAACACGCGGACGCGTAAGCGGCGATTGTGCGGCAGCGAGCGCAAGTGATAGACGGCCGCGTAACGAGGTCCTTGCCACACCGTGGTGGCACCGCCGTAGTCGCGATAGTCGACGCCGCACACGTCGAGCAGTAAATCGAAGCGAAGATCGGAATGATCGCGAAGCGCGGCGAACGTCTCGATCATCGTGTCGGCGGCGATGACGATCGTCGCTTCGCCCAACGCGACGATCGCGCTCTTGATCCGATCGCCGAGCGCGCTTGAAAGCGCGGCAGAGAGCGTGTCGATGGTTCCAGCCATCAGCGGGCGATCGTATTGGTCCGCCAGATCTTGTTCTGGAGTTGCACGATGCCGTAGAGCAACGCTTCGGCAGTCGGCGGGCAGCCGGGGACGTAAATATCGACCGGGACGATGCGGTCGCAGCCGCGCACGACCGAGTACGAATAGTGATAGTAACCGCCGCCGTTGGCGCACGAGCCCATCGAGATCACCCAGCGCGGCTCAGCCATCTGGTCGTAGACCTTGCGGAGCGCCGGCGCCATCTTGTTGCACAGCGTGCCGGCGACGATCATCACGTCGGATTGCCGCGGACTCGGCCGAAACACGACGCCGAAGCGATCGAGGTCGTAGCGCGATGCGCCGGCGTGCATCATCTCGACGGCACAGCATGCGAGACCGAACGTCATCGGCCACATCGACCCGTTGCGCGCCCAATTGATGACACTGTCGAGCGTCGTGGTCACGAAGCCCTTTTCGAGTACCCCTTCGATCGCCATGTCAATTCATTCCCACTCCAACGCGCCCTTTTTCCATTCGTATATGAAGCCGACTACCAGAATCAGCAAGAACACCATCATCGATGCAAAGCCGAAAAAGCCGATTTCGGGCAGCACGACGGCCCATGGGAAGAGAAATGCGATCTCGAGGTCGAAGAGGATGAACAGGATCGCGATCAGGTAATAGCGGACGTCGAACTTCATGCGCGCGTCTTCGAAGGCCTCGAATCCGCATTCATAGGGCGACAGTTTTTCCGGATCAGGACGGTTCGGCGACACCAACGAGCCGGCGCCGACCATCAGGAGACCGAGCCCGAGTCCGAACACGATGAAAAGGAGGATGGGAAAGTACTGTTCCAGCACTGTCAGAGCTCGCGCCGCCCGTGGGTCACGGCTTTCATTGTTCAACCACCGATTTCGTCCGACTTCACCTGGAAGATTGCAGCCTTCCGAACACTTGCAGCTCCATAGTCCGATCGTCAAACAAGTCGCGCTGGTGCCGACGGGGAGACTCGAACTCCCACGGCTTACGCCACTGCCCCCTCAAGACAGCGTGTCTACCAATTTCACCACGTCGGCACGTCTGCTGCTCCAGCAGTAACGAAACCAGCAGATCCCTCGCCTACACTCACAATGACGGGCGTCGCTTCGCGCCACACGTCACTTTGGAACTTCCCCCGGCGTCGATGTTCCGCTAGGCGCCGCGGGCGCTGCACCGGAGGGCGTGCCGGGAACTTCGCCCGGTGTGCCGGCAGGCGCCGGAACATCGCTCGCCTTCGGCGGCGGAACCGTCTTCTCCATGACGCCCTGCTCCATCACGCCCTGCGGCTTGCCGTGCATCGTTCCGAAAAATGTGAGTCCGATGCTGGTCAGGAAAAAAATCGTGGCGAGGACCGCCGTCGTTCGCGACAGGAAGTTCGCCGAACCCACGGCGCCGAACAAGCTGCCCGATGATCCACTGCCGAACGCGGCGCCCATGTCGGCACCCTTCCCGTGTTGCATCAGCACGAATCCGCAAACCGCGGCCGCGATGATGAGATGCAGCACGAGTACCGCCGGTTCCAGCCAAGTCATCTCAACAATCCTCTGTTCATGCGCGCCTCATGTGACTCTCATTTGCCTATCACGCGCGCGCAAGCGCTAAAAATTCGTTGGCGTCGAGCGATGCGCCGCCGACCAATCCGCCGTCGACGTCGGGCATCGCAAACAGTGCCGCCGCATTCGCGGCCTTGACGCTGCCGCCATAAAGAATACGGACGTCCGGCGCGTCGGACTTCGCCAGCGCCGCACGCAATAGCGCATGGACTTCCTGCGCTTGTGCCGGCGTTGCCGTACGCCTCGTTCCAATCGCCCAGACCGGCTCGTAGGCCAGAACGATCTTTTGAAGCTCCGGTCCGAGCGCGTCGACGACGGCGCGTAGCTGCCGCATGACCACCGCTTCCGTCGTCCCGGCGTCGCGCTCCGCAAGCGTTTCACCGACACACACAATCGGCGTCAGCCTCGCGTCGAGCGCGGCTTTCGCTTTTGCTGCCACGTCGCGATCGCTCTCGCCGTGGATCTGCCGTCGTTCCGAATGCCCGACCAATACGTAACGACAACCGAATTCGACGAGCATGCCCGCCGCCACGTCACCCGTGAACGCCCCGGACGGGCTCGCGCTGACATCCTGCGCGCCCCATGCGATCGACGTGCCCCCGAGCGCCGCCTGCGCCTGTCCGAGATAGGGGAAGGGAACGCACACCGCGAGGCTGCGACCTTCGGATGGCCGCCATTCCGACGTGAGGCGGTCGAGCAGACGCGCGTTGCTGGCAAGCCCGCCGTTCATCTTCCAATTACCGACGACGAGCTTCTCGCGCATTCGTCACCATCCGCGCCCACGCGCCAAAATGGAGCGCCCCAGCCTAACGACGCTACCGACCAAAACCTTCGGATTTTACCGCGCTGCGTCAGAGCGGGTCAACGCGGCTTAAGTATCCTCATCCGTTGCACGATCTGAGTGGCCGGCTTCAGCAGGACAGCACCGCAGGGCCGGATAGGCAAACGCAGCTTCGCGGGTTGCGACGGTTGAATTTAAGCGAGCGTTAAGTCGTGTCTCCAAAATGCGTGCGCTCGTGAGAGTCTATTGCCGCGAAGAACCGGTCCGAGAGACCGCGCCGACCACAGGGAGAAAACAAGCATGGACAACGAATATTTGCGCCATGATGCGTCACGCCGCAGCTTCTTGCGTGCCGCCGGATTGGGGGCCATGACGATCGGGCTTGGCCTCGGCGCGGAGGCGACCGACGCAACCACTGACGCGTCGAACGCCACCCGAGCCTCAGGTGGCGCAGGTCCGTACAACATCCTGTTCATCCTCGTCGATCAGGAACGGTACTTCAAACCGGGGGAGCTTCCGCCGGATTATCGGCTTCCCGCGCACGAGCGACTGATGAAACAGGGGACGACGTTCGTCAACCACACGATCAATTCGTGCGTGTGCACGCCGTCCCGTTCGGTGGTTTACACCGGACAGCACATCCAACAGACGCGGATGTTCGACAACACGAATTTTCCGTGGATCACCAGCATGTCCACCGAGATCCCCACGATGGGGGACATGCTGAGGGAAGTGGGCTACTACACCGCGTACAAGGGGAAATGGCATCTCACGAAGGAGTTCGAGACCGTCAACAAGCTCGGCGCGCCGACCAAGATCTTCACGGAAGAAATGGAGGCGTACGGCTTTTCCGACTACTTCGGTATCGGCGACATCATTGCGCATACGCAAGGCGGCTACCTGCACGACGGCGTGATCGCCGCGATGGGCGGGAGTTGGCTTCGCGGCAAAGGGCGCGAGCTGGCGGCGCAAGGGAAGCCGTGGTTTCTCGCGGTTAACCTCGTTAATCCACATGACGTGATGTTCTACGACACCGATGCGCCAGGCACCGTGGTGCAAGCGCAGCGCGGGATCACGCACGTCGCGCGCGATCCCGTCGATCCGCTTTATGCGAAACAATGGGAATTCAAGCTGCCGGCAAGTCACTTCCAAGCGATCGACGCACCGGGCCGTCCGCCTGCGCACCGCGACTTCCTTCGTTCGCACGACGCGCTGGTCGGCCATATTCCCAACGAGGCGATGCGCTGGCGGCGCCGCCACAACTATTATCTGAATTGCATGCGCGACGTCGATCGCAACATCGCGGCCTTGCTTTCCGAGCTCGATGCCGCGGGGCTCGCAAATAAGACGATCGTCGTGCTAACCGCCGATCACGGCGACATGGACGGGGCCCACCAGCTCCATGCCAAGGGTGCGGTCTCGTATCGCGAGCAGAACAACGTACCGCTGATCGTCGCGCACCCTGCGTATGCGGGCGGCAAACAATGCAAAGGCATCACGTCGCACGTCGACATCGCGCCAACGCTGGTGGCATTTACCGGCGCCGCAGCGGACAAGCTTCCGGCAACGGTGAAGCAGTTGCCTGGGAAGAATTTCGCTTCTCTGCTCGCGTTGCCCGAGCGTGCCGACGTCAACCTGCTCCACGATGGTGTGCTCTTCAACTACAACATGTTCGCCTACCTTGATGGCGAGTTTCTGGAAAAAGCCGTCGCCTATATGCAAGACGGAGGGAATCCCAAGGAGATTCGGAATTCGGGCATCCGCCCCGACATGATGAAGCGCGGCGCCGTGCGCTCGGTTTACGACGGGCGCTATACATTCGCGCGCCACTTTTCTCCGAAGCAGCACAACAAGCCGACCACGCTCGAAGATCTTCTCGAGTACAACGACGTGGAATTGTTCGACCTGCAGTCCGACCCCCATGAAATGCGCAATCTCGCCACCGGCATCGGCCAACACCGTGAGATTGTCATCGCGATGAATGATAAGTTGAATCGCTTGATCGAGGCCGAAGTCGGCGAAGATCGCGGCCAAATGCTCCCCGGCGGCATCGAAGCTGGATGGGAAGTGACGGCGGAGACGATGGCTGGGGCGTAAATCGTCGTTCACGCACCCGCGATCCGCCGCAGGCGCCGCACCAGCGGCGGCAGGAACCACGCGGCAAGCGTTAAGGCGCCAAGCGACGCCGCCAATGGCCGCTCGAAGAACCCCAACACATTGCCGTCCGACTTGATCATCGACGAGATGAAGTTTTCCTCGAGCATGCCGCCCAGGACGACGCCTAGAATCGCCGGCGCGACCGGAAAGCCGTTTTCTTCGAGCACGTACCCCGCAATGCCGGCCACCAGCATCACGCCGATGTCGAACGACGTGTTGTTGATCGCGAACGCGCCGACGATGCAAAACACCAGGATCACCGGCATCAGGATATTGCGCGGTACTTGCAAGATGCGCTTGCTCGCTTTTATGCACGACCAGCCGAGAGGAATCATGATCAGGTTGGCCACGATGAACAGCAGATAGACGGCGTAAATGTTCTGCGGGTTCTGCGTGAAAAGCGTCGGACCCGGGTTCATGTTCTTCATGTAGAGGACGCCGATCACGATCGCGGTGATCGAGTCGCCCGGGATGCCGAAGACCAGCGCCGGGATCCATGCGCCTGCGAGAGCGCTGTTGTTCGCCGATCCCGATTCGATGATGCCTTCGACGTGGCCGGTGCCGAATTTCTCCGGCTCCTTCGACATCTTTTTGCTGATCGCGTAGGACATCCATGCGGCAATATCCGCGCCGGCACCCGGCAATGCGCCGACCAGCGTGCCGAGCGCGCTGCCGCGCAGAATCTGCAGCGGATATTTTTTCGTGAGTTTCCACATGCCGGCGAACACGTTGCCGATCGGCTGGTCGACAATTTTGAGCGGAGGATTCAGATCGACGGCAAAGCGGAGAATTTCCGAGATCGCGAACATGCCGATCATCAGCGGAATGAGACCGATGCCGCCCAAAAGCTCGACGCTGCCGAACGTGAAGCGCGGAAAGCCTGCCGGATTGCCGAGTCCTACGCACGCGATCAGCAATCCGAGTAAC
>DASXPO010000066.1:0-4998 GCA_036493535.1 Casimicrobiaceae bacterium
CCGGATCTCGAGCTCGCAGCTCCCTGCACCGACGCTCGCGAAGCGGCGCTCGCCGGCGCCTTCGTCATACGCGCGTTGGAGATGCTGGAAGAAAAAATCATCCGGATCCGACACGCCGAGCGCTTCAAGCTTGGGCCGGAGATAGCGATTCGACCAATAATGAAAGATCGGCGGCAGATCGTGCACGACCTGACAGCGCGAAAAGAACAGGCGCTCCATCCACGAGCGCCAGCGGTAATCGATTCCGGGCGAGCGGCTCACTGCGCGGCCGACGCCGCGCAACAGATGATCGCTGTAACGGCGTAGCAAGCCCGGCGCGGACACGAGTTAAGGGACCTGTGACACCGCCGCGCGCAGTCGAGACGACCGCGGCAGCGTTTTCGTCGTTGCGCGCATTCTACGCCGCGTCATCCGCGCGGATGGTGACGCGCGTGCAGCTGCTTCAAGCGCTCGCGCGCCACGTGCGTATAGATCGTCGTCGTCGTAATGGTCGAGTGACCGAGCAACAGTTGCACGACGCGCAGATCGGCGCCATGGTTCAGCAGATGCGTCGCAAACGCATGCCGCAGCACGTGCGGGGAGAGCTTGGCGCGCGCGATGCCGGCGCGAGGCGCGTACCGCTTGATCAGCGCCCAGAACGCCTGGCGTGTCAGCGGCGCATGCCGTTGCGTCAGGAACACGTGCTGATGCTTCGAGGAGTCCGCGAGCAGCGGGCGTGCTTGCTTCAGATAACGATTGAGCCAGGCGATCGATTCCTCACCGAGCGGGACGAGCCGCTCCTTGCTGCCCTTGCCCATGACGCGGACGACGCCTTCGTTCAACCCGACCTGCGAGAGCGTCAGTCCGACGAGCTCGGAGACACGCAACCCCGTCGCGTAGAGCGTTTCCAGCATCGCGCGATCGCGGAGCCCCAGCAGGCCGTCGACCAACGGTGCATCGAGGAGCGCCTCCACCTGCGCCTCGGAAAGATACTTCGGCAATCGGCGCGGTCGTTTCGGCGCGCGCACGCGAAGGGTCGGATCGTCGCGCACGCCGCCGTCTTCGAGCTGCTGGCGATAGAACCGGCGCAACGCGGAAAGACGCCGCGCGACGGAGGTCGCCTTGGCTTTCGCGGCGAACTGATCGGCGAGCCACGCTTCCAGATCGCCGCGGTCGGCGCGAAGCAGCCCTTTGCCCCGGATGAGGAGCCACGCATCGAACGAGCAAAGATCGCGCCGGTAACTGGCGAGCGAGGTCGCCGCGAGCCCGTCCTGCAACCACAGACGATCGCAGAACGCGTCGATCAGCGCGGGTCCGGCCGCTTTCTCCATCGAATGGCGATCGTCATGCGCCGAACCGGTAACCCTCGTGCGCGAGGAGCCAGCGTTTGATCGCGAGCGGGCTATCGCGGTCTTCAGTCTCCTGCGCCGTTCGATCGACATCCCCCCACGCTTGCGGCTTCGCCGCCGCGCTGCCCCCCGAGGGGGCGCTCGGACCTTGGGTCGACCCTGCGGTCCTCATGAACCCGCCGAGCGATCCGCGACTGCCGACGACGCGATGGCACGGAATGATCAGTGCGATGCGATTGGCGCCGCACGCTTGCCCCACCGCGCGCGCGGCGGAATGCAGGCCCCGCGCGACTTCACCGTAGGTTCGAGATTCGGCAAGCGGAATCGCGCCGATCGCATCCCAGACAAGGCGCTGAAACGCGGTGCCCCCGGGGCGGATCGGTACGGTGAAGCGGAATGCGGGATCGTCCAAGTAGCGCGCGATCTCGCGCAGTGCGCGCGCCGCGATGCGATCGGATGGTGCCTGCTCGCGTGTGCGACCCGGAAGATAGGCGACGCCGGTGACGGCTTCTCCGTCGCTGCGGATTCCGAGCGCCGCGAAAGGTGTGCGCATCGTGGCCGAATAGTGGGCAGCGACTGCGCGGGTCGCGGGATCGTGCCGTTCCTGGCTCGTTCTCATCCGCCGTTTTTTACCACAAAAACGCATGTGGGGCGGTCCGCGGCCGGTGCGCTTTGCGCGCGTGACAAAATAACGGCGGACGATCGACAAGATGGACACCAACACGAACGACGCGCGCTGGGAATTCTGGATCGATCGCGGCGGGACATTCACCGATGTCGTCGCACGCCGTCCCGACGGCAATCTGATCGCGCACAAACTTTTGTCCGAGAATCCCGAGCGCTACCGCGATGCGGCCGTGCAAGGGATCCGCGACGTCCTGGGTATTGCGCCGGGTGCGGCGATCCCGCCGGCGACGATCGGTGCCGTCAAGATGGGAACGACCGTCGCGACGAATGCGTTGCTCGAACGCAAAGGCGAGCGCACTGCGCTGATCATTACGCGCGGGTTCGCCGATGCGCTGCGGATCGCTTATCAAAACCGTCCCAAGCTCTTCACGCGGCGCATCGACCTGCCGGCGTTGCTCTACGAGCGCGTGATCGAAGTCGACGAGCGCATCGGCGCGCATGGCGACATCGTGCGTCCGCTCGACATCGACGCGGCGCAAAGGGCGCTGCGCGACGCGTACGACGCCGGTATTCGCGCCGTCGCAATCGTGCTCGTCCACGGCTATCGCCACACGGAGCACGAAGCGGCGCTGGCAGCGCTGGCCCGCCAAATGGGCTTTGCACAGGTTTCGGTCTCGCATGCCGTGAGCCCATTGATGAAGCTCATCTCGCGTGGGGACACGACAGTCGTCGATGCTTATCTGTCGCCGATCTTGCGCCGTTACGTCGATGAGGTGGAGAAAGAGCTCGCAGGGCCTGTGTCGTCTCGCGATGACGATCGTCCCGCGATTCCGCTGCAATTCATGCAGAGCTCGGGAGGCCTGACCGATGCGCATCTTTTTCAAGGCAAGGACGCGATCTTGTCCGGTCCGGCCGGCGGCATCGTCGGCGCCGTCGAAGTGTCGCGGCTTGCCGGATTCGATCGTATCATCGGCTTCGACATGGGCGGCACATCGACCGACGTCACCCATTGGGCCGGCGAATACGAACGTGCTTTCGTGACCGAAGTCGCCGGCGTGCGCTTGCGGGCGCCGATGATGCGCATTCACACGGTGGCGGCAGGCGGCGGCTCGATCTGCTGGTTCGACGGCTCGCGCTTGCGGGTCGGTCCCGAATCCGCCGGCGCAAATCCCGGCCCTGCCGCTTATCGTCGAGGCGGCCCGCTGACGGTCACCGATTGCAACGTGATCGTCGGCAAGCTCGATCCGACCCTCTTCCCCAAGGTGTTCGGGCCCGACGGCAACGCGCCGCTCGACGACGCCATCGTGCGCACGAAATTCACCGCGCTCGCCAAGGAGATCGCCGACCAGACCGGCATCGCGCGCACGCCCGAAGAGATCGCCGACGGTTTCCTGAGCATCGCGGTCGAGAACATGGCGAACGCGATCAAGCATATTTCCGTACAGCGCGGATACGACGTTACCGAGTACACGCTCTGCTGCTTCGGCGGCGCGGCGGGACAGCATGCGTGTCGCGTTGCCGATGCGCTGGGCATGACCCGCGTTTTCATTCATCCGCTCGCCGGCGTCCTGTCGGCATACGGGATGGGGCTCGCGGACGTGCGCGCGCTGCGGGCGCAAGCCGTTGAAACGCAACTCGAGGAAAAAACCCTCGCGGCGATCGAGCCGATGTTCGAAACGCTCGAAACCGCCGTACGCGGCGAAGTGGCGGAGCAGGGCGTCCAAACCTCGCGAATCGACTGCACGCGAACGCTTCATGTCAAGTACGACGGCACCGATACGACGATCGAGCTCGCGGCGGCGTCGAGCGTCGCGGCGATCATCGCAGCATTCGAAGCGCGTTATCGGCGCCAGTACGGCTTCCTGATGCCGGACAAGCCGCTGGTCATCGAGGCGATCGCCGTTGAAGCGATCGGAAAATCGCGTTCCACCGCGGAAGAAAAACCAATCTTCGCGCAGCGACCCGTTCCGCTGGAGCCGCTGAAAACCAGTCGCGCCTACATGGGCGGCGCATTCGCAGACGCGGCTATCTACGCGCGCGAAAATTTGCGACCCGGCGATGCGATCGACGGACCGGCGGTGATCGCCGAACGCAACGCGACAACGGTCGTCGAACCGGGATGGCGCGCGAACTTGACCGTGCTCGACCATTTGGTCATGACGCGGATCGTGCCGCCACGCCGCGCCGACGCCATCGGCACGACCGCCGATCCGGTGCTGCTCGAGGTCTTCAACAATCTGTTCATGGCGATCGCCGAGCAAATGGGTGTCACGCTCGCCAATACGGCGTACTCGGTGAATATCAAGGAACGGCTCGACTTTTCGTGCGCGCTGTTCGACGTCGACGGCAATCTGATCGCGAATGCGCCGCACATGCCGGTCCACCTGGGATCGATGGGCGAGTCGGTGAAAACGATCATCGACCGCCGCGGCGGCGCGATGCGTCCCGGCGATGCGTACGTGCTGAATGCGCCCTACAACGGCGGTACGCATTTGCCCGACGTGACCGTGATCGCGCCGGTGTTTCTCTCCGCTGCGGATCCCGCACCGGAGTTCTACGTCGCATCGCGCGGCCATCATGCCGATATCGGCGGCACCACTCCGGGATCGATGCCGCCCGACTCGACGCATGTCGACGAAGAAGGCGTGCTCCTCGACAACGTGCAGCTCGTCGCGGAGGGTCGGTTCCTCGATGCCGAGATACGCGCAACTTTGAGCGAAGGACGCTATCCGGCGCGCAACATCGATCAGAACGTCGCCGATCTTCGTGCCCAGGTGGCGGCGTGTGCGAAAGGCGCCGACGAGCTCGCGAAAATGGTCGCGCATTTCGGTCTGCCGGTCGTGCGCGCTTACATGAACCACGTGCAGGACAACGCCGAAGCATCGGTGCGGCGCGTGCTCAACGCGCTCAAAGACGGCGCGTACGCATACCCGATGGACAGTGGCGCGAAAATCGCCGTGCGCATCGCCATCGATCGAGATCGTCACGCCGCGACCATCGACTTCAGCGGGACGAGCGCCCAGCAGCCGACGAACTTCAATGC
>DASXPO010000067.1:0-8613 GCA_036493535.1 Casimicrobiaceae bacterium
TACGGCGGCGGCCGCTATCTTTACGACACGATCAAAGGGGCCGATTTGGGCGCCGACGACGACCGGATCGTTCTCGACTTCAATTTTGCCTACAACCCATCGTGCGCGTATGACGATCGTTGGGTTTGTCCGCTTTCCCCCGCTGAGAACGCATTGCCATTCGCGGTCACGGCAGGCGAACAAACGCCGGAAGGCTGAGTCACGTTAACGGTGGAATGGCAAAGCTCGCCGGCGCTTCGCCCCGCCGATACCGCGCATGCATCTCGACGTAACCCGCTTCGATCGCGCGGCGGCTTCGATCGGTATCGAACAATGGATGAATGTCGCGATTGCGCCCGAGCCTTTGTTTCAGATCGGCGAGAACGACCGGCTCGCAGGCGAGTGCGAGCGCCCGTTTTTCGTATTCGGCAAGGGAAGGCGTGACGAGCTCGTCCAGTCCAACGGCATGGAGCAAGCTCGCCGCGACGCGTCCGGCGAACGTCGTCCCCACGCACGTCAGAAGCGGAAGCCCCGCCCATAGCGCATCACTCGCGGTCGTGTGCGCATTCCAAGGCTGGGTGTCGAGAAAGAGATCGGCGAGACGATGGCGCGCGAGATGGTCGGGAAGCGCGATTTTCGGCGCGAAAACCAGCCGCTCCCGCGACACGCCGCGCGACTCGGCCTCACGCCGGAGATTGTCCGGCGCAACGGCGTTTCCCTCGAACAGCCACAGGACGCTTCCGTCGATGCGCTTCAACAGGCGCATCCAGACGTCGAAGACCGGCGGTGTGATCTTGTAGTTGTTGTTGAAGGAGCAAAACACGAAACCCGTTTCGGGCAATCCATGCTCGATCCGCGATGACCGGCGTTCGGCGATGGGACGCGCGTCGTCGTTGACCTGATAACAGTCGGGCAGGTAGACGATGTTCTCGGCATAGTCATCGTGTTGCTCGTGTGGAATGATCACGCGATCCGCGATGATGTAGTCGATGTACGGCGCGCCCATCGTCGCGGGATAACCCAAATAATTCACCTGGATCGGCGCAGGCCGAAGCGCCAGGACGCCGGTCCGCGCGTTGTCGGTGAAACCATTCAAGTCGACCGCGATGTCGATCTCCAGCGCGCGCAATTGTTTTGCGATATCGGCATCGCTTGTGCCACGCGCGTCGATGAAGCGCTCGAATCCGCGCTTGAGACGTGCGCGCATTTCGCTCGGCGGATCGGCGCCAAAAGAGACGGCGACGACGTCGAACCGCGTTCGATCATGATGCTCGAACAGCCCGGCCAGCAGATGCATGACGGCGTGGTCGTGAAAATCCGACGAAAGGTAGGCGACGCGGATGCGTTCATGCGCGTAGCGCTCGCCGTCCCAAAGTGGCAGCGGATTTCCGGGCCAACGGTCGTCGACATAGGTGCGCGCACATATTAGCTGATCGGCCGCCGAATCGCAGATATTGAGGATCGTCAGCGGTTCGGCGCTGCGTTTACCCGCGCGGACGTCGGCGAGCAGGCGCGTCGCCTCGTGCTCGTAGTCGCGCCAGTCGCAGATGTACATCCGCATGTGCAAGAGCGCACCGGCGGCGTATGGAAGGTCCGGGTTCAGCGAAAGGGCGCGTTCCAGATCGGCGCTTGCCTCGGCATAGCGTCCGATTGTCGATCGCGCGGCGCCGCGATTGTAGAGCGCATCGGCGAAATCGGGCCGCAGCGCGAGCGCACGGTCGTAACTTTCGAGCGCCCCTTCGTAACGGTGCAGACATTGAAGATTGAAACCGCGATTGTTGAGCGCTTCGGGGAGATCGCTGCGCAGCGCAAGCGCACGCTCGTAGCTGTCGATCGCTTCGACGTGCTTTCGCAGGCGTTGCAGCGCGAGGCCGCGATTGTAAAGCGCTTCGACATGAGAACTGCGTATGCCCAACGCCCGATCGAAGCTCGTCAGCGCTTCGTCGTCGCGCTGCAGGTCGAGCAGCGCCGCGCCGCGATTGACCAGTGCCTCCACAAAGTTCGGCGCGATCGCGAGTGCCCGGTCGTAGCTCGACACGGCGTCGGCATGGCGGTTTTGCCGCTGAAGTGCAAGTCCTCGATTGTAGAGAGCACCGACGTGTTCCGGATCGATGCGCAACGCCCTATCGGCATTCGCGAGCGCATCGGAAAATTGCCCGAGCGCGTTTTGCACGTTGGACCGGTTCGAAAGCGCATCGACCGATTGCGGATCGATCGCGAGCACGCGTTGAAGGAGCCGATCGGCATCGCCGAAGTTTTTCCTTTGAGCGACGATGATCGCAAGCGCGTGTAACGCATCGAAACGATCGGGATTCGTCTGCAGAACGAAGCGATAAAGCCGTTCCGCTTCGGCAAGCTGCCCCATGCCGTGCGCTGCAGCGGCGCGACGGAGAGCGTCCGCGAGCTCGGGCGGAGTCGATGCCGACGTCATAGAGAGCAGAAGGTAGCGCGAATTGGCAATGCATCCGCGCTCGCTTATGATGGATGCGGTGGTAACAATAGCGCGCTTCGCAACGACGCATGCGCGTCCACTAAAACGGGAGCGGGCGAATGAAGTTGCGAAGCATCGGAATTGCCATCGGCGTGGCATTGGGTGTATCGGCGTTGGCCTGGGCGCAGCAAATGAGTGCGACGGCGACGTTGAGGCCCACGGCGGGCAACAGCGTAGCGGGCACGGTTACGTTCATGCAAAAAGGCGACAAGGTCACCGTTGTCGCGAACGTCACGGGCTTGTCGCCGGGTCCGCACGGATTTCACATTCACGAGAAAGGCGACTGCAGCGCCGCGGACGCAATGAGCGCCGGCGGTCATTTCAATCCCGGCGGCAAGCCGCATGGCGATCCGGCGACGCCCGAACATCATGCGGGCGATATGCCGCAACTCGTCGCTGATGCGAGCGGCAAGGCGACGTTGAATGCTGAGTTGAGTCCGCTGACAATCGGTGGCGCTGACGACATCGTCGGCAAGGCGATCGTCGTTCACAAGGACGCCGATGACTACAAAACGCAGCCGACGGGAAACTCCGGCGCCCGTGTCGCATGTGGCGTCATCGCGAAGTCGTAGCGTCTTCGCGTTGTTGGCTACAAACCCGCGAGCAGCGGGACGTTCGTCGTTCAGAACCGATACAGGGACAGTGCGATATACAGCGGCAGCCAGAAAACGAGCAGCGATAAGAGCGTGGCCGCGAGAATGCCCCTGACGGAAGCGAACTGGGCGCTTTGTCGATGGAGCCTGCGGCCCGGGAAGCGCTGCCGTTCGACGATCAGCGCGGGCATCATGGTTGTCCCTCCACGAGGCGACGAGTAAGACCAATCTGCAGCGATCGGCGAAGAGACTTCATCGGACTCCTTCTTAAAATGCCGTAGGACAAAAGTGGAAAAGACTGCCGAGCGTGCCTGCGCAAACTCCGGTGAGTCGACGAGGCCCATAATTCACCATCCGTCCGGCGATCTAATTCCCCAAGTTTGGGTGGACCCCATGACCGTCAAGCATCGATCCTTCGTCGCGCTGATCACGGCAGCCGCGCTGCTCGCATCCTGCGATAACGCACCGCCGCCACCGCCTCCGAAACCGCCGCCGCCGATCGTGGTGAGTCCGCCGGTCGACGAGCAGATGAAGCGGCTCGCGGAAGAGGTCTATGTCTATGCGTATCCGCTCGTACTGATGGACGTGATGAAGCAGGTCGCGACGGCGAAGACGCCGATCAATACATTTGCGCATAAACGCTCGTTGCCCGAGCCGACGACGACCGATACGATCAATCCCAATGCCGATGGGCTGCTTTCCACCGCGTGGATCGATTTAGCGAAAGAGCCGATCGTTTTTTCGGTACCGGACACGAAGGGACGCTACTACCTGTTCTCGGCGCAGGACGGTTGGACAAACGTTTTCTCATCGCTCGGCAAACGCGTCACCGGCACCGACAAGGCGAACTTCGCGATCGTCGGCCCGGGGTGGAAAGGAACGCTTCCACCCGGCGTGGAAGAGGTGAAGGCGCCGACCGACATGGTTCTGCTCACCGGTCACACGCAGGTGAACGGCAAAGCGGACTACGCAGCGGTCAACAAGCTTCAGGATCAATACAAGCTGACGCCGCTCTCGCGCTTCGTCAAAGGCGCCGCGCGCGCCCGGTCCGCGTCGGCCGCACCGTCATCGAATGCGCACGTCGACGTCAAGACGCCGCCGGCGGAGCAAGTGGCCAAAATGGATGCGCGCACGTTCTTCACTCGCTTCGCGACGGTGTTGCCGGCCAATCCGCCGCCCAAGGAAGACGCGGCGATGGTCGAGAAGATGAAAAAGCTGGGCATCGTTCCCGGTCAGCCCTTCGACCCGGGCAAACTCGACGCGGCCGCATTGAAAGGGATCGACGAAGCACCAAAAGGAACGCAGGACGCGATGACGGCCGCGGCCAAAGGCACCGGTGGCGCGGAGATACGCAACGGCTGGATGTTCCATCTCGACCTCGGCCGCTATGGCGTCAATTACGGCAAGCGCGCATTCGTCGCGTGGATGGGACTCGAAGCCGCGGCGCCCGAGGACGAGATCGTGATGACGACACGTCTCGATGGCGCCGGCAAGCCGCTCGACGGTGCCGGTCAGTACATCGTGCATTTCGACAAGGGCAACACGCCGCCGGCCGACGGACTGTGGTCGATCACCGTCTATAACGACAAGCAATTGTTTGCGTCGAACCCGCTCGACCGCCATGCGCTCGGCGATCACGACCAGCTCAAAGCGAATGCCGACGGGTCGATCGACATTTACGTGCAAAACGGGAATCCCGGTGGCGACAAGGAATCGAATTGGTTGCCGACACCAAAGGGACCGTTCAATCTCGTGCTGCGAATCTACGCGCCCAAGCAGGACGTGGCGGCGGGCCGTTGGACGCCACCGCCGGTGAAGCGTGTGTGATCGCACATCGCTCGGCGACGTAACAGCATCCCGTCAATCGCGGCGGATGCGATTGGCCGCGGACTTCCACAACGCCCACGGTCGCTCGAGCTGCCCCTCGTTGGTCGTCATCGTCGCGTGTGCCTCGGCCGGCGACAGGTATTCGACCGCGCCGAGCTTCAGCGCTTCGGACAGTAAGCGTGCGTTGATCTCGATATAGATCGCACGATAGACGACCTGCTTGAGCGTCGCGCCCACGACGGTCGAACCGTGACCGCGCATCAACACGGCGTTGTTGTGGCGAAGCGTCCTGGCGAGCGCGTTGCCGAGCGTGCCGTTGCGTATCAGCAAATCCGTGCTTTCGCCCGCGAAATCGCGGATCTCGAAATGCGCGGCACCGGCGCCGAGAAAACCGCACATGTGGGAGATCGGTCGAAATGTCGCGGCCCTGACGACGCTGAACGGGACGACCGATGGTGAGTGGCTGTGGACAACGGCCGCGACATCAGGCCGCGCGCGATAGATCTCGCTGTGAATGAACCGCTCGAGATAGACGCGGCGGTCGTCGTCGATCGCATTGCCGTCCCGATCGAACGTCTGGATATCGTCGTGCCCGACCAGTGCCGGCGCCATGTTGCGCGCGAGCAGAAAGCCGTCGGGCCGCTGCGGATGCCTCACACTGACGTGACCGAAGGCGTCAAGCACGTGCTCGTTGTAAAGAATGTGATTCGCGTCGACCAGATCCTCGATCAACGCATCGACGGAGTTGCCGGGCGCGGAGCTCACGCGACACTCTCGCGCCACAGTCCGAGCACTTGCTGGACGGGGCGATCGGAAAAGCTGAACAGCACGCTGTCCTCAAAGGTGTGATGCGCGATCGGCAACCACGAGGGCGCGACGAAGACGTCGTTGGGCTCCCATTCAAAGACTGCATCGCCGATTCGGCTTCGACCGCGACCTTCGACGACGCAATAGACGGTTCCGTCGGTCGAGCGATAGCGGTCTCCGTCGAAAGCCCTCGGCAGCAACTGAATGAACGCGCCGATCGTGGGCATCGCGGAGCCGCCGGTCGACGGATTGATGTACTGCATCTTGAGTCCATGCGCGGGATGCCAGGCGTCGCTGCGCCGCATCCGTTCCAGCGCATCGCGGGTGCGCGCATACGGGTACGAGAAGATCGGCGTCGTCAACGAAGCGCTCGCATGGTCGATCGGGAGCAGATTCGCGCCGTAGCGCGCCAGCGCGTCGCCTTCCGGTTTGACCACCGGTTGCACTTCGTCGGGATAGCGCTCGGCGAAGCCGGCATCGAAAAACGCGACGATCGGAATGTCGAGACCGTCGAGCCAGATCACGGGCACGTTGCCGGGGTTGCCGTGATCGTGAAACGTCCACGACGGCGTGACGATGAAGTCGCCGCGACGCATCGTCGTGCGCTCGCCGTCGACCGCGGTGTACGCGCCGTCGCCTTCGACGACAAAGCGCAGCGCCGATTGACTGTGCCGATGGCTCGGCGCAACTTCGCCCGGGAGAATGAGCTGCAGACCGGCGTAGAGGCTATGCGTGATCGATGCCGCACCGCGCAGCGCCGGATTCTCGAGCACGAGGACGCGCCGTTCCGCTTCCTTGGCGGTGATGAGCGTTCCCGATTCGAGCAGATGCCGGCGCACGGTCGCGTAACGCCACGCCGCCGGCACGCAAGGCGTACGCGGCGTTTTCGGGACCAGATCGCCCAGCACTTCCCACAATGGCGCGAGATTCTCGCGCTCGATGCGCTGATAGAACGCTTTGCGGTCGGCGGTTGCTTTTGGTGTGGCGAACATCTGCAAAAATCTTCCTCTAGGACGTTATCCCATCGTAGAGCCACGCCATGCTTTCCCCCGGCGTTCCGCTCGGCGCTTTGTCGAAGAATATCTCGTTGCGGATTTCCGCGGTGGGCCCGCCGGCATGATAGATCTCGCCGAAAAAGCGCGCGGTGAGCTGTACGCGGCCGGTTCGCTTGTATCGCAGTTGCTGATAGCGGGCGAAAGCGCTCGCCAAGTCAGCCGCCGCGGCCGCCGCTTCTTGCGCGAGAACATACGCGTCTTCCATCGCCATCGCGGCGCCTTGCGCGAGATATTGAAGCATCGGATGGGCGGCGTCGCCGAGCAGCGTGACGCGCCCGCGGCTCCAGTTGGCGATGGGCTCGCGGTCGCACAACACCCACATGCGCCATGCGTCGATCTTCGCCAGCATCGCTTTGACCTGCGGGTGCGCGCCCGCGAAAAACTGATTCAATTCGCCGGGATCGCCGTAGGTGTCCCAGCCTTCCTCGTAGCGATTGCTGTGAAACACCGCGACGAGATTCAGGATGTCGCCGCGGTGCAGCGGATAGTGGACGAAGTGATGTTTGGCGCCGCCCCACAGCACGACGGACGGAGGCCGCCATTCGGCGGGCACTTCGGCAATCGGAAGTACCGCGCGATAGGCGATGTGCCCCGAAACGCGGGGTGGGCCGTCATCGAGAAGCTGCGCACGGACTTGCGACCACAGGCCATCGGCACCGATCAAGGCGACGCCTTCGTGCTTCTCGCCATCGGCGGTTACAACGACGACCCGGTCTCCGTTGTCGCTGAAATCGACAAGCTTTTTTTGCGCGCGAAGGAAAATCCGCGGCGAGCGCCGACAGGCCTCGAGCAGGACGCGGTGGAGGTCGACCCGATAGATGACGCCATACGGAAATCTGTAACGCGCGCGAAATGCCGGACTGCCGACTGCAATGCGCGTCAGCTCGTCGCCGGTCGTGCTGTCGCGCATGATCAGGAATTCGGGAAAGAAAGCGACGGCGGCGATGGCGTCGTCGATGCCGAGCCGTTTGAAGATTTGAAAGGCGTTCGGCCCGATCTGAATGCCGGCGCCGATTTCGGCGAACGTCGACGATTGCTCGAGGACCTCGCAGTCGAATCCTTGTTGCGCCAGCGCGAGCGCTGCCGCAAGCCCACCGATGCCGCCGCCCGCGATGAGAATGCGCGCCGCCATATCCACTAGACCCGCGTCGATCAGGCAGAATAGCCGAAAGCGGGAGGGACCACCATGAAGGCATCGCGTGTGTTTCGCTGGCTCGCCGCGGTCGCGGCGCTGACGCTCGCTGGGGCCGCCGCGGCGCAAACGCCGGTGAAGATTGGCTTGATCGCCGAATTCACCGGACCGTTCGCCGACTACGGCACGCAGATCCACAACGGCATGAAGGCGTACTTGAAGCTCCACGGCGACACGTTCGGCGGCCGCAAGGTCGAGATCATCGTCAAGGACACGACCGGCGCGGTACCGGACCGCGCGAAACGCCTCGCGGTCGACGCGATCACGCAAGACGGCGTCGACATTCTCGCGGGATTCGGTCTTACGCCCAACGCGCTCGCGACGGCGCCGGTCTCGGCGGAAGCGAAAAAGCCGATGGTGATCATGAATGCCGCGACGTCGGTTATCACGACGCGCTCGCCGTACATCGTCCGCCTCTCGCATACACTGCCGCAGGACACGCAGCCGATGGCGCAATGGGCGGCGAAGAACGGTATCAAGCGCGTGTTCGTGCTCGTCTCGGATTTCGGCCCGGGCGTGGACGCCGAAGGCACGTTCGTCAAGACGTTCACCGCCGCAGGCGGCGAGGTTGTCGGCACGGCGCGGGTGCCGCTTCAGAATCCCGAATTCGCGCCGTTCGTGCAACGCGCGCGCGATGCCAATCCGCAAGCGATCTTCGTGTTCCTTCCG
>DASXPO010000068.1:0-3281 GCA_036493535.1 Casimicrobiaceae bacterium
CGCCGCAACGAACGGCGTATCGCAAAGCGCGCGAATGGATGGACCGTGCCATTGCGCTCTTGAAGCCCGGCGTCACCTCCGACAAGATCGCGTTATCGTTTCCGAAGGCGCAGGAAATCGGATTTTCGAGCGAGATGGAAGCCTTCGGTTTGAACTTCTGTCACGGTCTCGGCCTCGGATTGCACGAACGCCCGCTGATTTCGCGCCTGACGTCATTGAAGGAGCCGATCGAGCTGAAGGCGGGGATGGTATTCGCCGTGGAGACGTATTGTCCCGCGAGCGACGGCATCTCCGCGGCGCGGATCGAGGAAGAGGTCATCCTGACGCCGTCAGGGCCGAAGATCATTTCGCTCTATCCCGCGGAAGAGCTGCCGATCGCGAATCCATATTAGAGAGGAATAGCCATGGCTGCGCGCAATCCCGAGGATTTGGATCGTTTGTTCGCCGGCGCGCTCAACACCGGCAGCATCGATGAGTTGATGGAGCTCTATGAGCCACAGGCTTCGCTCATGCCATCGCCCGGAAAAGTCGTCGCGGGGAGCGATGCAATCCGCGAAGCGCTCCTCGGATTCCTCGACGGCAAACCGAAAATGTCGCTATCGCCGCGCGTGGTAGCCAAAACCGCCGATCTCGCGCTCACCACGAGCAAATGGGAGCTGACGATGACGGGGCCCGATGGCAAGCCGGCGCAGATGTCGGGACAAAGCATCGAGGTGGCGCGACGCGGATCCGACGGCAATTGGCGCTTCGCGATCGACTTGCCATTCGGCGTCGACACGCCCCAGGGGTAACCGTGGGCGCTCGGATCGGATGGATCGGCATCGGCCGCATGGGCTACGCGATGGCCGAGCGCCTCGCGAAAGCGGGCGCCGATCTTACCGTTTGGAATCGAACGCGCAGCAAAGCCGAGCCGCTCGCCGCACAAGGCGCGAAAGTGGCCGCGAAATTGAGCGATCTTGCCGCCTGCGACATCGTATTCGTGATGGTGTCGACATGGGACGACGTGAAAGAAGTCGTGGGCGGCGTTAACGGCCTGCTGTCAACAACGAAATCGCCCAAGCTCGTCGTCGAGTGCTCATCGATCTCGCTCGAAGGTTCTGCTGAGCTGCGCACGCTGCTGGATAAACGCGGGATCGCGTTGCTCGCAGCGCCGGTGTCCGGCAATGCGAAAGTGATCAAGGCGGGCCGGCTCTCGTTTGTTTGCTCCGGCCCGAAATCCGCGTTCGACGCAGCACTTCCCTATCTCGAGATGATCGCACCAGCGGCGAGCTACGTGGGCGAGGGCGAGCTCGCGCGAATCGTGAAGATCTGCCACAACGTATTCCTGGGCGTCGTCACCCAATCGCTGGCCGAGATTACGGTGCTCGCACAGAAAGCAGGCGTGCCGCGCCATGCGTTTCTGGATTTCATGAATCAAAGCGTGATGGGCTCGACGTTCTCGCGCTACAAGACACCGGCGTTCGTCAATCTCGACTTCAAGGTGACGTTCACGCCGCATTTATTGCGCAAGGACATCGATCTCGGGCTCGACGCCGCGCGGCGCTTCGACGTGCCGATGCCGCTCGCATCGATCACGCGCGACATCGTTCAGACGTTGATCGGCCGCGGCATGGCGGAAGAAGACTTCGCACAAATGCTGCTGCTCGAGGCCGAAGCCGCGGGCATGAAGCTGACGCCCGAGAACGTTCCGGTCGGCGACGGACTGAGTTGAAATTTGAGGAGGAAGTGATGAGGATCGGACGTGTCGCATTGATCGCGCTCTGCGCACTGTGGACTTCATTCGCGAGCGCGCAGGCGTGGCCGACGAAGCCCGTCAAGATCATTGTGCCGTTCACGGCCGGCAGCGCGACGGACATTCTCGCGCGCACGTTCGGGCAGAAGTTGTCCGAGTATTGGGGACAGCCGGTGGTGATCGAAAATCATCCGGGCGCAGGCGGCACGATCGGCACCGGCATTGTCGCGAACGCGCCCGCCGACGGCTATACGTTGCTCGTGCATTCGGCGGCGTATGCGGTCAATCCATTCATGTATCCGAATTTGCCGTTCGATACACGCAAGGCGTTCGTCGAAATCGCGCCGCTCGGCGGACAGCCTAACGTGCTGGTGGTCGCACCTTCCTCGGGAATCAAATCCGTTCAGGAGTTGATCGCACAGGCCAAGAAAAAACCGGGCGACATCAACTTCGCATCGGCGGGCTCGGGGAGCGGGACGCACATCAACGCGGAGAAGTTCAAGCTCGCAACGGGCATCGACGTCGTGCACATACCCTATAAGGGCACGCCGGAAGCGCTGACCGACACGATGGCGGGCCGCGTCACCTATTACTTTTCGCCGATCTCGGCCGCGCTGCCGCATGTGAAGGAAGGCAAGCTGATCGCGCTCGCGGTATCGAGCTTGCAACGATCCAGTGTGCTGAAAGATGTGCCGACACTCGCGGAATCCGGCGTGCCCGGGTTCGAATATAACCTCTGGGTCGGCATGTTCGGTCCGGCCGGCATGCCGCCTGATTTGGTCGAGCGAATCAACAAGGACGTCCAGAAGGCGTTGACGAGTCCCGAAATCAAGGAGCGCTTCGCGAGTCTCGGCGCCGAAGCGATGCCGATGACGACGGCTCAGTTCAAGAAGTTCATCGGCGACGAGATGGAGGCGTCCGCCAAGATCGTCAAGGCGGCGAACATCAAGGCGCAATAACGCCGAAGGGGTCCGGACCTGTGCGGACCGAAAAAGAAAAGATGCTGGCAGGCGAGCTGTACTGTGCGGCTGACCGCGAGATCCAAGCCGATCAAGCCGCGACGCGCGAATGGCTGACGCGCTACAACCGTGCGCACTCTCCCGAGGAATGTCGCGCGCTATTGCTCGAGCGCCTGCGCGAAGTCGGCGACGGCGCACAGATTCGGCCGCCGTTCTTCTGCGATTATGGCTTCAACATCACGCTGGGTGCCGACGTGTTTCTGAACTGCAACTGCATCGTGCTCGACGTCACGGACGTTACCATCGGCGATGGGACGCAAATCGGTCCTGCCGTGCAAATCTATACGGCCGATCATCCGCGCGATGCGTATCAGCGAAAGCGCGGTCTCGAATCGGGACGAAGAGTCGAGATCGGACGAAACGTCTGGATCGGCGGAGGTTCGATCATTCTGCCGGGGATCACCATCGGCGATGACGCGATTGTGGGCGCGGGCAGCGTCGTCACGCGCGACGTAACGACCGGCGCCACGGTGATGGGCAATCCCGCGGGGCAGCGTATCAATCGCCGATGACTGCGTAATCGCCCGAGC
>DASXPO010000069.1:0-48240 GCA_036493535.1 Casimicrobiaceae bacterium
CTGCGAAGCAGCGAGCGTGGGGGTCCATTGCCCCGCGTGATGCGTCTCGCCGGTCTCGAGCCACTTTTAATCGGCGACGATTCGCTGTTCGTGAACGTCGGCGAGCGCACGAACGTCACCGGCTCCCGGGCTTTTGCCCGCTTGATCCTTTCCGGCGATTTCGCGGGCGCCGTCGAAGTCGCGCGCTCACAAGTGCAAAACGGCGCGCAGATGATCGACGTCAACATGGACGAGGCGATGCTCGATTCGAAAGCGGCAATGACGCGCTTTCTCAATCTGATCGCCGCGGAGCCCGATATCGCGCGCGTACCGGTGGTCATCGACTCGTCGAAATGGGAGGTGATCGAGGCTGGACTCAAGTGCGTGCAGGGCAAGTCCATCGTCAATTCGATTTCGCTCAAGGAAGGCGAGGCGAGTTTCCTGCATCACGCCACGCTCGTGCGCCGCTACGGGGCGGCGGTGATCGTGATGGCGTTCGACGAGAAAGGTCAGGCCGATACGCTCGAGCGCAAGACGTCGATCGCGCGGCGGAGCTACGACCTGCTGGTCGACAAGGCCGGCCTCGCGCCCGAAGACATCGTGATCGACCCGAACGTCTTCGCGATCGCGACCGGAATCGAGGAACACGACAACTACGCCGTCGACTTCATCGCGGCGACGCGCTGGATCAAGCAGCATCTGCCGCGCGCGAAAGTGTCCGGCGGCATTTCGAATGTCAGCTTCAGCTTTCGCGGCAACGACCCTGTCCGCGAGGCGATTCACACGGTATTCCTGTACCACGCAATCAAGGTCGGGCTGACAATGGGCATCGTCAATCCGGGCCAGCTCGGCGTGTACGACGAGCTCGATCCGACGTTGCGCGAGTTGGTCGAGGACGTCGTGCTGAACCGCCGCGTGTCGACCGGGCCGAGTCCCACGGAGAAACTCGTCACCTTCGCCGAATCGTACAAGACTGCCGGCCGCAAAGTCGAAGAAGACCTCGCGTGGCGAGACACCCGTGTCGAAGAACGGCTGACGCATGCACTCGTCAAAGGCATCGCGAATTTCATCGTCGCGGATACCGAGGAGGCGCGTCTCGCGATTGCCGCGCGCGGAGGCAAGCCGATCGAAGTGATCGAAGGACCGTTGATGGACGGCATGAATGTCGTCGGCGATCTGTTCGGCTCCGGCAAGATGTTTCTGCCGCAGGTCGTGAAAAGCGCGCGCGTGATGAAACAGGCGGTCGCGCATCTCATTCCTTACATCGAGGAAGAGAAGAAGAAGAGCGGCTTCGCCGCAAAGCCCAAGGGCCGCATCGTCATGGCGACCGTGAAAGGCGATGTGCACGACATCGGCAAGAATATCGTCGGCGTCGTCCTTCAGTGCAACAACTTCGACGTCGTCGACCTCGGCGTGATGGTGCCCGCGCAGAAGATCCTCGCCACTGCGCGCGAGCACAACGCCGACGCAATCGGCTTGTCCGGTCTGATCACGCCGTCGCTCGAGGAAATGGCGCACGTCGCGAGTGAAATGCAGCGCGAAGGCTTCACGGTGCCGCTATTGATCGGCGGCGCGACAACCTCGCGCGTCCACACCGCGGTCAAGATTGCGCCGAAATACGAAGGACCCACCGTCTATGTCCCCGACGCGTCCCGGGCCGTCGGCGTCACGACGAGCTTGCTGTCGGCTGAACAGCGCGGTGCTTATGCCTCCGACGTCGCCGCCGACTACGAAAAGATACGCATCCAGCACGCGCAAAAAAGGGGACCGGTGCTGATCCCCCTCGCCCATGCGCGCGCGAATGCGTTCCGTACGGATTGGTCCCGCTACGCGCCGCCGGTGCCGACGTTCCTCGGCCGTCGTCCATTTCGCAATGTCGATCTGAAGCTGCTTGTTCCGCATATCGATTGGGGCCCGTTTTTTCAGGCGTGGGAGCTGGCCGGATCGTATCCGGCGATTCTCGACGACGCGGTGGTCGGTGACGCTGCGCGCACGCTGTTGAGCGAAGCGCAGACGATGCTCGCCCAGGTTGTGGCGGAGCGCTGGCTGACGGCCAGCGGCGTCGCCGGGTTCTGGCCTGCCAATGCGGAAGGCGATGATATTGCGTTGTGGAGCAGCGCCAAGCGGCGTGACCATGCGCTCGTGTGGCGGAATCTGCGTCAGCAGAACGCGCGACCGCAAGGCAAACCGAATTATTGCCTCGCGGATTTTGTCGCGCCCGTGGATTCGGGCACTGCCGACTACGTCGGTGCGTTCGCGGTGACGGCCGGAATCGGCGTCGAGCGCAAGGTCGCGGAATTCGAATCCAAGCGCGACGACTATTCGGCGTTGATGGTGAAAGCGCTCGCCGATCGTTTGGCTGAAGCGTTTGCCGAATGGCTGCATCTGCGCGTTCGCCGCGAGCTGTGGGGTTACGCGTCCGACGAAAGTCTCGACCATGCCGCGCTGATCCGCGAAGAGTATCGCGGCATTCGACCGGCGCCTGGTTATCCGGCGTGCCCGGACCATGCGGTAAAAGGATCTCTGTTCGATCTCGTGGAGGCGCAGCGCCTAGGGATGACGGTCACCGAAAACCACGCGATGTTGCCCGCCGCATCTGTATCCGGCTTTTATCTCGCACATCCGGATGCACGCTATTTCGCCGTCGGCAAGATCGGCGACGATCAACTTGCCGATTTCGCCGCACGAACAGGCTTATCTCTAGAGGATGCGCGCCGGCGCTTGAGTCCGAACCTGTGAATCAGGCGGGCGGCAGCGCAAATGCGTTCGGCAACAACGACGCTACCGTGAAGCGTGCGTGCGTCGGTCCGTCGCAGGCGCATAGCACTTCGGCGTTCCGGGCGAGTTCCAGCAGCACTTGTCGGCAGGCGCCGCACGGCGTCGCGAATGCCGGCGTTGGCGTGTAGACAGCGACCGCCACGATATCGCGCGCGCCTTCGGCGACCGCATGAAAGATCGCGTTGCGCTCGGCGCAAATCGCGAGTCCATACGACGCGTTCTCGACGTTGCAACCCGAAAATACGTGCCTGTCCGCCGTTTGCACGGCCGCGCCGACGGCAAATTGGCTGTACGGACAATATGCGCGCGCGCTCGCGGCCTTCGCCGCGGCCATCAGCGCCGGCCACTTCATTTCATTCATGGTTTTTCCTCGCGCTCGTTCGGGACGCCAAGTTTACCTACAACGTTTGCGAGCAGAACCTACGCGGATCGGCCGTAAGAGTTACCTGGACGCACTAGAGGGAGTCCATCTGAGATTGGGTGACGCCGTCACCTGCAGTGGAATGTGCGCATCGGAGTGCGGATGGCACAGAACCTGCGAGCGATTAAGCGGAGCGTCCGCCGATTCGATGGTTCCGCGGCGCTCGAAATCCCGTCGCGCGGGCCGGCGCTCGAACCGGTAACGTTCATTCGATCTCAAGAAGGGAAAACGAACATGTCGATTACCACCATCCTTTTGATCGTTCTCGTCCTGATTTTGATCGGCGCGTTGCCGACGTGGGGGTACAGTTCGGGATGGGGCTATGCACCGAGCGGGATTCTCGGCGCGGTTGTCGTGGTGATGCTCATTCTGCTGCTGCTCGGCAGGATCTGAGGACCGACCGCCTTGAAACCGCGCAATTTATAGAGAGAACGACAAGCCCCAACTCAATCGAGCGGTCCGAGGAAGTCGAGCTTGCCCAGCTCAACGCCGCTGTGGCGAAGGATCGCGTACGTCGTTGTCGCGTGAAAGAAGAGATTCGGCAGCACGAACTGCTGCAAATAGTTGACGCCGGTAAACGTCTTCGGCTGTCCACGCAACTTGCGCGTGACGCTTCGCGTCTCGGCGCCATCCAGCTGTTTCTCGTTGACCGACTCGAGATAAGCAATCGTTCGATCCAATCGCGCGATCAGGTCAGCAAACGTCTTTTCATTGTCTTCCCATGAGTCGGGCTCGCTGCCGGTCAATCGGTCCACGCAGCCGCGTGTCATATCCGCCGCGATCTGCACCTGCGCCGTGAGGGGCAGCATGTCGGGATAGAGCCGCGACTGCAGCAGCACCGTATCGTCGATCTTTTTAGCTTGTGCATGGGCGGCGCCCTTCTCGAGAACCGACTTCAAGCTCGTGAGTGTCTTGATGAAGACGGGAATCGACGATTGATACATCGATAGCGGCATGACAACTCCCTCGGCGTCGTTTTTCGGAAGCCGGATTGTAGCAATGTGCTTTCGGGATGCGCTAAAGCTTCAATTCGAACGTCTGGCCGACGAGGTCCTTGCCAAAGCTGTGGTGGCGCTCCTCGCGCGTTAGCCGGAATCCAGCGGCTTCGTAGAGATGGCGCGCGGCGTCGAGACCGCCGTTCGTCCACAGCATGATCTTGCGATAACCGACGGCGCGCGCGAACACGATGCATTCGTCGATCAGGCGGCGCCCGATGCCAAGCCCTCGCGCTGACGACTCGACGAGCAGAAGACGAAGCTGGGCAACGGCGGACGAGCGGGTGACCAAAAAAATGCAGCCGGCATTTTGCCCCTCGCACTCGGCGATCCAGCAGCGCTCGCGCTTCGGATCGAAGCGCTTCAAGAACTTGGCGGCGATTTCGGCGACCAGCGCCTCGAACGTGTCGTCCCAGCCGTATTCCTGCGCGTAGAGTGCGCCGTGGCGCGCGACGACCCAGCCGATGTCGCCGGGTCGATGCATGCGCAACTGAAAGGAAGCGGACGCCGCTGACGATCTCGCCCGGGGCAATTCATCGAGCAGCGCTTCGATGGTCCCCATGGCGCCGACAACTTCACGCTGGGCACGCGCCGACAGCGGCGCGAGCAGCGCGGCGATCTCGTCGCGCGATGCCCGCTCGAGCGGCGCGAACGCCTTGCGCCCGGCTGCCGTCAACGTCAAGTGCAATTGCCGTCCGTCGTCCTTCGACCGCGCCTTGCGGATCAGGCTACCTGCCTCAAAGGCTCTCAGCATGCGCGAAAGGTAACCGGCGTCGATGGTCAGCGTTCGGGTCAGATCGGTCGCTGTAAGCGGACCGCCCGCATGCGCGAGCTCGTACAGAACGCGAACTTCGGCGAGCGAATACGCGCTGTCGTACAGACCCTCGCGTAAAGCGCCGATCCGCTGCGTGTAAAAGCGATTGAAGCGACGCACGGCTTCGACCCGCGGATCAATCTGTTGCGACGTTCTCATCGGTCCCATTGTCGCCAATTAGTTGACTCTGTCAAGTATCAGCGTTGGCTGGACCTGGACGAGTGAAGCGGGAGGGCGATGGAATCCTTAGCGCAGCAGCAGGTACAAGATGCCGGCGACGAGCAGCCACTTAGTGGCGTAGTAGGCGAGCTTGCTCTTCTTCTTGAGTGCCTTACCGGGGAGACGGAGGTAATACGCGAAGCTGAAGATGCGGTTTAGTACACCGATCTGATCGCCGGGCGCGTTCTCCGTTTGGCTCGCGCGAATCGCGGTGGCTTCGAACCAGTGGTTGATCTTCGCCATGATGCGGCTGCGCAGCGGTCGCTCGACGTCGCAGAACAGGATCAAGCGTGTAACGTCCGATTTGTTCTCAGCCCAGTGAATGAACGTTTCGTCGAACATCACGGCTTCGCCGTCCCGCCAGTAATACGGCTCGCCGTCGACCCAGATCTTGCAGCTTTCCGAGTTCGGCGTGACGAGCCCCAAGTGGTAGCGAAGCGATCCCGCGAAAGGATCGCGATGCTTGCCGAGATCGCCGCCGGGCGGCAGCAACGCGAACATCGCACCGTTGACGTTCGAGATCGACTGCACGAGCTCGACCGTCTTCGGACACAGCGCCTGGGCGGAAGGCAACGGCTCGTCGTACCATTTGACGTAGAAGCGCTTCCAGCCGCGCCGGAAGAAGGAGTTGAAGCCGAGATCGGTGTAACCCGACGCGGCGCGAATGTGGCCCTCGTCGAAGAGCTTGAGCGCCTCTTCTCGAATCGTCTTCCAATTTTCCGCCAGCGGCTTGAGCTCGGGAAATCGATTGACGTCGACGTACGGCTTGTTCGGCACCGCCGAGAACATGTACATCAGCGCATTGTACGGCGCCATGAACGTCGAATGATCGGTGAGCTGGCGATAGAACCGATGGCGCACGCGTCCGCGCAAATGGACGTACATCATCGACCCGAAGAACACGTAGAGTACGATGAACTTCGGCGCGAGCCAGTCGATGCTGGCGAACTCGGCGAGCATAGGTCGTTATTTTATCCGATCGGGCTTGCCGCCGCCGGCCCGCGGGCTCCTTGTCATGTCAGCGCGGTTCGACGCTCACGTCATCGGTCTTTAGGGCGACTCGCATTTGCTCCCCTCTCCGGCTTTGCCGGGGCCGCCGCTTGCTGCTCGCGCCGCTGACTTCCAGCGCCGGTGCACCCAATACCATTGCTCGGGATGACGGAGGACCAGCCGTTCGAGCGCCGCATTGAACGCGCGCGTCGTCTTCCGGATCGCTTCGTTGGTGTTGTCATCCTCGACGGACGCGACCGGTTCCTCGAAACGCAGCACGTGCCGGCCGTCCGGCTCCCGCCACGACGAGGCCGGAAGGACGGGAGATCCGGTCGCGAGCGCGATGATCGCAAGGCTCTTGAACGTTCCCGCCGCGTGGCCGAAGAATTCGACGTCGATGCCGTCGGGGCGATGCGCGTATTGATCGAACGGGAACACGATCACGTCGCCCGCTTCCAGACGCTCGACGATTTGATCCAGCGACCCGCGTTTGCCCATGACGCCGAAGCCGGCGCGATTGAAGCGCCGCGTCACAAGCGTGTCGAGCCAGCGCGGCTTGATCGGCCGGCGCACGAAATGAAATCGGCCGTGCACCTCGGGATAGTTCTGGAAGCCGGCAACGGTCGCAACCTCCCAATTGCCGAAATGCCCGGTCAGGATCAGAACGCCTTTTCCTCCGCGAAAAGCGGCCACGAACGCGTCGAGGTTTTCCACGCGCACGACCGCGCGCTTCTTCTCGGCCGACCACCAGCGGAACTTGAAAAATTCGACGCCGAGCTTCGCGAGATGCGCGTAATGCGCTTGGGCAAGACGCTCTACCTCGGCCGCGGGCACGGTGTCGCCGAAGACGCGGCGCAGATTCTCGAGCACGACGGACCGTCGAAACGGCAGCAGATGGAAGAGGATGCGCCCGGCGAGCGGAACCGACGACGTCGCGGGCAGCGCAAGCGCAACAGCCGATGCGCTCGTTCGATCGTGCGTCAGCGACACGGCGATGCCCGATAGACGATGACGATCGAGCAACGTGCGGACTTTCTCGCCGACGACAATGCGCGGGGCGCCGTACGCGTCGCGTTCGACGGCGAACTCGGCGGGTTCGATCAGTCCGCGCGCGAGCTCACGCGGAAACAGTTTGATGCATGCCTCTTTCGCCGCATAGCGCGCCGCGAGGCTTGCCGCTCGCCCCGGACCGTTTCCGCTGTCGGCAAGCTCCTGTGCTGAAAAAATTTTCGCCAGATCGTCGTTGGGCGTTTCCGCGAGCATGCGCTCGATGCGCGCGATATCGACCGAGTCGATGCCGCAGCGTGTCGGCGTGTCGTCCGATGCGGCGGCCATCGGCGCGGACTCAGATAGGGTCTATGCGCTGCGGATGATCACGGCAGCATCCGTACCGGCGAAGCCGCGGCAGAGCACGAGCGCCGTGTCGCTGCGCGGAACTTGTGCTTCGGTCGAGACCGGGAGATCGCCGCAATCGGGGTCGAGCGTCTTCAGCGTCGCGACACCGGGCACGATCCTCTTCGCGAGCGCTTCGAGTGCGACGGCGGTCTCGACGATGCCCGCCGCGGCAATCAAATGTCCAATCGACCACTTGACTGCCATGATCGGCGGCATGCTGTTGCCGAAGACACGTCGCAATGCAACGGACTCCGACGCATCCGATTGACGCGTGCCGTTGCCGTGCGCAACGATCATTCCGATACCGGCCGGCTCGAGCTCCGCATCGCGCAGCGCTTCGTTCATGGCGCGGACGAGCCCGTCGCCGTCCTCGCGAATCGCCAGCAGTCCCGAAGCTTCGCTCGCATGTCCGCCACCCAGCACTTCGCCGATGGCCGTCGCGCTACGCTCGCGAATGCTCGCTTCGCTTTCGAGCGCCAATGCGCCGCCGCCTTCGCCGAACAAGCTGCCGTCGCGCGCGCTATCGAACGGACGGATCGTCTCCGTCGCAAGCAAACCACAACCGTGGTAATACAACACCATCTGCGGCTCGATCAGCGTGTCGTGACCGATCGCAACCGCGCGATCCGCTTCGCCCGTCCGCAACGCTTCGGCGGCTTCGATCACCGCAAGCGTGCCGCCGCAGCTATGGTTGGTGATGCAGGCATTCGGACCCTTGAGGTTGTACTTGATGCCGACATGGCAGAGCACGTTGTTCGGCAGCGTGCGTAACAACCACATCGGATTGACGACGTTCGAGAGCTCTTCGCCGAAGCGAGCCAGATTGCCGTCGGCTTCGGTCATCAACGGAAAAAACTCATATTGCGCGTTGTAGGCGCCCCCGCCCGAGCCGACGTAGAGGCCGCTGCGATCGCTGTAGGTCGCCGCGGCATCTTGCGCCAGCGATTCGCGATAGTCGATGAAACCGGCCGCCTCGATCGCCTGGCCGCCGGCAAAAAGGCCGAGCATGTCGGTGCGCCGAATGAACTTGTGCAGCTTGCGATCCTCGACCAGCGCGCGCGGGTTGAAGTCCGCAATTTCGGCGGCGACTTTCACCGGCCAATCGGTCGTGTCCCATTGGCGAATCGGCGCAATCGACGAGCGCCCTTCACGCAGGGCCTCGAGTATCGCGCGCGGCGAATTGCCGGAGCCGCAAACCGCGCCGCTCCCCGTGATGAAAATGCGCTGCTTGGCCATCGTCAGCGGCTTTCCTCGAAGGCCGCAACTTCGTCGGGATGGCGCAAGATCACACAGCTATTCGAGCCGCCGAAACCGAAGGAATTGGAAAGCGTCATTCTGACGCGTTGCTTCCGTGGCTCGCCCAGCACGAAGTTGAGATTGCACTCCGGGTCGGGATCGCGGTAATTCGCGTTGATCGGCATCGCGCCTTGATGAATCGTCAATGCGCAGACGACGACTTCGACGGCCCCGGCCGCAGCGATCAGATGGCCCATCGAGCTCTTGGTCGAGCTCACTGAAACGTTTTTCGCGAAATCGCCGAACACTGCATGGATCGCCGCGCTTTCGCTTTGGTCGTTCATCGTCGTCGATGTGCCGTGGGCGTTGATGTAGTCGACATCCGCCGGCGTGGCGCCCGCATCCTTCAACGCGGCGCGCATCGACTGGATCGGTCCGTCGCCGTCCGGCGGCGAATCGGTGATTCGATAGGAAGAAAGTGAATTGCCGTCGCCGGCGAGCTCCGCATAGATGCGCGCGCCGCGTCGCCGCGCCGCTTCCCACTCTTCGAGCACGACGAAGCCCGCACCTTCGCCGAGCACGAAACCATTGCGCGTCGCGTCGAACGGACGGCTCGCACGCTCCGGCGTATCGTTGTCGGCGGAGACGGCCGAGAGGAGACAGAATCCGGCGAGCCCGACCGGGCTCACCATCGAGTCGAAGCCGCCCGCGAGCGCATAGTCGGCAGCACCGCGGCGAATCAGTTTGAGCGCCGTGCCGATCGCCTGACCGCCCGATGCGCATGCCGTGTGCACCGACGTCGCATAACCGCGGATGCCGAAGCGGCGGGTGAGCAGCGACATGCCGGCGGTCGATTGGCTGCGGCAGAACACGAGCGGATTTGCCGCAACGGGATCGGACAACAACGCTTTCGCAGCGAGCTCGCCGCGCGCCGCGGAATGCCGATGCACGGCCGCGAGATCGGCGTAATCGACGCCCATCATCCCGGTGCCGACGGCGCAGCTCCAGCGTTCCGCCGTTTCGGAGGTCGGAAGAATTCCCGCATCGCGAAACGCCTGCTCGGCGGCGGACAGCGCGAATTTGTGGGATCGATTCGCGAACTTGAGGACTTTGCGATCGGCTTCGATAACGCTCTCGTCGAAGCCTTTGACCTCAGCGGCGATGCGCGTGGAAAAGCCGTGCGCGTCGAACAGCGTGATCGGCGCCGCGCCGCTGCGGCCTTCGAGCAGTGCACTCCATGTCGTCGCCACGTCATTGCCGCAGGGCGTGACGAGGCCGACGCCCGTGATCGCAACGCGCCGTTTCATGTGGACCCCCACGCTTGCGGCTTCGCCGCTGCGCTGCCCCCAAAGGGGGGATAATTGGCGCCTCGGGGCGGCCCTTCGGCGCTCATCGCGCTCCTCCTGCGATCTCCAACCGTGCGGTTGCGACGACGCGCTCGTCGATCCGCGCATTGAGCGACGCCTTGGCGACGCCGTTGGCAAGCGGCGCCAGCTCGATGGCGAGATCGACCTTCTGACCCGGCAGGATGAACGAGCGCATCTTCACGTGGGTGACTCGCGCTGGATGCGGCACCTGGCGATCTTTCCACGGCGGCGCTTCGCGCGCGAGATCGAGCGCGAGCCGAATCTGCGTATCGAGCAATAGCGTTGCGGGAAACACGGCGCGGCGCGGGAAATGATCGCCGAAATACGGCGCGTCGCTCGGCACGGCAAGCGTCGCTTGCACCGATTGTCCGCGCGCATGGTCGCGCATCATCACCGCTGGCCTTGCGACGCCTTGGAAACGATGCGGCGACGCGCCGGCTGCGCGCAGCAACTCGAACCGCGCGCGCAGTGTTTCGGGTGCATCGAAATCTTCGACCGGCAGCATCGGACCCAGACAGTGGATCAGCTCGACGATCTCCCTGCCGTCGATGGAAGCGGAGCCGCTGTAGGCGACTGCTTCGTCGTCACAGTCATCGATGTCGACGACGAGATCCAGCGTTCCCCCGGGCAGCGCGTCGGCGTGGAAGCGCGTCTCGGTCGCGAGCGCCGCGACCGGTCGGCCGCGAAAATCGATGTGCGCCATCGAGACCCAGGCGGCCAGTTGGCCGACGGCTTCCGCGACCAAGCACGACGAAAATTCCGATAGGTGCGGTGGAATCGCAAATTGTCCGCGCGCGTGCTTCGCGGGCACGAATTCCGTGATGCGATCGACGAACGAATAGGCGGCGAAGTGCGGAGACATGCGAACGATGCGACGACGCGCGAGCTAAGCGGCCGTCTTCGCCTCCCGCTGCGCGCGGACGACGAGCTTGCAAAACGTTTCCGGCGTGAACAGCCGCGGAATGTCGGCGACCTTCATCGGGGTTTTGAAGCGCGAGTCGGGAATTTCCGACAAATAGCTCTTGAGTTGCGCCAGACCTTTTTCGGTGACGATGCCCTTCTGCTCGAACTCGGCTTCGGGCAAATCGCCGCGGGCATTCTCGACGATCTTGCCGCGCGGGATCTTGATCTTGAATGCGCGCTCCAGGCGAAACACCATGTCGAGGAAATCGATCGACTCGGCGTCGAGGCCGTCGATCAGCGACACGTCGAGCTTGATGTCCTCGACGTCGCAGCCAAGCGCGTCCGCCATCGTTTCGGCGACCTTCGGATAGACCGCCATGATTTCGTCTTTGGTGATCACGTCGTTTGCCATTTCAAAGAACTCCCTTCATTCCTTGGCCTCCTTGCGTTGCCGGCGCGATATGTCCCGACAACGAGTCGGCCTCGCGTCAATCGTTCGGCGACGCGCGCTTCGCGCCTTGCTCGGCTGCGCCTCGCACGCCTCTCTCATTCCATTTTGAATCCGCCGTCGACGTGGAGGATCTCCCCCGTCACGTAGTCCGCGTAACCCGATGCGAGAAACCACACCGCAAAGGCGACGTCCTCGGGCTTGCCGAAGCGGCGCAACAGAATCTTCGACAGGACCTGATCGCCGGCGAGCTCGCGTACGTCCTGCGACATTTCCGTTTCGATGACGCCCGGCGCCACCGCATTGACCGTTACTTTTCGCGGCGCGAGCTCGACGGCGAGCGCACGCGTGAACGCGTTGATCGCCCCCTTGCTCGCCGCGTAATTCGTCTGGCCGCGGCCGCCTTTCTCGCCTGAGACGGAGCTCAGGTTGATGATCTTGCCCGCCCGCTGCACGATCATGTGCGGCACGACGGCCCGCGCCATGTTGAAAACGCCGCCGATGTTCGTGTCGAGCACCGACTGCACGTCGTCGTCTTCCAGCGCCGCGAGCTGATTGTCGCGGATGATGCCGGCGTTATTGATCAGGACGTCGATCCGGCCAAAACGATCGGCGACGCGTTCCACGGCTGCCGCGCAGGCGTTTGCATTCCGCACATCGAGCTGGTCCGCCATCACCTTGCGTCCCGCGGCCTTCGACGTCTGCACGACTTCGTCGGCCGCCCTGGCATTGTCGCGATAGAAAAACGTGACGTCGCATCCTTCGTCCGCGAACAGATCGACGATTGCGCGGCCGATCCCCCGGCTCCCACCGGTGACGATGACGCTCTTCCCCTGCAATCCCGGATCGATTTTCATCCCAGGCGCGAAGGCCGCCCCATATTCAACCGGAAATCGCGAAGCCGCCGTCGACGACGAGCGTGTGCCCGTTGATCATCGCTGCCTCAGGCAAGCACAAGAGATAAACGGCTCCCGCGACGTCCTCAGGCGTGAGCTTGGGACCCGCCGGCGTGCGATGGGCAAAGTTCGCGAGCAATTCGTCTCGATTCGGGAAATACGCGAGCGCATCGGTGTCGACGACGCCCGCCGAGACGGTGTTCACGCGGATTCCGCGCGGTCCGAGCTCCTGCGCGAGCGCGCGCACCAGCGCTTCGAGCGCCGCCTTGGAAGCGCCGATGAAGCCATAGCTCGGCATCGCGCGCGTCGCGCCAAGGCTCGACAACGCGATGATGCGCCCGCCGTTTCTCATCAGCGGCACTGCGTGCTGCGCGAGGAGATTGACGGCGAGGGCGTTCGTCTCGAGGCACCAGCGCCAATGCTTGAGGCCCATGTCGAGCACCGGCTTCAGCACGCCGGAGGCCGCATTGGATACGACGATGTCGAGTTGGTCGAAATGTTTGCTTAATTCCGTGAAAATCTCGTCGACACTCTCCGGCACGCCGACGCTGCCTTGAATCGCCGTCGCGCGCCTGCCCATGGAGCGGATCTCCGCGCACAGCGTTTCGGCTTCGTCGTGGCTGTTGTAGTAATTGACCGCCACGTCGGCGCCGCCGTCCGCCAACTTGTGCGCGATCGCGCGGCCGATGCCGCGGGCGGCGCCGGTGACGAGCGCGACTTGACCAGCGAGCGGGCCTGCCATTGGGGATTCGAAGCGCGGAAAAACCGCTATTCTAACCGGCCGGCCTCACCATCCGCGCCGCAGGGCCGCCCCAAGGCGTGGATTGCGCCCCCTCTGGGGGCAGCGAAGCCGTGAAGCGGCGAGCGTGGGGGTCCTCCCTGCTTGCGCGTATCAGCCGCTGCGCCTCCAGGCACCAGTGCTTCTTGATGCTGTACCAGACGTCGGCGGCCCAAAGTACGTGCAACGACGCGTCGCCGGGAAGATCCGAGGGATCGGCATTGCTGCCGGGAAAATACGCTTCGATCCATGCGCGCGTTTTCGGATCGCGCGGAAGATCGTCGGTGACCGGCACGGCGATGTGGTTATAGGTGGCGGGCAGCTCGACGTTACGAACTTTGGCTGAGCCGTTCGCGTGGTAGCTGTTTTCCTCCACACCCGGAACCGTCCAGGCGACCAGGTCGAGAGCGATCAGGAAGCCGGTAAACTCGTCGACGCTGTCGGGAATCGATTGCAGGCGTCCGATCATGTTCCATTGATTCGGCAGGAGGAAAGCAGCGCCACCCGCGCCCACTGCGCTTACATAGGCGACCGAGAGGCCTACCACAGGTCGCTCCTTGCCGGTCAGCGGATCGATGATCGTAGTGCGTTGCTCTGCTTCATGCGTGAGCGGATTCCACACGGGAATCTTGTCGCTCATCTTTCCGGCCAGTTCGCGCAGCACTTTGACGGCCTGCATGCCGCCTTGACTGTGACCGATGATCATCGGTCGCATGCCATCGTGCTCGTATTGCCACGCCACCATTCCGGCAATCTGGACGCTATCCTCATACGGGCTGTACGACCAGTCGCGATTGTAGGGATCGCGAATCTGCGCTTCGGGATAGCCCATGCCGGTCAGAAAGCGCCCGAACGAGACCATCAGCAAATGCACCGGATAGATGCCGCCGTGCAACAGAATGATGCGCGGCGCCGGGCCCTGCGCCAGCGTCCGGACATCGTCGCCGGTCAGATGCTCGGGGTCGAGCGCGAGGATTCGATCTTCGAGCGCACGATTCAGGATGGTTGCGCGTGGCGGCTGCGCGACAGCGGTGGGCTCGCTCGTAGGGGGCGCCGTGGGCGTGGCGCAGCCCGTTATCACGAGGGCAACGGCGATCGTCCATACCCGGAATGTTCGCTTCATTGCAGCGCGCGGATCGAATCGGCGACAAAGGCGGCGATTTTGGCGGCGTCCGAAGCGCTGAGCGCCGAGCGGCGATAGGACAGACCGAGCGCCAGCGCGTTACCGGACGTCGTCGCCGCGACCACGAGCGGCGCCACCGGTCCGGTCGGGACAGCGCGAAGGTAATCGCGCGACTCGCCGTCCATCGCAGCGGACCGCCACAGCGCGTCGACATTGAGGGACGTCACCCCCGCCATGACCGGATAGGCTTTCGCATAGAGGCGCTGACGCCGCGTGGCTTCGAGAAACCACCAGACGATCGCGTTGACGCGCATTGCAAGCAGCATCTGCAGGTAAAGCTTGTCTTTTTTGAACTGCGCCGTTTCGCGGTGGACGTCCTGCGCGAGGGCTTCGAGCGATACACCATCGGCGACGCGACGGGAAATTCGCATCGAGCTCAAGAATTGTCCGAATGCGTCGCGATCGCCCATGGCGCATTCGCTGCGCAGATTGACGATCGATGCGACGGCAATTTCGCCGCGCCGCCCGGGACGGCCCGTTGCCACGAGGTTGCGCGCGACGCCTTTCAGGATGATCGCGACGAGGACGTCGTTGAAAGTCACGCCGAGCGACTTCGCCTTGGCGCGAAGCGCCGCCGCTGCCGGGGCGGGAAGCGTGACGCATTCGAAGCCGTTGTAGCCGTCTGCGTGGTCGCGGTAGCGGGGCCGCATGCTGCGCCGGCAGCTCGCCGTGACCCGCGACAGCGTATGCAGACCGCGCAGCAGCTTGCCGGCGTTGCGGAGGAACAGCGGCCGGAACGTTGCCGGATAGAGATTCGGCTTGGCGCGTGTCGCCGTTTCTCCAAGGTACGAATGGACGATGTCGTTCAGCAAGACCACGATCGAATCGCCGCCGGCGACGAAGTGATCGTAGGCGAGTCCCAGAAAGAACGCGCCACCGGCGTCATGCGCGAAAAACCGAAACGGCACGAGCGAGCCGTCTGCGGGAAACGGACGGTTCAGTTGACGCTCGATCTCTGCATGAAGCGCCGATTTGCCATCGCCGCCCGACACGATATCGAGCTCGACCGTTGCCGGACCGCCGCGGTATTCGTACCGTCGGCGCGTCCGATCGATGACCAGACCGGTGAGCCCGGCGGCTCGCAGTCGCTCGGCGATCACCGCTTCGACGCGCGCACGCTCGAACGGTTTGACAATGCGCACGACGTGGACGGCGTTGTACGGATGGAGCTCCCGCCAGCGCAGCATCGCGGCTTGAAAAAGATTGAGGCGTCCATGCAATCGTAAACGCCTGTCGTGTACAGCCGGCGCAATCCGGTCCCGCGCGAAAGTCGCTGCGGGTTCGCCGGCTACCGGACTTTCGCCGGCGTTCATGGGGCAGATTGCGCGGCGCGCAGCGCGCGCTGCACTTCGATGCACCAGTGCTTTTTCACGCTCCACCAAATGTCGGCGGCGTGCAGCAAGTTCGCCGCGTCGATTTCGGGATCCGTCGGCAACGGCGACACCGCATCGGGGGCGTAGGCGTCGATCCACTGACGTGTCACGGCGTGCTCGGCAAGATGACGAACGAGCGGAAGCCGGATGTGGCTGTACGTCCCCGGGAGTGTGACGTTACGCACGGTCGCCGTGCCGAGCGACCGATACGGCTCATCGCCGAAAACGTTGCCGGCGATGATGTCGCCCGGAAGCGTAAAGCCGGTAAAATCTTCCACGGTATCTGGGATGATGCGGAGCCGCGGGAGCATGGACCATTGTCCAAGCAACACCCGCGCCAGCTTGCCGGTGGCGAGCGCGGCAGCGTAGCTCACTTTGATGCCGACGACCGGACGCATTGCGCCGGTCAGCGGGTCGCGTAGCGTCGTGCGGTCCAACGTCCGGGCCGTCGCCGGATCGACGACGTGAATGGCGTCGTGAAACGTGCCGGCGAACTCATAGAGCGTGCGAATTGCGAGCATGCCACCTTGGCTGTGCCCGATCAGCATCGGCATCAGGCCGTCGTGCTCGTAATACCAGGCGACTTCCCCTGCGAGCGTTTCGCTGTCGCCAAAGCTGCTTCGCGAATAGCCGCCGTCGTGCGGATCGCGCAGCCGGTCCTCGGGATAGCCCATTGCAATCAGAAATTCCGCGAAAGGCCGCATCGACACAAGCGGCACGCTGCCCTGGATCAGGAAGATCCGCGGTGCGCCAATGCGTGCCAGATCGTTCACATCTTCCGCACGGACACGATCCGGCGATAGCGCGAGGACACGCGCGGCGAGCGCTGGATCGGTCTTACCGAGGCGCGTATCGGCAACAGCGGCCGGCGCTGCGGCCAGCAGCATCAGCAGCGCGATCAGGATCGAGCGCGACATCGTCGCCACGATCAAGATTCGGGTGAGCGAAGACGCGGAAAGAATCGACCGGTGCGCGCGGCATAGCGCCGATACGATTCGCCATGCACCGAGGACAGGTGCTGTTCTTCGTTGCGCGCCTTCATGTTCATCAATGTCAAATGCGTCAGGGCGATGGCAATCATCGCTGCCGTAGGCACCACGACGGCCGAGCACAGCATCAGCAGCATGCTGAATGCGTAGATCGGGTGACGAATTAGCCCGAACAGTCCGTCGGTGATCAGTTTGGTCTTTCGCGCCCCGATGTCCATTCGCCAATCGTCGCCCATCCGCAGCCAGCAACGGATGGTCGCGAGCAACGAAACCACGGCAACAGCGGCCGCCAGTATCCGCAGCGATGCGTAAGGTTCGGAGTGCGCGAATGCAGGAATTGCAAACGGCGCGTCGTTTCGTTTGAGTACGGCGTACGGCAGGAACATCCAGGCGGCGACGAGCGGTATCCAGACGATCCACATCAGGCGCTCGACCCGCTGCTCGGGAACGAGTCCGACCAGCCTACGGCTGCGCCGCCGGACGCGCACCACCATGACGGCCACGCCGATCCAGTAGCACCAGATCGTTGCGATCAGTACGAGGAGCGGGACGTCCGTCATATTGGTCCCCTTTGCTCCCGCAGGGGGGCATTCGCACCTTGGGGCGGCCCTCGCGTTCGTGCGATCGCGCGCCGGCGTCGGCGCGCCAATTATACGGCGCCCACGGCGGCGCCCGGCCGGGGTCAAACGCGCTCGATGATCGCTGCGATCCCTTGTCCTCCGCCGATGCACATGGTGATGAGCGCGTAGCGGCCATGGGTCCGTTCGAGCTCGTACATCGCCTTGACGGTCAGCAGGCATCCGGTCGCGCCGATCGGATGTCCGAGCGCGATTGCGCCGCCGTTCGGGTTCACTTTTTTCGGGTCGAGGCCGAGCTCCTTGTTGACGCCGAGCGCCTGTGCGGCAAAGGCCTCGTTCGATTCGATGACATCCATGGCGGCAATGTCGAGCTTCGCCTTCGCGAGTGCACGTTTGACGGCGCTCACCGGCCCAAGTCCCATGTACTTCGGATCGATGCCCGCGTGGCCGTAGGCGACCAATCGCGCCAACGGACGGAGGCCCTTCTTTTCCGCTGCGCCGCGCTCCATCAGGACGACCGCCGCAGCGGCGTCGTTGATGCCGGATGCGTTGCCCGCCGTGACCGTGCCGTTCTCCTTGATGAATACCGCCCTCAATTTGGCCAGGCCCTCGACGGACGCATCGGCACGAACGTGCTCGTCGGTGTCGAACGCGGTCGGGCCCTTTTTGCTTTTGAGCTCGATCCCCAGGATCTGGCTCTTGAAGCGGCCGTCGGCAAGCGCCGCCGCGGCGCGCCGATGGCTTTCAACCGCGAAGGCGTCCTGCTGTTCGCGCGGGATCTCGCATTTCTTGGCCACGTTCTCGGCCGTGACGCCCATATGAATCGTGTCGAATGGGTCGGTCAGCGCGCCGACCATCATGTCGATGCTCTTGCTGTCGCCCATCCGCGTGCCCCAGCGCTGCGTCACATCCGCGTATGCGGCGCGGCTCATGCTCTCGGCGCCGCCGGCAACCGCGGCGTCGATATCGCCCAACAGAATGTATTGCGACGCGCTGACGATCGCCTGCATGCCGCTGCCGCATAGCCGATTGAGCGTCAATGCGCCGGTATCGGCCGGCAATCCGCCGTTGATCGCGGCCACCCGCGACAAATACATGTCCTTCGCTTCCGTATGGATCACATTCCCGAATACGCATTGACCGATCGCGGCTGGATCGACCTTTGCGCGCGAAACCGCTTCGCGGACCACCTTGGCGGCAAGCTCGGTTGGCGGGATGTCCTTCAGGCTTCCGCCGTAATCACCGATGGCGGTACGGACGCCGCTCAGAATGACGACTTCGCGCTCATTGGCCATATGCGATCTCCAGCGATGGTTGTTCGAGAGGCAGGACCGCCATCATACGACGCGCGCCCAACCGCGACGTTGATTCGGATCATGCCCATCGCTTTTAGATCGGGGCTTCGTCGACCGCGTTCAAGCGGCGAATGCCTTGGAGTCAGACCGAAACCGGCTCGGGGTGCCGCACCGCTTTCAAATCGCGTAGTTCGCGGCCCAGATAGCGGGCGATCGCGCGCATGCCGTAAACGCCCGCTTCGCGTTCGGCATCGGCGTTGTAATTGGTGTTCGTGTTCACATCGTAGGTGTAGAGCTCGCCTCGCCGATCGACAATGAACTCGATGCCCGCGATGCCGATGCCGTTCGCGGCGAGAAAGCGACGGTAGCGCTCGACGATCGGATGGTTGAAACCCGAGACGATACGAAAGCGCGGCGCGGGCGCCGTGGTTTCGCCTGCGGGACAGAAGGCGTCGGCCACCTGACAGACATCCGCGGGACAGAGTTCGAAGCCGAGGGACGTGTCGACCCGGACCGCATAAAGCAATTCGCCGCCGACGAACTCGACCCGCGTGATGAAGGGCTCGGGTGCCTCGATGTACTCCTGGATCAGTGTGATGCCATCGATGGAGTTCTCGAACGCGGCGCTCTCGACGTGTCGAGCGAGCGAATCAACGGAATCAAACAGCTTGACGCCGAGTCCCTTGCCCGCGCGGTTGTGCTTGGTGATGAACCGGCCGGGCAGCGATCGCGCGGCCTCGACGATATTTTTCGCGCCGACCGCCGCGATCGTGCGCGGAACGCGAATCCCGTGGCGCGCGAGCTCCGCGTATTGCGCGACTTTGCTGATCTCGAGCGCCAAGGCACGGGAATTGTTCACGACACGGCGGCCATGACGCTCGAGCCAAGCGAGCGTCGCGGCGGTCAGCTCGGGGGCATATCGATGATTGCGCGTATGCGACGACGCACTCATCCGGTTGTAAAAAATACCGCGCGGCGGAGCCGCTGCCAGATCGAGCGTGCCTTCGTCGATGAACCATTCCGAGAATGGGAGGGCAAGCTCGGTGAACGCGGCACGCAATGGCTCGACCCAGGCGTCGTTCTCGTGGATGACGTAGATATGTTCCGCCATGGCCATTGGACAACGATAAGGCCTCCGTGACGGCAACGGAAAGAATTCGTGCTTTTAAGCTTGTAACGGTGGTCCATGGGCCCCTTCGTTCGGATCGGCACGCAGCCTACTTCGCGCCGATCACTTTGCCCGCCTTGGCGACCGTCGCGGGCTTGACCCAGAAAATCGCGGCAAAGCGGCCTTCGCCGGCGGTCACGGCATCGCACGCGGTCACGCTGATCTTGGCTTTCGCGAGTGCATCGAGGATGTCGGTCATCGCGCCGACGCGGTCGTCGCCTTGGACGAGAAAGCCCGATTTGCGGGCGGAGAGCTTGAGCTTCATTTTCTTTGCCACGCGCTTCAGCGCTGCCGAATCCTCGGGGACGAGGTCGAGCTGGGCGCGCTTGCCGCTTGGAAAACCCGAGAAGGCGAGTAGATTGACGCCTTCCGCCGCGAGCCGACCGAGAATCGCCGAGCCTTGCCCGGCCGTGTTGGGGACCACCGTGTAGAAATAGTCGACTTTGCGGACGCTGTCGGTCATGGGGATTCTCCTCTTGGACGCGCTATTAAACGGAAACGATGATTGGCACAGCGTCGATTCTGCGTCACGCTATGCGACTAGGCAATGGCTCTCGAGGAAGGAAAAATGACCGAATCCAAATGGCGTCACCACGGCGTCCGTGTCGTGCATGCGAACGAGCTCGACGTCAACACGGCGCAAACAGCGGGGATGAATCGCGCGGCCGCCATCACGGCAGCACGGACCGGTGCGGAAAAGCTCTGGGCGGGCACGGTTGTCATCCATCCGAAAGCGAAAACCGGCGCACACCACCACGGCCCGGTTGAAAGCGTGATCTATGTGGTCACCGGCCGTGCGCGGATGAAGTGGGGCGATCGCCTCGAATACACGGCCGAAGCGGGCCCGGGCGATTTCATCTATGTGCCGCCGTTCGTTCCGCATCAGGAGATCAACGCGAGCGACGACGCGCCGCTGTCATGCGTGCTTTGTCGTACCGGGCAAGAGCCGCTCGTCGTCAACCTCGATCTGCCGAACGTCGAGCCGAACCCGGAAGAAGTGCATTGGGTCGATGACATTCACCGCGACGCGTCGCAGTCGCTGAAGTCGAGGCCGTAAACTTCTCGCCGGCGAATTCACCGGCGCGCGCCGGCCTCGACGTCGTAGTACTGGAACTGGTGCGTCTTGAAGGGATTGAACTTGAATCCTTTGAGCCATGGCTGCGCGACGACGTTGTAGTACGAGTACGTCGCCATGATCCACGGTGCGTACCCGAATATCAGCTCGTTCATCTTGCGAAACACTGCGCTCCGCTCCTTGCCGTCCGGCAGCGCATGCGCCTGCTCGTAGAGCTTGTCGTATTCGGGAAGTTTCATCCGAGCATCGTTCGACGTCCCGATGTTCGGGCTGTATAGATAGCTGTAGAAAGGATCGCCGTCCGGCGTCGACGCGATCCAACCCACGCCCCACATCATCAGCTGCCCCGCCTCGGACATTTTGTTCAGCTCCGGCCACTTGTTCTTGAGGAAGGTGATCTTGATGCCGATATCGTCCATGCTCTTTTTCCACAGCTCGTCGCCGACGCGCGCCGCGGCGTCCGGCGTCGACGCTTTCACCAGCGTGAGGGGCGAGCCATCGGGATTCTCCCGGTAGCCATCGCCGTCGCGGTCCTTGTAGCCGAATTTGTCGAGCAACGCGCGCGCCGCTGCCGGATCGTAACTCTTGGCCGCGCCCAGTTCGGGATCATGGCCGAACAGCGGCGGCGGCACCGGCTGCGATGCGGGGATCGCTTGCCCGTAGTCGAGAACGCGAATCTGCTTCTCGCGATCGTACGCGAGACTGATGGCGCGACGGAGCGCGACTTTAGCGGGTGTATAGCCGCCGACGACTGGATTTTCGACGTTGAAAAAGAAAAACGACAGCGCGGGCTCGATGCCGCGTTGCAGAGCGATGCCTCTTTTCGCATAAGCAGGCTTCAAATGGTCGCCGTCGATGACGTTTTCCGCGAGCGACCTGGGGATTTCGAGCTGCAGATAATCCAGGTCGCCGCGCTCGAACGTCAGCAAGCGCGGCTGCCCTTCTTCGATGATGCTGATCTCGACGTTGCCGATGATGGGCAGCGCGCGGCCGACCAGGGCCTTTGCGATGGCTTGATCGCCCGGATCGCCGGTTGCAGGCTGCGGATAGCGGACTTGGCGAAAGTCCGGATTGGCTTCCAGCACGATCTTTTGTCCGCGCTGCCACGATTTGAGCCGGTATGGCCCGGTACCGACCGGGTGGTCCATGACGCGATGCGATTCGTCGCCGTAAGCATCGACGACCTCACGCGCGACCGCCGCGAGGTTACGCGTCGCGAGCCACCATTGAAATGCGTACTCGGGTCGGCGAAAACGAATCCGCAGCGTGTAGCGATCGAGCGCCTGCAGCCCTTCGATTTTTTCGTCGTAGTCGAACTTGCCGGTCTTGCGAGCGCGCGCAAGCGGTGCGTCGAGTCCCTCGAGACCGTGCTCGAACAGATACAAATCGTACGAGCGGATTTTCGGATCGAAGATCCGCTTGATGCTGTAAACGTAATCGGCCGCCGTCAGCTCGCGCTTTTTGCCTTTGAACGCGGGATCGGCTGCGAAATAGATGCCGGGTTTGACCTTGATCGTGTATGTGCGGCCGCCTTCGGTGATCTGCGGCAGGCCGTCGGCAGTGTTGGGCAGCATTTTCACGGGCCGCGCAAAATAATCGTAGGTGTAGAGCGGATCGAAAATCGCGCTGCACACCGCGTCCGAGTACGTGTCGTAAATCGCTTGCGGATCGAAGCCGTTCTCGGCGACCCCGAACGAGACATGCAGAGTCTTCGTCATGTCGGCGGCGCTCAACGATGTCGTCGCGACCAGCGCGATCGCGCCCACGGCCCAACGCCGGATATCGCTCATTTCGAATCGAGCGATGCGAGAAAACGCGAGAAGCGCGCGACGCCGTCGCTCAACCGCTCGAGATCCGCCGCGAAGCACCAGCGGACGAAGCCCTCGCCTTCGCGGCCGAACGCGCTTCCCGGTGCGAGACCGAGCTTGGCCTCGCGCACCACCCGTTTGCAAAACGCCAGGCTGTCGCGAAGTCCGCGCAAGCGAAAGAACGCGTACATCGCGCCGGGTGGCGCCGCGATTTCGACGCCGGGCAATTCGGCGAGTGCGCCGACGAGATAATCGCGGGCCGCGCGATAACGGGACAACGTTCGCGCGATGATCGCTTCGCCGCGCTCGATCGCCACGACCCCTGCGCGTTGCACGAAGACGGGGGAACACGACGTGTTGTACTCGATCAGCTTCCCGAGATCGTCCATCAGCGGCGCCGGCGCGACGATCCAGCCCAATCGCCAGCCGGTCATCAACCACGCCTTCGAAAAGCTGTTCGTCGATAGCACGCGATCGTCGGGGCCGGCGAGCGAAAGGAACGATGGGGCGGTCGCGGCGCTGCCGTAGTAGAGGCGCTCGTAAACGTCGTCGGCGACGATCCACGTGCCGTGCCGGCGGCAACGCGCGAGGATCGTTTCCTGTTCCGCACGCGTCAACGTCCAGCCGGTGGGATTGTTCGGCGAGTTGATCATCAGGACGCGCGTCGTGGGCTCGAGCGCATCCAGCAACCGATCGAGATCGAGCGTCCATCCGGACGCCGTGAAAACGAGTGGCACGCGGGTGACGCGCGCGCCCAGGATCTTGGGAATCTCGACCAGGTTCGGCCACAGCGGCGTCACCGCGACAACATGATCGTTAGCGCCGACCAACGCTTCGACCGATAACATCAAAGCCGACATCCCCGATGCGGTGACCGCGATCGATCCGGCATCGATCGGCCGATGGAGCCGTGTCAGATAGCCGGCAATCGCCTCGCGCAATTCGAGAATGCCGAAGTTGTGCGTGTAGAACGTTTCGCCGCGCGCGAGCGAAGCGGCGGCCTCGTCGCGGATGAACGCCGGCGTGACCTCATCGGGTTCGCCGAACCAGAACGGCAATACGCTCGGGTCGTCGATGCCGGCGTTCGCGACTTCGCGGATTTGCGACGCGACCAAGGCGCCGATGGCGGTGCGAGCGACCGGCGAAGTAGGCGTCGGGAGAGGCATCGAGGTCATCGGCACGAAAATGCCTCTTATACTGCCGCTGCGCTCGTCAAGACAAGCGTAATTCCACTCGATCGGGCCCTTGAGGGCGAACTGCGTCGGATGCTGCTTCGGCCTCCGCGGTGACGACGTAGCGAAGCGGCCCGCCGGGTACGATCGCATCGAACGGATAGCAGGTCACGAGCGTCAACGTCGGCAACTCGGTGTCCCGCGGCAGCGCGAGTCTTCGCGCATCGACGATCGCGATATCGCGCACGTGGTAGCTCGTTCGCGTTCCGTCGGCGCGTTCGACGATGATCGCATCTCCGATTGCGACATGCGCCAGAAATCGGAAGTGCGTATCGCGATGCGCGGACAACACGGCGTTGCCCGATGCGCCGATCGCGGCGGAATTGTCGAGATGCGCCGGCCCCCATGCGAGGGTGCGGCCGCTCGCGCCCGCGAGGACCAGCAGGTCGATGTGCTGCGCCGGCGCGAACAGCCGCGCGACCGGCTGCGTATCGGCCCAGGGCCATGGCCGAGCCGGCATTCCATTCATTTGCGTGCGGGCCCAGGCGCGATGCAGCAGCCACTGACCGACCTGCGCTTTGCCGTAGAGGTACATTCCGCTGCCGAGCGCCGCGCTCCCGGTCGCAAAGAAAACGGCGGCGGCAACGGATATCGCGACGCGAGAATTCACGAATCGGCGCATGGTCAGCAAATGCGTCGCGCCGCGGCCGCGATTGCATCCATCCGCTGCGATGGCGTTCGACCCATGTCGGCACGGATGGTACGGCGTTTCGCGACCTGGAAGGCGGCCGCGAGCAGCAGCATCAGAGCGCCGACCATGATCAGCAGTGGCGCGGGCGTGGCAGTCTGCGGCATCCCCGCGATCGCGGCATACGCGGATCCAGCGGGCGCGTTCATCGGCAACGCTGTTTTCTTGGCCATGACGCCCGCCGGCGCGCTCGGCGTCACGTCGACCGCGACGAGGCTCGTGTACGCGCTCACCAGATGATGCGCGAGCGCGACGGCGATGACATCGCCCTTGATTTCGTCCGCGGGCGCACCGTTGCGTTTCGCATCCATCAATGCTTCGATCTTGTCGCGCGCCCATAGGACGCCGATCCCCGCTTCGTCGCTGCCGGCATCGAGCGGAAACTGCGCGCTCCAAGGTTTGCCGGCGCGGATGCCCGACAATGCGACCAGCCCATCGTGTGCGCCCGGCTGAATTTCGGCGGTCAGCACGACCGGCTCGCCGGCGTATAGATCCGGCAGCTTGCTCGGAAACGTCACGGCCGCAGTCGGCCAGACGATGTTCATATCGGTCAGCGCGGGGCTTTCGATCTTGCGAAACAGTGCGCTCATCTTGTTCTTGACCTCGCGCACGTCGCTGATGAACGTGAATGTGCCCCGACCCGCCTCGGCCGCTTTTTTCAGGAAAAAGGTGTTCGGCGCCGGTCCGATCCCGATCGTGAACAGCCGCCGGTCGTCGAGCCGCTGCTCGATCAGATGCAGCAGCGCGTTCTCGTTGCCGACCGCGCCGTCGGTCAGGAAAACAATTTGCCGCATTTCATTGCCCACCTGCGGCGTCGCCAAGGCCGCGGTGAGCGCCGGCAGCATCTCGGTTCCGCCGCGCGCATGGAGCTTGGTCACAAACGTCCGCGCAGCGGCAAGCGTTTGCGCATCGACCGGCATCGGGGCCGAATAGAGCGGGTACGTCTTCGAGTTGAATTCGATTACGTTGAAGCGATCGCCGAGTTGCAGGCGATCGAGCGCCATCAGCATCGCTTCTTTCGCTTGATCGATCGAGACGCCTTCCATCGAGCCCGACGTGTCGATGATGTAGGTGATTTCGCGCGGCGTGCGCGTCTTTGCGCTCTCGCCGACCGGCGGTAGCACCATCAGCAATGCGAACATGCGTCCATCGCGCTTTTCGGTCAGCAGGCTCGCGCCCGGCGCGGCGCCGACGTCGGGCGTCCAGGTCAGCTCGAAATCGCGTGCCGCGGGAACGAGTCCGTCGGACAGCGTCACTTCGTAGCGATTGCCGGGACGCTCGTCGACATGGATCGAATGCGACCCGCTGGTGAGCCGCGCGACGGGAAAGCCGGCGGCAAGCTCGATCGTCATGGCAACCGGATTGATCGCGCCGTCCGCCGGGCTCGCGATGGGCGGCGTGATCCGATCGGCATCGGGGACCGCGTCGGTCTTGCGCGCGACACCGGTTCCGTCTTCGCCAGCCGCCGCAACCGTGTCGTCGAGCGGTGTGCCAGGAATGTAGCGCGGCGTGATCGCCAGCGGAAAGCGCAACGTGAAGCTGCCGGCATCGTAATGGAGCGTTTGCTGGTACTCGATCGCGACGACAATTTCTTCGTTTGGACCGATATGCGCGACGTTGGTCGTGAAGAGATTCGGCCGTTCCTGCTCGACCAGCGTCGCCTTCTTGCCCTCGGATTTCGCGGCTTCGTACGTGCGTCGTGCTTCCTGGCGTTCTTTGATCTGGCCTTCGATGATGCGCGAGCCGATTTGCAGGCTCAGATGATCGACGGCGGCTTTTTCCGGCAACGGGAAGACGTAGACACCTTCGCGCCAATCGGACGTCGGATTCACAAAGCGCTGGGAAACGCGTGCGCGCGCCGTCATGCCGGCGACATCGATGCGCACGTCGGTGAAGACGAGCGGCGCGGCAACGTTCGTTTCGCCGTCGTTCAGCAGCAGCGTGCCTTGCTGCACGTCGCCGAGCGGCGCTGCCCGAGCCTGCGTCGCGACGATGAAAACCGCGAGCCCCAGCACAAGGCTCACGAAAGCGCCGGTCGCGACGCTTTCGAGCAACAACCTTCCCAGAACGCGCCATTCACGCTGCACACCGCCGCCGATGCCCTGCCCGCCGTTCATTTTCCCCGCTCCTCGCAAGCCGGCGCATTGGTGTTCACGGAGCGGCGGCCGCCGGCGACGCCTCGTCCCGGTTGGCATGAAGCGCTTCGAATCGGGCGGCAGGACGGGACGAAAGAGCTGAAGCGACGATCAATCGTGGCAATCCGATGGCAGCGTGTTTTTCGAGGCGCGTCTTCGCCACCGGTGCCAAGAGCGTGCGGTATAGTCGGCGGCGGTTGATGAACACTAGAAAGTAATCGGGTTGCGCCCCCAATTTTGTGAGCCGCCGCATCGCACTGGTCGAGGATGAGGCCGCGCTACGCGACAACGTCGCCGACGCGCTCCGCCGGCACGGCTACGAGGTCGCCGCGTACGGCGGACGGGACGACGCGCTTGCGGCGTTTCGGAACCGGCTTCCCGATCTCGCGCTGATCGACATCGGACTCGCCGACGACGTCGACGGCGGCTTCGCGCTGTGCCGCGAATTGCGCGCGTTGTCGGCGACGCTGCCGATCATCTTCCTCTCGGCGCGCGACTCCGACTTCGATATCGTCGCCGGCCTGCGCTTGGGCGCCGACGACTACGTGACCAAAGACACGAGCTTGCCGCATCTCGCCGCGCGTATCTCGGCGCTGTTTCGGCGCAGCGACTTGCTCAAAGCGCCGCCATCGACGGAAGACGTGATCGAGCGGGGACCGCTCACACTCGACATCAAACGCTTCACGACGGGCTGGAATGCGACGCGGGTCGACTTGACGCTGACCGAATTCTGGATGGTGCACGCGCTTGCGCGATTTCCGGGGCATGTCAAGGATCGCGACAGCCTGATGCGCGATGCCAGCATCGTCGTCGACGACAGCACGATCACCTCGCACATCAAGCGGATTCGCCGCAAGTTCCAGGCGATCGATCCGTCGTTCGATCGCATCGACACGGTCTACGGCATCGGCTATCGCTGGCGTGCCGACGGCGGGTGACCGCGATGCGAATCGCCCTCGGCATTCGTGCGCAACTCTTGCTCGTGCTGACGGTATTCCTCGCGTTGCCGTGGCTCGGCTATGAATACGTGCGCGAGCTCGAGCGTTTTTTGCGGGAAGCGCAGGAGCACACCCTCGCGGGGACGGCGCAGGCGGTCGCGACGGCGCTGCACGACCGGCCGCCGCTTTTTGCGACGCCGGCCGATCCGATCGCGTCCTTTGCGCAGGATCGTGCGCAGGAAACGAGCGGCGAAGGCCCGCTGCCGCCCTCCGCATCGCCCGAAATCGCGCAGATCGTGCAAGGTTTGTCGCGCACGACCGCGCGGATTTGGGTGATCGATCGCAACGGCGTCGTGCTTGCGCGCGCGGGTTCGCTCAAGCGGCCGACCGGCGAGGACAACAATCCGGACCGGCGCTGGCCGGGCCGGTTCGCGAGCGCCCTGCAGGGATTCACGCATCCGCTCTATCGACGGATCCTGAAGCAGCCAACGGAAGAATTCGAGGACGACGCGATCGCGCAAGGATCGCCGCGCGGCCATGACGTCGAGGGCGCGCTGTCCGGCATTCTCGCCACCGATCGACGAGCGACGTCCGATGGACGCGCTGTCATCGTTTCCGCCGCGCATCCGATATGGTTAGGCGATCAAGTGCGCGGCGCCGTGATCGTCGAGGAGACGGGCAATCGCGTGCTTGCCGAGCGCAATCGCGCGTTCGAGCGGCTGTTCAACATCGTGGTCGCTGTCCTGCTGGTGGGGTCGGTGGCGCTGACGCTCTTCGCGTCGCGATTGTCGGTACGGATTCGCCGCCTGCGCGACGACGCCGACCATGCGATCGATGCCCAAGGACGCGTCCGCGGCCATCTGTCGAGCTCAGAGGCGCGCGACGAAATCGGTGACCTGGCGCGGAGCTTCGCGAGCGTGCTCTCGCGATTGACCGACTACGCGAGCTATCAGGAAAAAATGGCGGCCCGACTCTCCCACGAGCTGCGCACGCCGGTCGCCGTCGTTCGCAGCTCGCTCGAGAACTTGAAGGCGCAACCGCTGCCGGCCGATTCGCGCGTCTACATCGAGCGAGCGCAAGGCGGTCTCGATCGCTTGACGACGATTCTCGCGCGAATGACCGAGGCCACGCGGCTCGAGCAAGCGCTCAAGGATTCCGTACGCGAGCGCTTCGATGCGGCGAAGGTCCTCGCGGGTTGTGTCGACGGCTATCGGCTCGCGTATCCGCGGGCCGCGATCGTTCTTGCGCTTCCCAACAAAGAGGTGCCGTTGCTGGGCGGGCCGGAGCTCTTCGCGCAAATGGTCGACAAGCTCGTTGCGAACGCCGTCGAGTTCTCGACCGGGGACGTGATCGACATTGGTATGGAGCTCGATGAAGGCAACGCGCGTCTTCGTGTTTCCAATGATGGACCGCCGCTGCCGCCGGAAATCGCCGATCGGCTGTTCGATTCGATGGTGTCGAGCCGCCCGCAACGCGGCACGCAGGAAACGCGCGAGCCGCATCTCGGCCTGGGTCTTTATATCGTGCGCCTGGTTGCCGAATTCCACGGCGGCATCGCGCGCGCCGCGAATCGCAATGGCGAATCCGGCGTCGAGGTGACGGTCACCCTGCCGCTTGCAGATTAAGGCGCGTTCAGGCCCTGACGAGACCGAGTCCTCGGCGCCACCGGTTGCATCGCCAGCTCGCCCGCCAGAAACGCGAAGATGTCGGCATTTTCTTCGATGCGGGTCGAGAGCGCGGTACCAATGCCATGGCCGGCCGCCGCCTCGGTGCGCAGCAGGACGGGGCGCGTGGACGACGTCGCGGCTTGCAAACGCGCGACCATCTTGCGCGATTCGTAAGGCGCGACGCGCCCGTCGTTGTCGCCGGCCGTCAGCAGGGTCGCGGGATAGGGGACGCCATCCTTCACATTGTTGTACGGTGAATAGGCATAGAGCGCGCGGAACTGATCGGCGTCTTTCACCGATCCGAATTCCGTGACGTTGAACGCGCCGTTGGGTTGCTCCTCCCAATGCAATGCGTCGTAGATGCCGACCATGCTCACCGCCGCGCGAATCAATTCGGGATGCTGCGTCATCATCGCGCCCATCAAGAGGCCGCCGTTGCTGCCGCCCATGATGGCGACCTTGTCGGGCCGCGTGTACTTGTTGTCGATCAGAAATTGGGCGCAGGCCGCGAAATCGTCGAAGACGTTTTGCTTCTTGGTCAAATTGCCGGCCAGATGCCATGGCTCGCCGAACTCGCCGCCCCCACGCACGTTCGCGATGACGAACACGCCGCCCCAATCGAGCCACAGCCGGCGCAGCGGCGAGAAGTACGGTCCCATGCTGATCCCGTATCCGCCATAACCGTACAGCAATACCGGATGACTGCCATCCAGCGTGATGCCTTTGCGCTGGATGATATTGACCGGTATGCGCGTGCCGTCTTTCGAAACAGCGAAATCGCGCACGACGGTGGCATCATCGAAATTGAAGTCGTAGCGTCCGTCGAGCTGGGTCCGCACGAGTCGACTGCGCCGCGACTCGTAGCGCGACACCGTCGTGGGGTCGATGTAACTCATCGTGCGGACGAGAACGTCGTCGCCATCGAGTCGCTCCGCGACGTGGATATCGGATACCGGCGTGCCGGGAATGTCACCCTGCGCCTTGCCGTCGAGCGTGAATCGGCGCACCAGCGTGGGTCCACCGGCGCGATACGTGACATAGAGGCGAGCACGGGTCGGCACGACGCTTTCTGCGACCAGCTTCGATTCCGGAATGACGGTCCGCGCCGCGGCGAGCGACGGCTTCGCGAGCGGAATCGCAATGATCTTACCGAGTGGCGCATTGTTGATCGTCATCGCATAGAGATGGCCGTCGTCGCCGAATGCCGCTTGCTTGACGCCGTCCGCGAAGCCGGCGACCACCGACCAACTTTCATCCGGGCTGCGCAGATGAAACGCGACTTCGCCGCCATCGCCGTTGCGAACGATCGCGAGCAGATAACGGCCATCGCGGCTGCCTTCGAGAAACGTTTCGGCGATGCGCGGAAATTCCTTGCCGATCGCATAACGGTCGCTCGCGACCGGCGTTCCGAGGGTGTGGAACCACACCTGCTGGAAGAAATGGCGCTCGCTCTCGGGACGCTCGACACCCTGCGGATAGCGCGTGTACCAGAACCCGCGGCCATCGTTCGACCATTCGACGCTGCCGCCCGCGGTGGGATAGGCGACGCCGGGTATCACGTCGGGCAGGCGCTTGCCCGTTGCGACGTCGTAGACGTACGCCGTGCCTTGCTCGCTTCCGTTCTGCGACAGCGAGACGATCACGAAGCGACCGTCGTAGGAGGGACGATAGAAGTCGATCGTCGTGCGACCACTCGGATCGATCGTCAGCGGATCGAGCACGGTGCGCTCGCTCTCCAACATCGCGGTCGGCTTCAGCGCGACGAGCGACGGCTGATTGCGGGGCGGTTGACGTTTCATCGCAAAGAGCTGTTTGCGATATTGGAAATCGTAGCGCTGCGCCGGCTCCGAATGCAGCAGTTGGGCGACGCGCTTCGCAATGGCCGCACGCTGCGGAATTGCGTCGAGGTAGCGGCGCGTCAACACGTTCTGCGCGGCGGTCCACTGCTTCACTTGCGGCGCTCGGTCGTCTTCGAGCCATCGATAGTTGTCGACGACCGTTACGCCGTGAAAGGTCTCGGAAACCGGCTTCTTCGCGGTCTCCGGGTAGGGAAGCGAATCGGCAAGGCCGATGGTGGTAAGCATCGCGGCGGCCACTCCCAATGTCAACGCATGCGCGGTCGTTGATGCCATAACCGCTGATTGTAACCGTCCAATGGGCGGCGATCGGGGATAATGGAGTACGACGCCACTCGCGCGAATCCCATGAGCTACGCACCCATCGTTTCGCATCCGGCGTTTGCGTGCGCCGTTCTGTTGGCGTGCTCGAATCTCTTCATGACGTTCGCGTGGTACGGTCATCTCAAAAATCTGCATGACAAGCCGTGGTGGATCGCGGCGCTGGTTTCGTGGGGCATCGCGCTGGCGGAATACCTGTTTCAGGTTCCGGCGAACCGCATCGGCTATACCGCGTTGTCGCTGGGCGAGCTCAAGATCATGCAGGAAGTCATCACGCTCGCGGTATTCGTGCCGTTCGCCGTCGTCTACATGGGCCAGCCGCTGAAGCTCGACTACTTGTGGGCGGGGATGTGTCTCACGGGCGCAGTCTATTTCATGTTTCGTTCTTGATCCGAAGATGAGGTTCGGGCCGATCTATGTCGCGTTCGCCGCGGCGTATTTCTTGTCGTATCTGTATCGGACTGCGAACGCCGTCATCTCGCCCGATCTCACGCGCGAGTTGCATCTCAATCCCGCGTCTCTCGGCTTGCTCACGGGCGCCTATCTGCTCGCGTTCGGCTTGATGCAAATTCCCGCGGGCATGTTGCTCGACCGTTTCGGTCCGCGTCGCGTCGAGCCGGTTTTGCTCGCCGTCGCGGCGATCGGTGCGATCGCGTTCGGTCTCGCGGACTCGCTGCCGGCGCTAGTCGCGGCGCGCGCGCTCATTGGCGCCGGAGTCTGCGTCTGTCTGATGGCGCCGCTCAAAGGCATCGCGATGTGGTATCCGGCCGAGCGGCAGCCGTCGCTCGCGGGTTGGATGATGGTCGCGGGAGGCTTGGGCGCATTGGCCGCGACAGCGCCCCTCGAAGCCACGCTGCACATCACGAGCTGGCGCACGATTTTCATCGTCCTCGGCGTGGCAACATTCGTCGTCGCGCTCGGCATCGGATGGCGCGTACCGGATATCCGGAGGCCGTCGCATCCACCGGGATTCGCTTGGCAATGGCGCGGCGTGCGGCGAATCTTCGCGAACCCGCGCTTCTGGTGGATCGCGCCGCTCGCCGGGATCGGCATGGGCTCGTTCATGGCGATCCAGGGGTTGTGGGCCGTGCCGTGGATGATCGAGGTCGATGGCATGACGCGTGCGCAGGCGGCTGATCGTTTACTCGTGCTGGGTCTCGTCATCATGGCCGGCTATCTTTCGCTTGGCATATTTTCGTTGCGTCTCGGCAAGCTCGGCATCACGTCGCGACATTTGTTCGCTTTCGGATTCGCGACGCACACGGTGGGCCTCGCCGCGATACTGCTGGCCATTCCGGGGAGCTATGCATGGTGGTCGCTTTATGGAATCGGCGCGGCCGTCAACGTGCTCGCGTTCACCGTGCTCTCCGCCGGCTTCGAGAAGGACCTTGCTGCGCGTGCTAACACCGCGCTTAATCTGCTGATGTTCACGGGCAGCTTCGTGGCGCAATGGGGCATCGGCGTCGTCGCCGAGCTCTCGCGCCTGCACCTTGGGTCCGACTATGGCGGCGGGTTGCGGCTTGCCTTCGCCGTCGTGCTTGCGCTCGATGCGCTCGCGCTGGCCTGGTTCGCGTACGGATGGCGGCGACACGCGCCGTCGATGCACGCGGCTGCCGCCATCTAGCGTCGTGACGGCGTTGGCGACGCTACTGGCGGAAGCAACCGAGCGATCGGCAGCGGGCGATCATGCAGGGTCGCTCCGCGCTTACCGCGAAGCCGCCAAACTCGCGCCGCAACGGGCGGAGCTCTGGCACAACATCGGCGCGCTGTGTGCGGCGCAGGGCGCGCACGAAGACGCCTTGCAGGCGCTCGCGGAAGCAGCGCGACTGCGGTCCGATTGGCCGGAACCATGGCACGCGCGCGGCCACGTGTTGCATTCGTCCGGCGATCTGGAAGGCGCGCGAGTTGCGTTCGAGTCGGCGCTCGCGTGCGATCCCGCGCATATTGCGGCGCGCCTGAACCTTGCGGTGACGCTCGATGCGTTGCAGCGCTATAGCGAGGCGCTGCCGCACCTTCTCGCGGCACGCGAGCAGGCGCCCGCCGACGAGAACATCGGGTGGCTTTTGCGCGCGAGTCTTTTGCGATTGCGCCGCGATGAGGCGGCATTGACCGATTTCCTGCGCTTCGAGCCCTTTGCGACACATTCGGCGCGCATGGCGGTCGCCGCGCTATGGGCGGCCCGCCGATTGGACGACGCCGAGCGCGAAGCGCGCGCGCTGGCCGCGGCCATCTCGTTTCCTTACGCGTCGGGCGATTCGGCACTCGTCGCGGAAGTGCTCTCGCTCGTCCAGTATCACGACATCGATCAGGACGCATTGCTCGCACTCTATCGAACGTACGATCGCATCGTTCGCGCCGAATTGGCGGCAGCCGGCGATTCTGCGCCGTTGGCAGCGACGAAACCGAGGCAACTGTCGGACGGAAATGAACGGTTGCGTATCGGCTACTTGTCGGCCGATTTTCGCGCGCACGTAATGGGCGAAATATTGGCGCCGCTGCTCCGTATCCATGACAAGGAGCGCTTCGCGGTCCATCTCTATTCGCTCGCGCCGATCGCGAACGAAGATGCGCTCTCCGAGCGTCTTCGCGTAACGTCCGACGCGTTCGTGCGGCTTGCAGAAGACGATGACGCGGCTGCCGCGCGCCGCATCGCGGCCGACGATCTCGATTTGCTCGTCGACTTGATGGGCCATTCCGCGTTCTCGCGGCCCGGCATCGCTGCGCGGAAGCCGGCCCGCGTCATCGTCACGCATCTCGGCTATCACGGAAGCCTGGGTTTGTCGGCCGTCGATTACAAGATGACCGACGCGGTTGCCGATTTGCACGAAAACGCGGCATTCCAAGTAGAAGGATTGCTTCCGCTTGGCACGTGCCTCCTTCCGCTGCGGCCATTCCGGGCGCCCATCGCGCAGACTTCACGCGCCGAACTGGGCATCGAGCCTGACGCCATCGTTTGCGCGACGTTCGTCGGCGCGCAGAAGCTTTCGCCACGTTGTCTTGCGCTCTGGCATGAGATCCTGCAGGCGGTCCCGAATGCGATTCTGCTGTTCTCGCCGCAGCGCGACGACGATCGCGCGGCGCTTGTCCGGCGACTGGCCGGGTTCGGCATCGCCGCGGATCGAACGCGTTTCATCGCGTACGACCGCAAGTCGCTGCGCGATCGCTATGCCGTCGTCGACCTCGCGCTCGACACGCTGCCCTACACCGGAGGCGACACGACGATTGCTGCGCTTTCGGCAGGAATCCCGGTCGCGACGCGAGCAGGCATCCGGCACGCCGAGCGCGTGTCTGCCAGCATTCTCCGACATGCGGGGCTCGCGGACCTCGTCGCCGAGAGCGATCAAGCCTACGTCCGCCTCGCGATCCGCCTCGCAACCGACGACGCATTTCGCTCCGCGCAGCGGGACCGCATTCCCGCTGCGTTATCCGCTACCACGCTGACGGACCCGGTGACCTACACGCGCGCGCTCGAAAACGCGTATATTCGCGCCCTCGCCGAAAAGCACTTTTTGCCGTTCTGACATGCATCTGCACATTCTCGGTATCTGCGGCACGTTCATGGGCGGCATCGCGGCGATCGCGCAGGCCGCGGGCCATCGTGTCACCGGATGCGACGCGAACGTCTATCCACCGATGTCGACGCAGCTCGAATCACTCGGCATCGCGCTGACCGAGGGCTTCGGACCCGAGCAGCTGCAAGGAATCGCACGCGACGCCGATGTGTTCGTCGTCGGCAACGTCGTCTCGCGCGGCAATCCGTTAATGGAAGCGATACTCGATGCAGGGTTTCAGTACGTGTCCGGCCCGCAATGGCTCTACGAAAACGTGCTGCGCGACCTATGGGTGCTCGCGGTCGCCGGAACCCACGGCAAGACGACGACCGCATCGATGCTGGCGTGGATTCTGGAGCGTGCAGGTCTCAACCCTGCGTTCCTGATCGGCGGCCTCCCGATCGACTTCGGCGTTTCGGCGCGGCGCACCGATTCGCGCTTTTTCGTGATCGAGGCGGACGAATACGACACGGCGTTTTTCGACAAACGCTCGAAGTTCGTTCATTACCGGCCGCGCACGGCGATCATCAATAATCTGGAATTCGATCACGCCGACATCTTTCCCGACCTCGCGGCGATCGAGACGCAATTCCATCATCTCGTGCGCATAGTCCCATCGAACGGCCGCCTGATCGTCAATGGCGGGGAGCAAAGCGTCGCTCGGGTGTTGGCTCGCGGATGTTGGAGCGAGGTCGAACGATTCGGGTTTGCCGAGGTCGTCGGAACCGGGGGTCCTCATTGGACCATCGCGGTCGACGGAACGATTCTATTGGGCGGTGCCGCGCAAGGAACGCTCATGTTCGGCGAACACGGACGCCACAATCAACTGAATGCGCTCGCCGCGATCGCCGCGGCGCGCCATGTCGGCGTTCCTGTCGGACGGAGCCTCGAAGCGCTCGCATCGTTTCGCGGCGTGCGCCGCCGGCTCGAAACGCGCGGTGTCGTGCGCGGCATCACCGTCTACGATGACTTCGCGCATCATCCGACCGCCATCGCCACCACGCTCGATGGTCTGCGTCGCGCAGTCGGCCGTGCGCGCATCGTCGCGGTGCTCGAGCCACGCTCGAATACGATGAAGCTCGGAACGATGAAAGCCGGGCTGGCCGATAGCCTGCGCGACGCGGATCGCGTGTATTGCTATGCGGGGAATCTCGGCTGGGATGTGGCGGATGCCCTGGCGCCGCTCAATGGCAAGGTTGAAGTGCACAACGATATCGCGACGTTGACCGAAGCGGTCGCACGTGCGGCGCAGCCGGGCGATCACGTGCTCATCATGAGCAACGGCGGCTTTGGCGGGATCCACGACAAACTGCTCGCGCGGCTTTCCCCGTCGTTCGTTGAAAAGACCGATATCTCGATCGACCGGTCGTAGCAGTCCGACGTGCGTGTTGAATCGCGGCTATCGGCGCATACGCGCTCGCGGTATCCTCTACCTATGGTTGCGAACGTACCTTCCAATCGAAGGACCGGCTGTCACGCGACGACGGAACCGGACACCGCGATGGAGCTCATCCGTCGCGAGCGTGAATTCGGCGCCCGCAATTACGAGCCGCTGCCGGTCGTGCTCGCGCGCGGACAGGGAAGTTACGTCTTCGACGTCGACGGCCGGCGCTATCTCGACTTGATGAGCGCGTATTCGGCGGTGAGCTTCGGTCATGCGCATCCGAAGATTGTCGGCGCGCTGGTCGATCAAGCGCAGACGCTCGGCGTCACGTCGCGGGCGTATTTCAACGACAAGCTGCCGCCGTTGTTCGAGCGGCTGGCGCGATTGACGAAACTCGATCGCGTGTTGCCGTCGAACGGCGGCGCCGAGGCGGTCGAGACAGCGATCAAGGCGGCACGCAAGTGGGGACACAAGATCAAGGACATCGCCGACGGCCGCGCCGAGATCATCGCGTGCCAGAACAATTTTCATGGCCGGACGATCACCATCACCGGCTTGTCGACCGAGCCGCAATATCGCGACGGTTTCGGACCATTTCCTCCGGGCCTTCTGACCGTGCCCTACGGCGACGCCGATGCGCTCGCGCGCGCGATCACGCCCAATACGGCGGCGTTTCTCGTCGAGCCCGTGCAAGGTGAGGGCGGCATGATCGTGCCGCCGTCCGGTTACCTCGCGCGCTGCGCGCAGATCTGTCGCGAGAATCGCGTGCTGTTGATCTGCGATGAAATTCAGACCGGTCTCGGGCGAGTCGGCCGCTTCCTTGGTTGCGAGCACGATGGCGTCGTGCCGGATGGTGTGATCCTCGGCAAAGCACTGGGCGGCGGCTTGTTGCCGGTGTCGGCGTTCATCGCTAGGAACGACGTGATGCAGGTTTTCCATCCGAACGATCACGGCAATACGTTCGGCGGCAATCCGCTCGCGGCAGCGGTCGCGATGGCGGCGCTCGACGTCCTGTTCGAAGAAAAGCTGATCGAGCGCTCCGCGGATCTCGGCGCTTGGCTGCTCGGCGATCTGCAGGACTTGCGCGGACCGGTCGTCACCGATGTGCGCGGGCGCGGCTTGTTCGTGGGCATCGAGGTCGATCGCAAGCGCACGACCGCTCGCGAAGTGGTCGAGCGTCTGCTGCAGCGGGGGATCCTGTCGAAGGACACGCACGGGACTGTCGTACGCATCGCGCCGCCGCTCAACATTCCACGCGACGACCTCGAATGGGCGGCACGCGAGATTCGCGCCGTCGTCCGCGAGCTCGAGCACGAAAAAAAACGCGCAGCGTAGCAGACGACCCCCACGCTCGCCGCTTCGCGGCTTCGCTGCCCCCAAACGGGGAGCAATTCGCGCTTGGGGCGGCCCTGCGCGCGAATATAGACGACCCCCACGCTCGCCGCTTCGCGGCTTCGCTGCCCCCAAACGGGGAGCAATTCGCGCTTGGGGCGGCCCTGCGCGCGAATGGACGAGCAGGCAGCTACCCCATGCAGGCACCGCTATAATTTGTGAATGGCCGCTTCCGCGCCTTCCGATCAGCTCGTCGTCGCGATCAGTTCCCGCGCGCTCTTCGACTTCGAGGAGGAAAACGCGGTCTTCGAAAGCGCCGACGATGCGGCGTACATGCGCTTGCAATACGATCGGCTGGAGCAGCCGGCGAAACCGGGCGTCGCGTTTCGGTTGGTCAAGAAGCTTCTCGCATTCAACGCGGATGCGGTCAAGCGCGTCGAAGTGGTTATCTTGTCGCGCAACGATCCCGTTTCCGGACTCCGCGTGTTTCGATCGGTGCAAGGCGCGCAACTCGGCATCGAGCGAGGCGTATTCACGCGCGGTCGCGCGCCTTACAGCTATCTCGAGCCGCTCAAGGCCAATTTGTTTCTCTCCGCCAACGGCGAGGACGTGCGGGCCGCACTCAACGCCGGATTCCCGGCGGCGCTCGTCTACACGCAAACGGCGCGCGACGATCCGCACCCCGGCGAAGTGCGCGTCGCGTTCGACGGCGACGCCGTGATCTTCGCCGACGAAGCCGAACGCGTCTTTCATCAGCACGGCCTCGACGCTTTCCAAACGCACGAAGCCGACCATGCGGCACGGCCGCTTCCGCCGGGCCCGTTCAAGCCGCTGCTCGAAGCATTGCACCGGTTGCAGCGCGTCGATCAGCGCGGCGAAGTCAAGATGAAGCTCCGCACGGCGCTCGTGACCGCCCGCAGCGCTCCGGCGCACGAGCGTGCCATCCGCACGCTGATAAACTGGAACATCAATGTCGACGAAGCAATGTTCCTGGGCGGTTTTTCCAAGGGGCCTTTTTTGCGCGAGTTCGAGCCCGATTTCTATTTCGACGATCAGACGCGTCATGTCGAATCCGCGGCGGTGCACGTGCCGTCCGGACACGTGCCGCACGGAATCGCCAACGAATGAAGCCGATCCGATGAGACGAATGAATTCCACGCCGCGGTGGACAGCCGCGCTGCTCATGGTCGTTGCGCTCTGTGGATTGGGCGCGCGCGTGTGCCGCGCCGACGAATACAAGATCGGGGTCATCAACACCGAGCGCATCTTGCGCGAGGCTGCGCCGGCCAAGGAGGCCGCACGGAAGATCGAGCAGGAGTTCAAGGCACGCGATGCCGACGTGACGAAGCGCGAACAGGAATTGCGCGATCTCGTGAGCCGGGTGGACCGAGACGGCGCGACGATGTCCGAGGCCGACCGCAACGCGCGTCAACGCGAGATCGAATCGCGCACGCGCGACATCGAACGCCTGCGCCGGCAACTCTCAGAAGACCTCAAGTCACGTCAGTTCGACGAGATGAGCAAGATCAAGGAACGGCTGGACGTCGTGTTGACGAAGATGGCCAAGGATCAGGGTTATGACTTGATCCTGCAGGATGGCCTGTATGTCGGCAAGAGCGTCGACATCACGGACGTTATCATCAAGGCGCTCGACGCACGCTGACGCGACGGGCGCTCAAATCTGTCTGCCGCGGAATGGATATTGGGGATCGTTGTAACGCGGCGTCGACGGATGCCCCGGCGTCACGAGCGAATCGACGAGCTTTTCATCGTCGGCGCTCCATGCAGTTCCCATCGCTTCGACATACGTTTTCCATTGCTCGAGCGTCCGCGGACCGGCGATCACGGACGTCACGATGCGGTTCGCCCACAGCCACGCGAGCGCGAAGCTGATGGCGCTACGGCCGGTCGCTTCCGCGTGTCGCTTCAGTGTTTGCGCGATGGCGATCGACTCGTCGCGAAACTCGGTCTCCAGCATGCGGGGATCCTTGCGCCCCGCGCGCGAATCGTCCGGAACCGCATCCTTCGCGTACTTGCCGGTCAGCACGCCGCGCGCGACCGGCGAATACGGCGCGACGCCGATGCCGTAGTGGTCACAGGCCGGCAGAATTTCCACCTCCGGCGTGCGATTCAGCAAGTTGTAATACGGTTGACAGACGACCGGCTGCGGGACGCGGAGGCGGTCGCACCAGCGCATCACTTCGGCGATGCGCCAGCCGCGATAGTTGGATATGCCGAAGTAGCGAATCTTGCCCATGCGGATCAGATCGCCGAGCGCGGCGACTGTTTCGGCGATCGGCGTGCTGGGATCGTCCTTGTGCAGATAGTAGATGTCGATCCAATCGGTCGCGAGGCGCTTCAAGCTCGCATCGCACGCGGCGAAGATCCATCGCCGCGACAACCCGCCGTCGTCGGGCGCTCGGGTCATGACATTGCCGACCTTGCTGGCCAGAATCCAGCGCGGACGTTCCGCGCGGATGGCGGCGCCGACGATCGTCTCGGACGCGCCTTTCGAATAGGCGTCCGCCGTGTCGATGAAGTTGACGCCGTGGCCGAGCGCATGCGCGACGATTTCCTTCGACGCCGCCGCGTCGGTCCGGTCGCCGAACATCATGGTGCCGAGGCACAGCACCGAGACTTCGAGCCCGCTGTTGCCGAGGCGTCGGAATTGCATTGCCGATCTCGCATCGGATGAGGATCTATCCATCGTGCAGCAAACAGTGCGGCCGCGCAATCAGACGCGATCACAGCATCCCGTGTGATTGGACCGGCGCGGCTGCCGATGCCTTGGGCCACGCGGCGACCGCGGCGCGCGGCGCAGCGCGGCTTCCTTCGTCGACGTGACGAGCTGTCATCGCAGGCGCGGCGACCAGCGAAATTTCGCGCGGGTCAGGCGACAGGGCCAGGATCACCCAGACGATCGCTGCGATGGCGACCACGGTAGTGGCAGCGGCGATTCGGTCAGTGTCGGATTGCGGAAGATTGGAACGGGACATTGCGGCACTCCTCTTCGGTTTATGTCGCTCGCAAGTTCGCGCGACGAAACGAATTTTGAGGATCTTGCTGCGCTGCGTCATGAGACGGCTGTCCCATGCAATGCAGAACATTCGCGCGAACGCCGCGTTTCGCATGGGAACCCGGTCCCGGACGCGGCCCAAATGAGAATGGCGGTTACGCGGCGCCGAAGCCGGCGTTACGCGCCATGACAATCGCCTGCGCGCGATTTTCGATGCCGAGCTTCGCGAAAATGCTGGTAATTCGTTCGAGCTCTTTGAACCATTGGTGCTGCTCGGCCGTTCCATCCGGAATGAATTGCGAGGTGAAGAATTGGCGAAATGCCGGATTCTGCTGTCCCCAGCCGAGCTCGGCCAGCTTGACCATCATCTCGGCTTCCTCACGCCGGTTTGCCGAGCCGGCCCAGTGGAGCCGGCCGCGGGAATAGCCGCCATGCAGGATCAGGTGGCTCACGCGCTCAGGATGGCGCACGGTATAGGCGATCGCGATCGAAGCGCCTTGCGAAATGCCGAGCAGCGGAAAGCGCTGGCATCCGCTCGCTTCGACCACCGCCTCGAGATCGCGCACCCAAGCGTCGAATGACAGCTCGACGTCCCAATCGGAAAGCCCGCGCCGCGCGCGTCGTACCGAACGAGCGTGTTCTCGCGCGAGAGCTCGCGCAGCAGATGAATCCAGACCGGGCTCGAACCGTCGAACTCCAGATGGCTGAGCCAATTGGCCACTTTGACGAGCGGCGGTCCGTTGCCTGAAGTCGCATACGCGATCCGAGCCTCGTCATGGCCCTGGCAAAAACGGATTTGCTGAGGAATGACCGGCATGGTTGACGACCGATCCGCGACCGCGATGATTGCGAGCGGAGGCCGATGGTAGCGCAGCGGGCTCCGATTTCGTACCGGTATAATCACGCTCCCTCCGCCGCTGTACCCATCCATGCACGTTCTTTTCGAGGACGACGGCCAACTCAAGGCCGGCACCGTCCTCAACGATCACGACCAATCGTTGCAGGTCGAAACCGTTTCGGGCAAACGTCAGAAGGTCAAGGCCTCGAACGTGCTGTTGCGTTTTGCGAATCCCGGCGCGGGGGACACGATGGCGACCGCGCACGCGCTCGGCGCCGATCTCGACGCGAATTTCTTGTGGGAGGTCGTGCGGGAGGGCGAGTTCGGCTTCGACGAGCTTGCGCGCGAATATTACGGCGGGGCGCCTACCGCTCCGCAAGCCGCCGCCGTCGCGATGCTGCTCGCCGCGTCGCCGATGCACTTTTATCGCAAGGGCAAAGGTCGCTATCGGAAGGCGCCGCCCGACGCGTTGAAGGCCGCGCTCGCATCGGTCGAGCGCAAGAAGCACGAAGCGGCGCAAACCGACGAATGGGTCGCGGCGCTCATGCAAAATCGTTTACCGCATGCGCTGGCCGCGAAGCTTTCCATGCTGCTCTATCGGCCGGACAAGAACGCCCTGGAATGGAAAGCGCTCGCGCGCGCTTGCGATGCCGCACGCAAGAGTCCGGTCGAGCTCCTCGCGGCATGCAAGGCGATTCCCTCGACGCATGATTATCATTTGCAGCGCTTTCTCGTCGAGGCGTTTCCGAAGGGCATCGAGTTTCCGCCCGACGTTTCGCCGCCACCCTTGCCCGAGCTGCCGGTTGCCGAGGTGCGCGCGTTCTCGATCGACGATGCATCGACGACCGAAATCGACGACGCATTTTCGGTGACCCAGCAGCCCGGCGAGCGCATTCGCGTCGGCGTTCACATCGCCTGTCCCGCGCTGGCAATTCGGCGCGGATCGCCGGTGGACGCGATCGCACGCGAGCGGCTTTCGACCGTCTACATGCCCGGCCGCAAGCTCACGATGCTGCCCGACAACGTCGTCGCCCAATTTAGCCTGGTTGCCGATGCGATCCTCCCGGCCCTTTCGCTGTACGTCGAGATCGACCCGCGCGATGGCATCGTCGAGCAGACGACACGCGTCGAGCGTGTGCCGATTGCGGCGAATCTGCGACTTGCCGAAATCGACGACACATTCGCCAACGAGGCGACCGGGCGCGCGCCTGCGCCGTGGACCGACGAATTACGGGCGCTGTGGAAGCTCGCGCAACATCTGGCTGAACGGCGAGGCAAGCCCGACGTCGCGCGCATCGACTACACATTTCGCGTCGACTGGAGCGCCGCGGGCGCGAACGGCGAGCCGGGCCGCGTCGACATCGTGCCGCGTCCGCGCGGAAGCCCGCTCGACAAGCTGATCGCCGAGCTGATGATCCATGTCAACAGCACGTGGGGGAAGTTGCTCGCCGATGCCGGCGCGCCGGGGCTTTATCGGGTGCAGGCGAACGGCAAGGTCAAGATGAGCACACGCGCCGGCGAGCATCAAGGCCTCGGCTTGTCGCACTACCTCTGGGCCAGCTCGCCGCTACGCCGCTACGCCGATCTCGTCAATCAGCGGCAAATCATCGCCGCGGTCGAGCACCGCCGACCGCCCTACGGAGAGAACGACGCTGAGCTCTTCGCCGTGTTGACCGACTTCGAGGCAACGTACGCGCAGTACGCCGAATTCCAGGATCGAATGGAGCATTACTGGTGTCTTCGCCGGCTGATCCAGGAAGGCATCACGGAAACAACCGCCGCGGTGATCCGCGATAACCTCGTCCGCTTCGAGGGACTGCCCGTTTACCTGCGGCTGCCGGACATGCCTTCGCTGTCGCCCGAGACTCGCGTTCGCGTGGCGATCGGCCGAATCGATCTGCTCGCCGCGACGATGGAATGCCGCTACGGCGGAATCGTCGAATCGACGGCGATGGAATCGGCGAATTAGGGACGCCTGCGACCATTCGTTGCGCGTTTGGCCACACTGGTCGGCTGGAGGGTGTTCGCCCGGGCAGTAACCGCCATGACGACGGCATGAACGGTACAATGCTGCCGGGTCAAGCCTCCCGTCAGGACGGATTTGTCGCCGAACAACGCCCGACCGAAGCCGCCGCAGGACGACGCAGCCGAGCATACGGCGCTCGTCCCGGCGCAACTATCGCCGCGCGGACGCAAGGGTGCCAAAATCGCGCTGGCCGGCGTGCTGCCGCTGGCGCACATTCCCCCGGAAGCGCTGGCGTCGCCACGACATTCCCGGCTTCTGATCGCTGCGCTCGCGATTTCGCTCGCCTTGCACGCGGCAATAGCGGTCGTTCATTTCGTTCCGTTCGACTTCAACCGGCTGCCCGACAAGGAGCCGCCGCTCGAAATTGCGCTGGTCAATGCCAAGTCGGTGACCAAGCCGACCAAGGCCGACATCCTCGCGCAGGCAAACCTCGACGGCGGCGGCAATACCGACGAAAAACGTCGCGCCAAGACGCCGTTGCCCGTGATGCCGAAGGAGCCGCCGACGAAGAATGTGGCCGTCGCGGCGCGAACTCCCGAAAACAAGCGCGAGCAACGTCCCGAGCTGATGACGCAGGCCAAGGCGGAAATCGCCGTGCTCCCGCAACCCGCGCCGGACGAGACGCCGCAGGCCAACGATTCGCCGACGGCGAGCCAATTGATGCAAAAGACGCTGGAGGCCATTCGGCTCGAAGCGCAAATCGCCAAGGATTGGGACGCGTACCAGCGCCGTCCACGGCGTCAGTTCATCGGGGCACAAGCGCACGAATACCGCTTTGCGCGCTATGTCGAGGACTGGCGGCTCAAGATCGAGCGCATCGGCAATCTGAACTATCCCGAGGCGGCGCGCTCGCAGAAGCTCTATGGCAGCCTCGTGCTCACCGTGTCGATCCGCAGCGACGGCACGCTCGAGAACGTCGAGGTCAATCACAAGTCGATCCATCGAATCCTCGACGCGGCGGCCGTCAAGATCGTTGAAATGTCCGCCCCGTACGCGCCGTTTCCGCCGGACATCAAGCGAGACACCGACATCCTGACGATCACGCGCACCTGGACTTTTGCGAAGGGCGACGAGCTCACCAGCAGCGGCGGCCAGTAGCTCAAAATCGGCTGCACAGCCCGATTACTTTGTCGTGTCCTCGCTCGCGCCTCGCTGTAGTCTCATCTCTACTATCTCGGCGCTCGCTGCGGGCCTTCGCGTACTCAGGCTGCTCGCCCCATTTTGAGCAGCTTCTAGCCCACTCCTCGATGGTCACTCGACGCCCGCGATGGTCGCGCTGGATCGCGTGGGCAGTCGCCGGATTCTTTTTAGCGCTCGTCCTGATCCACGCGTACGTCGCCGTGATGATCGTATGGTGGCGCGACCATCCGCCGCATGAGACGGCCTTCATGTCGACCCGGCTCGCCGAGCTTCGCGGCGCCAATCCTCGCGCCGAGCTCAAGTATCGTTTCGTCCCCTACGAGCGCATCTCGCGGGAGCTGAAGCGCGCGATGATCGCGGCCGAGGACGCGCACTTCGTCGATCACGAAGGCTTCGACTGGGACGGCATTCAGACGGCGCTCGAGAAGAATCAAAAAAAGGGACGGGTCGTCGCCGGCGGCTCGACGATCACCCAGCAGCTCGCGAAGAACCTGTTCTTGTCGTCGTCGCGGAGCTATTGGCGCAAGGCCGAGGAAGCGGTGATCACGGTCATGCTGGAAGCGATGCTCGACAAGGCGCGCATCTTCGAGCTCTATCTGAACGTGATCGAGTGGGGCAGCGGCGTTTTCGGTGCCGAAGCCGCGGCGCAGAGGTATTTCGGAACGTCGGCGGCGCGGCTGTCGTCGGAACAAGCAGCACGGCTCGCGGCGATGGCGCCCAACCCGCGCTATTACGAGCGCCATTCCGACGCACCCGGATTGCGGCGCAAGCTCGGGATCATCCTCGCCCGGATGCCGGCTGCGGAGCTTCCGTAGCGCGCGCCGCGCGCGCCTCGCGCGGTGACATCGTCTCCTTCGCTTGGTCGCGATATCCGGGGAAACGCGGCTCGCGCGAGCGTTGCCGCTAGAATGCCGCAGCACTTCGTTGGATCTCGTTGAATTTCGTGGCCATGCCCGATCACGCCGAAGCGAAAGCACCCGAACGCGCGCAGCCGCGCGAGCGCGTCGAGACCGCGCTCGCCGAGATCACCGCGCTGTTGCGAAGGCTGCGGCTCGTCGAAGGACTGTTGAAGGAGCAACAGGTCGGCGCGTCGAATAGTGACGTGACCGAGCACGCGGAGAGTCTCGTGACGCGCCAGAACCGGGCCGAGCTCGTCCGCAGGCTCGATCGGCTCCACGCGGCCGACATCGCGTACGTGCTCGAGGCGCTGCCGCTCGACGAGCGGCTCTATATCTGGAACCTCGTGCGCGCGTCACGCGACGGCGAGATCCTGCTCGAAGTTTCCGAGCCGGTGCGCGAGTCGCTGATCTCGTCGATGGACACCGACGAGCTCGTCGCCGCGACCGAAGCGCTCGAGGCGGACGAGATCGCGGAGCTCGCGCCGGATCTTCCGCAGGAGGTGATGGACGATGTGTTCCAGAGCCTGCCGATCGAGGAGCGCGAGCAGCTTCGCGCGGCGATGTCCTTCGACGACGATATGGTCGGCGCGCTGATGGACTTTGAGGACGTCCACGTGCGACCCGACGTGACACTCGAAGTGGTGCTGCGCTATTTGCGCCGTTTCGACGAGCTTCCGGCGCAGACCGACCAGGTTTTCGTCGTCGATCGCGATGAGCGGCTTCTCGGCGTGCTGCCGCTCAATCGGCTGATCGTCACCGATCCCGACACGCCCGTCGAGAACGTGATGCAGCCGCCGACGGTGAAACTGCTTCAGCACGAAAAGGCCGACGTCGCGGCCGGCGCGTTCGAGCGCTATGGCCTGATCTCGGCGCCGGTCGTCGACACCAATGATCGCCTGGTCGGTCGCGTCACCGTCGACGAGGTGCTGGACTTCGTCCGGCAGCAGGGCGAGGAGGACCGGCTTGCGCAGGTCGGTCTCCGCGAGGAAGAGGATGTCTTCGCGTCGGTGTGGAAATCGTTCCAGAACCGCTGGGCCTGGCTCGCGATCAACCTCGTCACCGCGTTCATCGCATCGCGAGTGATCGGCGTGTTCGAGCATTCGATCGAGCGACTGGTCGCGCTCGCGGCGCTGATGCCGATCGTCGCCGGCATCGGCGGGAACTCGGGCAACCAGACGATCACGATGATCGTGCGCGCAGTGGCGCTGAATCAGATCACGCGCCAGCACGCCCGCAAGCTGATCGAGAAGGAAGCGGCCGTGGCCGTCGTGAACGGCTTGATCTGGGGCGGCGTGATGGGCATCATCGCAGCGCTTCTCTACAAACAGCTTTCGCTGGGGCTCGTCATGGTGCTGGCGATGACGCTGAATCTGCTGCTCGCCGCGCTGATGGGCGTGCTGATCCCGATGACGATGATCAAGCTCGGGCGCGACCCGGCCGTCGGGTCGTCGGTGATGATCACGGCCGTCACCGATTCCGGGGGTTTTTTCATTTTTCTTGGACTTGCGACGGTGTTCCTGATGTGACAAACGGATGTTGTCGGTCCGCCAACCGATCCATCGAACGTTCGAGAGGGATTCCATGACCGGTTTGTCGACGCTTTGGCTTCCGATTCTCGTTTCCGCGATTCTCGTCTTCGTGGCGAGCTCCATCATTCACATGGCGACGCCGTGGCACAAGGCCGACTACCGGAAACTGCCGAACGAGGAGCAGGCGATGGACGCGCTTCGACCGCTCTCGATTCTGCCCGGCGACTACATGACGCCCTTTTGCAACGACATGAAAGAGATGAAATCGGCCGCGTTCATCGCCAAGCGGGAAAAAGGCCCGGTCATGGTCGCGACCGTCATGCGGAGTGGGCCCGTGTCCATGGGGGCAAACCTTGTTCAATGGTTCATCTACAGTCTCGTCGTCGGCTTTTTTGCCGCGTATGTGGCCGGACATGCATTGCCGGTCGGCGCGCGCTATCCGCAGGTGTTCCGTCTCGCCGGCGTCACGGCGTTCGCCGGTTATGCGCTGGCGCTGTGGCAGATGTCGATCTGGTACCGTCGCTCCTGGGGCACGACGCTCCGCACGACGATCGACGGGTTGATCTACGCGTTGCTGACCGGCGGTACGTTCGGATGGCTGTGGCCTCATTGACCGTTTAGCATCGTTTGTTTCGGCGGTCATGCTTGGAAGTGGCCCGCACCGCGGTCGCTGAAGGAATCGATCGGGAATATCGCGCTGCGCCCCTCTGTTTGCATCAGACAGTGGTTGGCAGCAGCATGGGCGTACCATCGCCCTGCACCGGCGGGCACTCTCCCGCTCGCCGGTGTTTTTCATCTCATGTCCACCGATCCCCCGCTTCCCCATCCCGAGTTATTGGCCGCCATCCCAAGGCTGCGGCGCTACGCGCGCGTTCTGACCGGGGAGACGACGCGCGCCGACGACCTGGTGCAGGAAACGCTCGCCCGCGCGTGGGAGAAGCGTCGATTATGGGCGGCGGGCACCGATCTCCGCGCGTGGCTGTTCACGATCATGCACAAC
>DASXPO010000070.1:0-10171 GCA_036493535.1 Casimicrobiaceae bacterium
CCGTGCCGAGCCGGCGGCGCAATTGCGCGATGGCGGTGTCATCGCCGACGGTTACGACGCTGAACTTGATGAGCTGCGGGCAATCGACGCGAATTGCGGGCAATTCCTGGTCGACCTCGAACGGCGGGAGCGTGAGCGCACGGGAATCGCCGGTCTGAAGGTCGAATACAACCGCGTTCATGGCTTCTACATCGAAGTCACGCACGCGAAAGTCGAACGCATTCCCGACGATTATCGCCGGCGACAGACGCTCAAGAACGCCGAGCGCTACGTGACGCCCGAGTTGAAAGCGTTCGAGGACAAGGCGCTGTCCGCACAGGAGCGTGCGTTGGCGCGCGAGCGTCTGTTGTTCGAGCGAGTGCTCGCGGAACTGATTGCCGCGATTCCCGAATTGCAGCGTGCTGCGACGGCGCTCGCGATGCTGGATGTTCTGGTCGACTTCGCCGATCGCGCCGAAGCGCTCTCGCTCGCGCGACCGATGTTTTCCGACGACGTCGGCCTATCGATCGAGGGCGGCCGGCATCTCGTCGTCGAGCGGCAAGTCGATGACTTCATTCCCAACGATGTCTTGCTCTCGAGCGCGCGCCGGCTCCTGATCGTGACCGGGCCGAACATGGGCGGCAAGTCCACATACATGCGGCAAGCCGCGGTGATCGCGCTCCTCGCCTGCTGCGGCAGCTTCGTGCCCGCGAAGCATGCAACGATCGGACCGCTCGACGCGGTTTACACGCGGATCGGCGCCGCCGACGATCTCGCCGGCGGCCGCTCGACGTTCATGGTCGAGATGACCGAAGCCGCCTATATCCTGAATTGCGCAACATCGGAGAGCCTCGTGCTGATCGACGAGATCGGACGCGGCACGTCGACGTTCGACGGTCTCGCGCTCGCCTGGGCGATCGCCCACCGTATCGCCAAAAAAAATCGGAGCCTCGCGCTGTTCGCCACGCACTATTTCGAATTGACGGCGTTGCCGGCCGAAATCGACGGCTGCGCCAACGTTCATTTCGACGCGGTCGAGCACAAAGACGGCATCGTCTTTTTGCACGCGGTTGCGGAAGGGCCGGCGAACCGCAGTTACGGATTGCAAGTCGCCAAGCTCGCGGGCGTTCCGGCGGAGACAATTCGGCACGCACGAGCCTATCTCGCGCGCCTCGACCAATTCTCGGCCCGCACCAAGGATCAGCATGACCTATTCTCTGCGAATCCGGCGAGCGCCGCAGGATCGACCGATCCAGGCGCGCAGACATTGATCGACCACCTGACGGCGCTCGACCCCGACGCGCTCACCCCGCGCGATGCGCACGCGGCGCTCTACGCACTCAAGAAGTTGCTCGCCTCGTAACGCGCGGACTGCGCATTTGGTAACCCGACGCAAATGCGTCGAACAGCGCATCGATGTTGCGATTGTCGGCATCGCCACTGCGGCGCGCGAATGAAATCTGCCGCGTGGGTCCGCGCTTGCCGGGTGCGATCTCGCGGTCCGCATAGGCCTCGAGCAACGGTTGACGCGGCCGTGGTACGACAGTGACGCCGAGTCCAGCAATTCGCCGCGTTTCTCGCAACATCGTCGCCGTCGATGCCTAAACGAGACCGGAGTCCCGACGAGCGGCGCTAGGTTCTAGTGCGCATGACCACCGTGGCCATGCACATGCCCGTGCGTGATTTCTTCTTTGGTCGCGGGCCGAATGTCGACCACCGTACAATCGAAGCGTAAACGCTGGCCTGCGAGCTCATGGTTGCCGTCGAGTACCGCTTTCCCCTCTGCGATATCCGTCACTCGCCAAACCATTTCCTGCCCATCCTGCTCGGCGACCAGTTGTCCTCCAACCGTGATATCGGACGGCAGATTGGCGAGCGGCTCGAGACGAATCATTTCCGGGTCATAGTCGCCGAACGCGTCGGCGGGCTCGAGGGTCACCGAGATCGATTCACCGACCTTCTTCTGGCCGAGCGCTTCCTCGACTTTGGGAAAGATGCCCGAATGAGCGCCCTGCAAGTACGCAATCGGCTCCTCCGCTGCCTCGATCAAGCGGTTGCTCGCATCGAACAGCTTGAACGTGATCGTGACGACGGTGTTCGTGAAGACATTCATCGGCGAAAGCTCTTGGGATTGAATCGACTGAATCGCGCGGGCCGTGCATCGCCCACGAGGCTTTATTCTACCGCCGCGTGAAAAACCGCATGCGTAGCCCGATTGCATCGCAGGCCGCGGCCTCGCCTCAAAGTCTGCTCGGCGGACTAACGCCCGCCGCGTTCATGTCGCGATACTGGCAAAAGAAACCGCTGGTGATTCGAAGCGCTTATCCGGCATTGACCGACGCGCTTACGCGCGATCGCCTGATCGAGCTCGCGTGCCGCGATGACGTCGAGGCACGTCTGGTCATCCGCGAGCGTGCGCATTATGCGTTGACGCAAGGGCCTTTTGCACGCCGGGATTTTCGCAGACTGCCCGCAACGGATTGGACGCTGCTCATGCAAGGCGTCAATCGCGTCGACGCGGCGAGCGATCAATTGCTCCGGCGCTTTTCGTTCCTGCCATATGCCCGTCTCGACGACGTGATGGTGAGCTACGCCGCCCCGGGTGGCGGCGTCGGCCCGCATTTCGATTCCTACGACGTTTTTCTGCTGCAAGGCCGTGGGCGGCGACGCTGGCGTTACGGAAAGACGAACGACCCGTCGCTCGCGCCGAACGCGGACCTCAAAATTCTGCGGCGCTTTTCTCCGCGGCAAGACGTGGTGCTTGCGCCCGGCGACATGCTGTATTTGCCGCCGGCGATTGCACATGACGGTCGCGCCGTGGATCCGTGCATCACATACTCGATTGGATTTCGCGCCGCGACCTACGCCGAAATGAGCGAGGCGTTTCTCGATTTTGTCCGCGATCATGTGCGTCTTCCGGAGGGCCGATATGCCGATCCCGATGCGCGGCCAACACAATCACCCGCGCGGATCGATACGGTGATGCAGCGCCGCGTGACGACGACGCTCCGCAAGCTTCGCTGGAGCGCCGACGATATTGGCCGCTTTCTCGGCTGCTATCTTTCGGAGCCGAAGCCCATCGTCCGGTTTCGGGCGCCCGCATCCGTTCTCGGCAAACAAGCGTTCGTGGCAAAAATTGCCGCTCGTGGGTTGGCTCTCGACCGCGCGGCGCAACTTCTTTACGATAATGCCTCGTTCTACATGAACGGGGAAGCGATCGCCTTCCGCGGCGCAGGCAGCGAGCTGCTCCGACGCTTGGCGAACCGACGCGCTTTATCTTCGAGGGAATGCGGGGCAATGTCGGCCCCGCTAGGGGGAATGCTCTATGGATGGTATCGGTATGGATTCGTCCAGCTTGCATAAAGGGCTCGCGGCAGAAGGTGACAATGTCATAGCGCGCGAAGAACGGCTCGACACCGTCGCGCAACAAACAGCGGCCATCGACACGCTGATCGGGCTCGCGCACGAGCGGATCCGCGTTTTCGACGTCAACTTGTCGCATACAGGTTGGAATTCGTCTGCCCGCGCCGACGCGCTAGCGCTTTTTTTGCGCGTGACGCGTAACGGGCGACTCGACATCATCGTGCATGATGCGACCTGGATCGAAGCGTCATGTCCGCGTTTGATGATGCTGCTCCGTCGCTATGGCCATGCAATGACCATCTACAAGACGGGGCCCGGCGCGCGTGGCGCGATGGACCCGCTCGTGATCGTCGATGGCCAGCATTTCCTGCACCGCTATCACATTCAGCAACCGCGAGCGACGCTCGCGATCGGGATGCCGCAGGCTGCACGTCCGCTCGTCACGCGGTTCGAGGAGATTTGGGCCACCGGCGAGCCCGGCCTGGCGCCGACGGTTCTCGGCCTATAAAGAGAAAGACATCGATGAAAAATCTTCTGACGGTGATGGTGCTCGGGTTCGCAGTCAGTGCGTGCGGCGACAACAAGCTGCTGTCGCCCAAGGTCGAGCCATCGGGAATGTCGACGTCCACGGCGCCGCAGCCGGCCGCGCCACCGGTCACGTCGTCGACCGCACCGGCGATGCCACAATCTCCACCGCCGTCAGGCGTTCCGAGCGAACCGCCCAAATCGGCGCCGGGCCCGGCACCGATCTCGCCCGAGACGGCGAAGGAATCGACCGCGAAGAACGTCGAACAGGCAAAAGATGCGGCCGCCCGGGCGGTCGAGGCCGCAAAGGAAGCTGCGAAGAAGTAGCCGGCGGTCAGAGCGGCGCGCCGATGCGCGTCGCGACTTCGCGATAGCGCTCGATCACGCTCCCCAAGTCACGGCGAAAGCGATCCTTGTCGAGCTTCTCGCCCGTCTTCGCATCCCACAGCCGGCAGCCGTCGGGGGTGAACTCGTCGCCCAGCACGAGCGAGCCGCCGGAATCGTCGACCGGATGGCCGAACTCGAGCTTATAGTCGACAAGGTCGATGCCGGCATCGGCGAAGAGCGGCGTCAGCACCGCATTGACACGATGCGTCAGATTCTTCATTTGCGCGATCTCGGCGACGCTCGCCCAGCGCAGCACGCGAATGTGATCGTCGTTGACGAGCGGATCGTGCAATGCGTCGCTTTTCAAGAAGAATTCGAAGATCGGCTCGGGTAATCGCGTGCCTTCCTCGATGCCATAACGCTTGGCCATCGAACCGGCGCAGATATTGCGCACGACGCATTCGACCGGGATCATCTTCATCGCCTTGACGAGCGATTCGCGCTCGTTCAGCAAGCGCATGAAGTGCGTGGCGACACCGGCGGCCGCGAGCTTGCCCATCACGTATGCGTTGATCTTGTTGTTCGTTTCGCCCTTCTTGTCGAGCTTCGCGAGCTTGACGCCGTCGAAGGCCGAGACATCGTCGCGATAGTGCATGACGAGATAGCGCGCGTCCTCGGTCGCATAGACGGTCTTCGCCTTGCCCTTGTACAGTTCCTGCCGCTTCTCCATCGTGTTCCGCTCCGTGATCAGGCGAGTGCCCGCCATTCGAATCCCGTGTCCTGCGTCGCGACGCCGATCCACTCGGAGCCGCAGCCAATGGCCCCGCCGAGCGCGGCACGCGCCATCGTGGGTGTGTTGTTCTGCCGCGAGAGATGCGCGGCGATCAAATGTTGAAGACGCGATGTGTCGATGGCCCGGATGATCGCGGCGGCGCCATCATTGGGCAGATGTCCGAAGCGCCCGCTGATTCTGGCTTTGAGCGACGTCGGATAGTCGCACTGCTCGAGGAGATCGGGATCGTGATTGCATTCCAGGACGAGCGCGTCGCATCCGCTCAAGCTCGCTTCCACATAACGCGTCGTCGTGCCAAGATCGGTGACTACGCCGACGCGGAACATCCCGTCGGTCACGACGAACTGCACCGGCTCGCGCGCGTCGTGCGGCACCGGAAACGGACGGATCTCGAGATCGCCGATCGCGAATCGATCGTCGCTGTCGAATCCGTAGATGCGCTCCATGTCGGCGAACCGCTCCCCCACTATCGCGAGCGTGCCGAAGGTCAACCAGACGGGAATCTCGTAGCGCGCGGCAAATGCGGGGACACCGCCGACGTGATCGTTGTGCTCGTGCGTGACCAGGATCGCCGTCAGCGACTCGGGCTCGACGCCGATTCGCGCGAGTCGTTGCGCGGTGTCGCGGACACCGAAGCCGCAGTCGATCAGGACACGCGTCGTGCCGGCTTCGACGATGAGCCCGTTGCCTTCGCTGCCGCTGCCGATCGACGCGAAGCGCATCGCGCGATTGTTTCCTCTATTTCAGTTGGTCTTTGAGGAGGGCGAGTATTTTTTCGCTGTTTTGCGTCCGATCGGGTTCGCCCTTCGGATCCTGCACGCTGACCACACTCGCCGGCGCGGCCTCGACGACCTTGATCCGGTACTGTTCGGGCTTGTCTTTCTCGTCCTTTTTCCAGAATGCGAGCTTGGCGAGCCAGCTCTCGTCGCGATCCTTGCGTGTCATTTCCGAATCCGGATCGGCGTAGCGGACGAAATACACGCCGGAGGAACGATCGCGATCGACGACGGTGAACCCGGATCGATCGAGCGCGAGGCCGACGCGACGCCACGCGCGGTCGAACGGATCATCGACGATCAGCTTCGAAACGCCATCCGCGCCTTTCTCGACGCGCGCGCGGTCAGGCGAAGCCGCGGCCGTTACCCCGGGACGCGCGGCACCGCCCTGACCGGCACCGCCGGCCGCGGCCTGCGCATCGGGCGGTCCGAATCGCATCGCCAGGCGCGAGAGCATCTCGGCTTCGAGGTTGGGATTCGGCGGGACCACCGCCCACGTGAATCCCGCGCCATAACGATTGTCGATCATCACCGTCGGCACTTGCTCCATGCCGCGATGCGAAACGTAGACCTCGACGGTGCCGGGCTCCGAGCCGCGTTCGATCCGCGTCCGGAATTTGTCGCGCTTGTATGTCGATGTGAACGCTTCGACGTATTTGCCGATCGTGCTGCGCAGGAAATCCGATGGCGCATCGGCGCGATTCTCGGCCCAGTCGGTCTCCATGACGCCGGTCGCCGGTTGCTCGACGGCGACGACGAAGCCGGTGTCGGTCCAGAACTGCCGCGTGATCGCCCAAGCCTGCTCGGGCGTCGCCTTGGCGACGATCCAGCGCTCGTTGCCGGCGCGGGCGATCTTCGCGTCCGGATTGCTCGGCAGCAACTCGTTTCGCTGCGGCCGCGCGGCGTTCGCGGCGGCGAGTCCGGATGCCGTCGACACGGAGAATTTGTCGTCGTAACGCGGTTGCGACAGTTCCGGCGGTAATTCAAGCGAAGGCGCCGCAGAGGTGGATTTGTAATCGATCCGCTTGCCAGTGGGACCAATCGTTTCGCAGCCCGCGAATGCGAGCATTGCGGCTATCGGCAACACGACGGCGACCCGGGACGATCGCAAGATTCGTTCTGATGCTGTCATGCGTGTGCCACACTTTCAGCGATGCATCCGGCCTCGATCAACGCCGCGCGCACGACGGCATGAAACTGCGGCGACAGCGGCGAGAGCGGCAAGCGAAGCTCGTCGTCAATCATCCCCAGCGCGGCCAACGCCCACTTGAGGGGAATCGGATTCGCTTCGACAAATAATTTGGTGTGGAGACCCATCAACCGCTCGTTGATCGCGCGCGCGGCGGGCACATCGAGGCGTCGCGCCGCGGCGCACATCTCCGACATCATCTTTGGCGCGACGTTCGCCGTGACCGAAATCACGCCGTGTCCGCCGAGCAGCATATACGCAAGTGCGGTGTCATCGTTGCCCGAAAAGAGCGCGAACTCGCGCTCGCGCGGCAGCCGCTTCAACAAATCGACATGGCGCACGAGATCGGACGTCGCATCCTTCAGGCCGATGACGCCCGGAATGCGCGCGAGCCGCAGGATCGTGTCGTTCGCGAGGTCGGCAACGGTGCGGCCGGGAACGTTGTACAAGTACATCGGCAGGCCGACTTTCTCGGCGATCGCGCGGTAGTGGCGATACAGCCCTTCCTGCGTCGGCTTGTTGTAGTAGGGAACGACGGACAAGCACGCATCCGCGCCGACTTTTTTGGCGTATTCCGTGAGCTCGATCGCCTCTGCGGTCGAGTTCGCGCCGGTGCCGGCGATGACCGGAATGCGACGCGCCGCGTGCTCGACCGCGGTCTTCACCAATAGGCAATGCTCGTCGAAATCGACGGTCGGCGATTCACCGGTGGTGCCGACGGCCACAATGGCGGCCGTGCCGTTGGCGACGTGAAAATCGATGAGCTTGCGATAAGCGGCGAGATCGAGCGCGCCGCCGGGTTGCATCGGCGTGGCGATCGCCACCAAGCTACCAGTCAGCATGAAAAGCGTGGCGGGAAAAACCCGGATTCTACCCGAATACCGTGGATGGAAGCGCTTCGCTGCCCCAAATCAAGGCGAAAGGCTGGGTGGCCAAGCGCGCGCCAGACCGACCGCCGCGATCCGTTCGATCACCGCCGGTTTGTCGCGATTCGACGACAGCCCCTGGTCGAATGCGACGACCGTCAAACGTTCGCGCACGAGCTCGAGCAGCTCGCCCTTCCGAAGCAGGAAGTCGGGATTCGTCGGGCGGCCGTACGCCTCGTTGCCGACCGCAAATGTTTCGTAGAGCAGCGTGCCGTCGGACGCCAGCATTTCGAACAATTTCGATAGCGACGCGCGATGCAGGTAATTGACGACGACGATTGCGTCGAATATTTCGCCGATCAGCGGCCAACGATCGGTTTCCAGATCGAGCACGCGCGCCTCGATATTCTCACTGGCGATGGCGGCGAGCGAACTTTCGTCGCGATCGACCGCGACGACGCGATTGCCGCGGGCCGCGAAAAACAGCGCGTGGCGTCCGCTGCCGGCCGCGAGATCGAGCACGCGTGCGCCCTTTGGAATGAGGTGCACATATCGCTCGATCCAGGGTGACGGCGCGAGCCGCAACGAGCGCGAAGGCGCGGTCATCGACGGTGTTTCTTTCGTTTCGGGCGGCCGATGCGACGCAATTTCGGGTCCTCGACGTCGAGTGACTCCTGCGCCGCCTCATCGATCAACCAGCGGAGAAATCGTTGCACGTCGCTGCGATCGGCCGCACGTGCTGCCGTGAGCGCGAAATAGCCGCGCGCAGAATCGTAGCGCTTGGGAAACGGCGCGACGAGCCGTCCATCACGCAGATGCTCCGCGAGCATCGGTATGCGCCCGAGCGCGACGCCTTGACCCGCTACGGCCGCTTGAATGACCTGATCGTACAACCTGAATCGATACGATCCAGCCGGTTTGAGCCCCGGTTGTCCATTGGACGCGAGCCAACTGCGCCAGTCGAGCCATGGCGTTCGCCCCTCGGGATCGTCGAGATGCAGCAGAACGTGATGCGCAAGGTCCCCCGGATTGCGCAGCGGCGCCTCTCCGCGGTCGCGCACGCGCGGGCTCACCACGGGCAGCATCCGCTCGCCGAATAGCCGAACCGCGCCTTCGGGCGCCGAAGCGTCCGGCAGATAGCGCACGGCGATATCGACGTCACTGCGCTGCAAGTCCAGGACGCGATCATCCGCGGAAACGTACACGTCGATCTCCGGATGCCGCACACGAAAGCGCTCGAGTCGCGGAATGATCCAAAGCGATGCGAAGGAAACGGTCGTCGACAACGTGAGCCCCGGCGTCCGCGCCGCGCTGCGCGTGCTTTCCGCCGCGCCCGCCAATGCTTCGAGAGTTTCGGTCACGGCCCGGTGGAACGCGGCCCCCTTCGCCGTCAACGTGAGCGCACGATGGCGCCGCTCGAACAACGCGACACCGAGGGCGGCCTCGAGGGCCTTGATCTGACGCGAGAGCGCCGATTGCGTGAGAAATAGCTCTTCGGCGGCAAGGGTGAACGACAAGCGGCGGCCAGCGGCCTCGAGTCCGCGCAGGAAATCGAGCGACGGCAGCGAGCGCAGCGTTTTATGCATGCATGCAGATCATGCGATTCATTCCGATTCGTCGTTTGAGCGGGACCGAGCCTGCTACGAGAATGCAGATCACGAGGCCGGCAAAGCGCGGCGCCCGTGGCACATCGGCACCGCCGCTTTAAGGATGCATTGTACGCATGTATCGGCCCGTCATGCGGTGTCGCAACGAAAGGAGACTTCCATGCCCTGCACCGGTTACGACAAAGTTTTGAAGCTGTCCCATGGCGAACTCGTCGAACTCAACGATTCTCGCGGAACGACGGTACGCGTGACTCAGGGCACCGTGTGGCTGACTCAGGAGCACGATACGCAAGACGTCGTGCTGCGAACCGGCGACGTCTGGACGATCGAGCGCCAGGGTCTTACGCTCGTCGAAGCGCAAGGCAGCGCGCTCGTATGCGTTGTCGGGACGGGCTCTGAAGCGATCACGGCGCGGAATCGAATGACCGACCTGGGTGCGCAGTTCCGTGATTGGCTTCGATCGCCCTGGAGCTCGAGGCGTCTCGAACGACCCGTTCCGTATTATTAACGCCGGGGAGGGACCAAACGATGCCGTTGGTGACAGTCACGGTGCAAAAACCGAAAACGCTCGAGTTCACGTCCGCTGTTCTCGCCGCCGTCCATCAAGGCTTGATCGATGCGGGCGTCCCCGCAACCGACCGTTTTCAACGCGTCATTCAGCTTTCCGACGACGACTTCCGCTACGACGGGCGCTATCCCGATCTCGCTGCCGCGCGCGCCGACGATTTCGTGCTGATCGAAATCCT
>DASXPO010000071.1:0-7638 GCA_036493535.1 Casimicrobiaceae bacterium
CCGCCGCACTTTTTCGTTTTTCAGGAGCCCCTGCCATGCCTGCCATACGATTACCCGACGGCGCCATCAAGCGATTCGATGCGCCGACTTCCGTTGCCGCTGTCGCCGCGTCGATTGGTCCGGGCCTCGCCAAGGCGGCCCTCGCCGGCAAAGTCGACGGCGAGCTCGTCGACACGTCGTATGTGATCGACCGCGATGCGCAACTTGCGATCGTCACCGACAAAGATACCGAGGGGCTCGAAGTGCTGCGCCATTCGACCGCGCATCTGCTCGCCTACGCCGTGAAGGAGCTGTTCCCGGAAGCGCAAGTGACGATTGGTCCCGTGATCGAGGATGGCTTCTATTACGATTTTTCGTACAAGCGACCGTTCACGCCCGAAGATCTGGTCGCAATTGAAAACAAGATGGCGGAGCTCGCGCGGAAGGACGAACGCGTCGTCCGTTCGCTCATGCCGCGCGACGACGCCGTCAAATTGTTCGAAGGCATCGGCGAGCATTACAAAGCCGAAATCATCGCGTCGATCCCGTCCGACGAGCCGATCTCGCTCTACACCGAAGGCAAATTCACCGATCTGTGTCGCGGCCCGCACGTCCCCTCGACCGGCAAGCTCAAGGTATTCAAGTTGACGAAAGTCGCCGGCGCGTATTGGCGCGGCGATTCGCGCAACGAAATGCTGCAGCGGATTTACGGCACCGCATGGGCGAAGAAGGAGGATCAGGATGCGTATTTGCGGCGCATCGAAGAAGCCGAAAAACGCGATCATCGCAAGCTCGCCAAGCAGCTCGATCTTTTTCATCAAGAAGACATCGCCCCCGGATTGGTGTTCTGGCATCCCAAGGGCTGGACGATCTGGCAGCAGGTCGAGCAGTACATGCGCCGCATCTACCGCGACAACGGCTATCTCGAAGTGCGCGCGCCGCAGATTCTCGATCGCTCGCTTTGGGAAAAATCGGGACACTGGGAGAACTTCAAGGAGAACATGTTCACGACGGAGTCGGAAAAACGCGACTTCGCCGTGAAGCCCATGAATTGTCCCGGCCACGTGCTGATCTTCAATTCGGATTTGCGCAGTTATCGCGACTTGCCGCTTCGTTACGGCGAATTCGGCGCCTGCCACCGCAACGAGCCCTCGGGGGCCTTGCACGGCTTGATGCGCGTGCGCGGATTCACGCAAGACGACGGCCACATCTTCTGTACCGAAGAGCAGATCCGGCCCGAGTGCATGGCGTTCAACGAGGTTGCGCTCAACGTCTATCGCGAATTCGGCTTCGACGACGTGGTGATCAAGCTTGCGCTGCGCCCGGAAAAGCGTCTCGGCGAGGACGCCGCGTGGGATCGCGCCGAAAATGCGTTACGCGACGCGCTCCGCGCCTGCAACGTTTCGTGGACCGAATTGCCCGGCGAGGGCGCGTTTTACGGCCCGAAGATCGAGTATCACTTGAAGGATTCGATCGGCCGCTCGTGGCAGTGCGGCACGATGCAGGTCGACTTTCAGATGCCCGGCCGGCTCGGCGCCGAATACGTGGCGGCCGACGACACGCGCAAGGTGCCGGTGATGCTTCACCGCGCGATCGTGGGCTCCCTCGAACGCTTCATCGGCATCCTGATCGAGCATTACGCCGGCGCGCTGCCGCTCTGGCTGGCGCCCGTTCAAGCCGTTGTGCTCACAATCACCGACCGGCAGGCCGCATACGCCGAGCGCGTTGCCGGGGCGTTGCGGGCCGCCGGTTTCCGCGCTGCAGCGGATTTGCGCAACGAGAAAATTACCTATAAAATTCGAGAACATAGCCTGCAAAAGTTGCCGTATCAGTTGATCGTGGGCGACAAAGAGCTGCAGGCCGACAGCGTGGCCGTGCGTACCCGCAGCGGCGAGGATCTCGGAAGCATGTCCCTGGATGCCTTGCTGGCGCGCCTCCGCGAGGAGGCTGGGGGGCATGGCCGTTTTTTGTCCGCATAGGAGAATCGACACTGGCCCTGGAAAAGCAGCAACGGATCAATGGTGAAATCACGTCCCCCGAAATTCGTTTAGTGGGGATCGAAGGCGAGCAGCTTGGAATCGTAAGCCTGGCGGATGCCGTCGCAAAAGCGGAAGCGGCGGAGCTCGATCTGGTCGAAATCGCGCCGACGGCGAAGCCGCCGGTGTGCCGGATCATGGATTTCGGCAAGTTCAAGTACCGTGAAGCGAAAAAGCAGCACGAGGCCAAGCTCAAGCTGAAGCAAATCCAGGTCAAGGAAGTGAAATTCCGGCCTGGGACCGACGAAGGCGACTACAAGATCAAGCTTCGCAACTTGATCCGATTTCTCGGCGAAGGCGACAAAGCGAAGATCACGCTGCGTTTCCGCGGCCGGGAAATGGCGCATCAGGAGTTCGGCGTGCGGCTGCTCGAGCGCGTCCGTAACGACCTAGAGCCCTACAGTGTCGTCGAATCGTTTCCGCGAATGGAAGGCCGGCAAATGGTGATGCTGCTGGCTCCGAAAAAGACGCTGCCGAAATCGCATCACCCGAACAAGCCCGAGGCCGGTCCGCCGCAAGGCACGGAAGCCTCTCCCCCGCCAGCAAAGGCGCGCGAGAGCACCGCCGTGGGCAGCAAATAGAGGAACGGCATCATGCCGAAGATGAAAACGAAGTCGGGCGCCAAGAAGCGCTTTCGCGTACGCGGAAGCGGTTCGGTGAAGCGCTCGCAGGCGGGCAAGCGCCATATCTTGACCAAGCGCACGACGAAGAACAAACGCCAGCTTCGCGGCTCGATCGGTCTCGACAAGACGAACGCCGACTCCGTCGCCGCCATGCTTCCGTACGCGTAAGGGGACGACACCATGCCAAGAGTCAAGCGTGGTGTGACCGCGCGCGCGCGGCACAAGAAGGTCCTCGCGCAATCGAAGGGCTATCGCGGCCGCCGGAGCAACGTCTACAAGATCGCGAAGCAGGCGGTCATGAAGGCCGGCCAGTATCAATATCGCGATCGACGTCAACGCAAGCGCGAATTTCGCGTGCTGTGGATCGCGCGGATCAACGCCGCCGTGCGTGAATTGGGCATGTCGTACAGCACGTTCATCAACGGATTGAAAAAGGCCGCGATCGACATCGATCGCAAGGTCCTTGCCGATCTCGCGGTGCACGACAAGTCCGCGTTTACGAAGATCGCGGAACAGGCGAAGGCCTCCTTGACCTGATTCGCGCCGTAGGGCCAAGGCGCGGGTGCGCCCCCTTTCGGGGCAGCGCAGCGGCGATAGCCGCAAGCCTGGGGGTCCAAAATCCGGCGATCGAATGAAAAGGGAGGCGCGAAACCGCCTCCTTTTTTTCGGGGATTGAAGCCGTATGCAAGCGACCGAGCTTGATCGAATCGTAGCGTCCGCATTGGTCGAATTCGCGCAATGCGACGATCCCGCATCGCTCGAGAACGCCAAGGCCCGCTACCTCGGCAAGACGGGTGCGCTGACCGAGCAATTGAAGGGACTCGCGAAGCTCACGCCCGCGGAACGTCCGGCGGCGGGGGCAACGATCAACGAAGCGAAAGCAAGACTCGAAGCAGCGCTCAATGCGCGGCGTGGGGCGCTCGCCGACGAAAAGCTTTCGCGCTCGCTCGCCGCGGAGGCCCTCGATGTCACGCTGCCGGGACGCGGGCTCGGTGTCGGCGGATTGCATCCGATCACACGCGTGCTGGAGCGCGTCGAAATTCTCTTCCGCTCGTTGGGATTCGAGGTCGCCGACGGTCCTGAAATCGAGGACGACTTCCACAATTTCACGGCGCTCAATACGCCGGAAAATCACCCGGCGCGATCGATGCAGGATACGTTCTACGTCGAAGGCGGCATGGTGCTGCGCACGCAAACGTCGCCGATCCAGATTCGTTACATGGAAACGCATGCGCCGCCGATCAAGATCATTGCGCCGGGACGCGTGTATCGCGTCGACAGCGATGCGACGCATTCGCCGATGTTCCATCAGGTCGAGGGGCTGTGGATCGACCGCGACGTCACGTTCGCCGATCTCAAGAGCGTGATGACCGAATTCCTGCAGTACTTTTTCGAACGTGACGACATTCGGATTCGCTTTCGGCCCTCGTTCTTTCCGTTCACCGAGCCGTCCGCAGAAATCGACATGGCGTTCGGTGAAGGCAAATGGCTCGAGCTCGCGGGATCGGGTCAGGTGCATCCCAATGTGCTCCGCGCTGTCGGTTTGGATCCGGAAGTGTGGCAGGGATTCGCATTCGGCATGGGCGCCGATCGTCTCGCAATGCTGCACTATGACGTCGACGATTTGCGGCTCTTTTTCGAAAACGATCTGCGCTATCTCGCGCAGTTCGCCTAAAGCGGCGGCGATGCGATTCTCCGAGCGCTGGCTCCGTTCCTATGTCGACCCGCCGCTGTCGACGGAAGTGCTCGCCGAGAAGTTGACGATGGCGGGCCTCGAAGTCGAGGCGCTCGATCCTGTCGCGCCACCCTTCTCGCGCGTGGTTGTCGCGCGGATCGAATCGGTTACGCCGCATCCGAACGCCGATCGTTTGTGCGTGTGCTCGGTGAATGTTGGGGCGAGCGAGCGACTGCAAGTTATCTGCGGCGCGCCGAATGCCGCCGTCGGCATGCTCGCACCTTGCGCGCTCGAAGGCGCAGCATTGCCCGGCGGCTTGACGATCGGTCGACAAGCGATGCGTGGCCTCGAATCGCGCGGCATGCTGTGCTCGGCGCGTGAGTTGGGCTTGAGCGACGATGCAGCCGGATTGCTGTCGCTCGACAATGCATTGACGCCGGGCACCGATTTGCGCGATGCACTCGCGCTCGACGACAACCTTTTGACGCTGAAGCTCACGCCGAATCGCGCCGATTGCCTGTCGATCGCCGGCATCGCGCGCGAAGTCGCAGCGATCACCGGCGCCCTACTTGCTCCGCCGGAAATCATGTCTGTTTCCGTCACGACCGACGCATCCCGATCGCTGCGCGTCGAAGATCCCATCGCCTGTCCGCGCTTCGCCGCGCGCATTATCGACGGCATCGACGCCAGGGCAGCGACACCGGCGTGGATGACGCAACGACTGGAGCGAAGCGGCATTCGCGCGATCTCCGCGGTCGTCGACATCACGAACTATGTGATGCTCGAGCTCGGTCAACCGCTCCACGCCTACGACGATCGATGGCTCGACGGCGCAGTCGTCGTTCGCTTTGCGCGCGAAGGCGAGAAGCTGACGCTGTTAAACGGCGAGGTCTTGACGCTCGACGCCGATATGCTGCTCGTCTGCGACGAAAAGAAGCCGCTCGGCCTCGCCGGCATCATGGGCGGCGAGCATTCGGGCATCGCGGATGACACGACGCGCGTCTATCTCGAAGGCGCGTTCTGGAATCCCGCCGTGATCCAAGGCAAGATGAAGCGGCTCGGCTTCGTGAGCGATGCGGGCTATCGCTTCGAGCGCGGCGTCGACTTCGCCGGTTGCGCGCGCGCGGTCGAGCGTGCATCGCAATTGATCGTCGAAATTTGCTGCGGCAAGGCGGGGCCGCTCATCGATCGAAGCGGCATATTGCCGTCACGCGACCCGATTCGCGTTCGACCATCGCGCGTGGTCCGACTGCTGGGTATCGAAGTCGGCGATGATGCGATTGCCGACACATTCGAACGTCTCCGCTTCGAGTATAAGCGAGACGGCCCCGATTTCATCGTGACGCCGCCCTCCTATCGTTTCGATCTCGCCATCGAGGAAGATTTCGTCGAGGAGGTCGTGAGGCTGTACGGTTACGATCGCATTCCGACTGCGCCGGGGCCGCATGTTTCACGGATGCTGAAAAGCACTGAAGCCCGTCGATCGCCGACGGCGGTGAAGCGAGCGCTGATCGAGCGCGACTGGCAGGAAGTGATCACGTACACGTTTGTATCGTCGGCCACTGAAGCGCTGCTCGCGTCAGAAGTGACGCATCCGACGCGTGCGCCGATCCGCGTGTTGAATCCGATCGCCGCGCACATGGACGTCATGCGCACCACGTTGTTGCCCGGACTTCTCGAAACGCTGCGTACGAACGTCAATCGCAAAGCGCCGCGCGTGCGCATTTTCGAAGTCGGTCGCGTGTTCCGACACGCGGATCCCGGTTACGCGCAGCCGCTTCGCATCGGCGGCCTCGCGTATGGCGATGCGCTGCGTGCGCAATGGGGATCGAGCGCGCGTCGCGTCGATTTGTTCGATGTCAAAGCCGATATTGAATCTCTTGCGAAGCCACGCCGTGTCACAACGGCAGTCGATCGTCTGCCGTGGTTGCATCCGGGGCGCAGCGCGCGTGTCTTGATCGACGGTGTTGTGTGCGGTTTTTTGGGCGAATTGCATCCGCGCCTCGTACCGCACTTCGAGCTTGCGTTCGCGCCCGTCGTTTTCGAGCTTGATCTCGATGCGGTGCTGGTCGCGTCGCTTCCGGTGGCGAGACCCCTCTCGAAATTCCCGCCGGTCCGGCGCGACATGGCGATCGTCGTCGACGAAGCGATTTCAGCGCAGACGATCCTGGATACGCTCGAGGCCGCCAAGCCTGCCTACGTCGAGCGGATCGAGCCTTTTGACCTCTATCGAGGCTCCCGCTTGCCACCCGGTAAGAAAAGCCTTGCGATTCTTGTGCTTATGCAGGATACTGAACGTACTTTGACCGACGCCGACATCGACGCTGCGATGAGCGCTTTGCTCGCTGCACTGCGAGATCGCCACGGCGCAACGTTACGCGAATAGGGTCTTTCGATGACGCTAACCAAGGCCGAATTGGCCGACCTGCTTTTTGAGCAACTCGGCCTCAACAAGCGCGAAGCCAAGGACATGGTCGAGCGCTTTTTTGAAGAAATCCGCACGGCTCTCGAGGGCGGACACAGCGTCAAGCTTTCGGGCTTCGGCAATTTCCAATTGCGCGAGAAGCCGCAGCGGCCGGGACGCAATCCGAAAACGGGCGAAGAAATTCCCATCACGGCGCGGCGCGTCGTGACGTTTCACGCCAGTCAAAAACTGAAGGCGATGGTCGAAGCGACGAGCCATGCCGGACTCAAGCCGAGCTAAGACCGAACTGCCGCCGATTCCTGCCAAGCGTTATTTCACGATTGGCGAGGTGAGCGAATTGTGTGCGGTCAAGCCGCATGTGTTGCGCTATTGGGAGCAGGAGTTCGCGCAGTTGAAGCCCGTCAAGCGGCGTGGAAATCGACGCTATTACCAACACCACGAAGTGCTGTTGATTCGGCGCATTCGCGACCTGCTCTACGAACAGGGCTTCACGATCAATGGCGCGCGCCATCGACTGGAAACGGAATCGAACGAGCCGCGCGCGGCGACACGTTCGTTAACAACCGTCACGACTGCAACGGTGCCTTCGACGCCGATGGAACCCGCCACGCTACGCCAGGAGCTCGAAGAAATTCGGCAGCTGCTCGGACCAGCGATTTAGCAACGGCGAGGGTATAATTTTAGGTTCGGTCGGGGCGTGGCGCAGCCTGGTAGCGCACCTGCATGGGGTGCAGGGGGCCGGAGGTTCAAATCCTCTCGCCCCGACCATAATCAACGAGTTAGCGAGCGGTGAAACCACCGCTCCCTAACGTTTGGGCATTTCCCTAACTCGCGTCCTCGCAGCGTTGTTTGCAGCCGCCATAGGTTTACCGCGGATATGAAGGGCAATTGAATTGGGTC
>DASXPO010000072.1:0-9608 GCA_036493535.1 Casimicrobiaceae bacterium
GACGGCAGAGCCGGTCGCGGCAGCCAAGGCAGGACCGGCTCCGGTCGCCGTGGAAGCGGCGAAGGTCTCGTTGCAGCCGATGCCGCAGTCGATCACGGCGGTGGGAAGCCTCCGGTCCGACGAATCGATCACGCTGCGACCCGAAGTTGCGGGTCGCATCAGCGAAATCCTGTTTCAGGAAGGCCAGCGCGTCGCACGCGGTGCCACGCTCATCCGTCTCGATCCTTCGGTCAACCGCGCGGAGGTCGAGCAGAGTCGAGCCAACCTCACGCTGGCCAAGAGCAAGTACGATCGCGCCGTCGATCTTGCCAAGAGCAATTTCATCTCGGGACAGGCGCGCGACGAAGCCGAGAACAATTTGCGCGTTGCCGAGGCCGGATTGCAGCTCGTCGAAGCGCGGCTCGCGAAAATGGAGCTCAAGGCGCCGTTCGCGGGCATCATCGGCTTGCGTGTCGTATCGGTCGGCGATTACGCGAAGGAGGGCTCGGACATCGTCAATCTCGAAGCGATCGATCCGCTGAAGGTCGATTTCCGGATCCCTGAAATCTATCTGAAGCAAATCCAGGTCGGCCAGACGCTCCATGTTTCGCTCGACGCAATTCCCGGCAAGACGTTCGACGGCAAGGTGTACGCGGTCAATCCGTTGATCGACGCCGCGGGCCGCGCGATCGTGATTCGCGCGATCGTGCGCAATCCGGACACTTCGTTGCGTCCGGGCATGTTCACGCGCGTTCGTCTCTTCACGCGTGAGCTGCAGGATTCGCTCGCGGTTCCCGAGCAGGCGATCGTGCCGCAAGGCGACGAGCATTTCGTGTTCAAGATCGCCGATGGGCGCGCGGTCCGCGTCAAGGTGGAAGTCGGACAGCGCCGCGACGGCAAGGTCGAAATCGTCAAGGGACTCGAGCCCACCGACATGGTCGTCACCGCCGGCCATCTGAAGATTCGCGACGGCGTTCCCGTGACGATCATCAACGCGTCCGGCGCCGCGTTGGCGACGACCGCGCCGGTGTCCAATCCGTCACCGCCCGCAATGCCGAATAACGAGGGCGCCGGCGTAATCTCGCCCGCGAAGGCCGACACGCTCGCGCATCCGCCGCCGAAGTCCTAGCAAGCCGAAGTCGATGCAATTACCCGAGATTTGCATCAAGCGGCCGGTGCTGGCGACGGTGCTGTCGCTCGTCATCCTGCTCGTCGGCGTGATCTCGTCTACGCGGCTCGCGGTCCGCGAATATCCACGGATCGACGAGCCGGTCGTCAGTGTCGTGACGACGTATCGCGGCGCGTCGGCCGAAGTCGTCGAATCGCAGATCACGAAGACCCTCGAGGATTCGCTCGCCGGCATCGAGGGCGTCGATATCATGACGTCGCAAAGCCGCTCGGAGCGCAGCCAGATCAATGTCCGCTTTACGCTGAAGCGCGATCCCGATTCCGCGGCTGCGGACGTCCGCGACAAGGTGGCGCGCGTTCGCGCGAAGCTGCCCGATACCATCGATGAACCGGTGATCGCCAAGGTCGAGGCCGATTCGTTTCCGGTGATCTACATCGCGGTGCAGTCGGGCGGACGCACGGTGCTCGAGGCGACCGATTACGTCAAACGCTACGTGCAGCCGCGGCTTTCGGTGCTGCCCGGCGCGTCGGACGTGCGGATTTTCGGCGAGCGGCAGGTGTCGATGCGCGTCGACCTCGATCGCAACCGGCTCGCCGCCTACAAGCTGACGGTGCAGGACGTCGAGGATGCGATCCGCCGCCAGAACGCCGAAATCGCCGCCGGCCGAATCGAATCGAGCGCACGCGAATTCACCGTCGTCGCCGAAACGGATCTGCAGACGCCCGAACAGTTCAACAACATCATCGTTGCGAACGTCGGGGGATTTCCGGTGCGCGTGCGCGACGTCGGCAATGCGTACATCGGCCCGGTCGACGAGCGCGTGATCTCGCGCTACAACGGCACCCCATCGCTCAACATCGGCGTGATCAAGCAGGCGGTCGCCAATCCCCTCGAGCTCTCGCAGGCGGTGCGCGCCGAGGTCGCGGAGATGAACAAGAATCTGCCCGAGGGAATGAAGCTGATCGTTGCATACGACACCTCGGTATTCATCGATCGCTCGATCAAGTCGGTGTTCCAGACGATCGGCGAAGCGATCGCGCTGGTCGTGCTGGTGATCTTCTTCTTCCTGCGCAGCTTGCGCGCGACCGTGATCCCCATCGTCACGATTCCCGTCTCGCTGATCGGCGCGTTCGGATTGATGTACGCGTTCGGATTCACGATCAACACGCTGACGCTGCTGGCACTCGTGCTGGCGATCGGGCTTGTCGTCGACGACGCGATCGTGATGCTGGAGAACATCTTTCGCCATATCGAATCCGGCATGCCGCGCAAGCGGGCGGCCATCGAAGGCGCGCGGGAGATCGGCTTCGCGATCGTCGCGATGACGCTCACGTTGGCCTCGGTGTTCGCGCCGCTCGCGTTCGCAACCGGTCGCACCGGAAGGCTGTTCATCGAGTTCGCGTTGACGCTGGCGGGCGCGGTGATGGTATCGGGCTTCGTCGCGCTGACGCTCTCGCCGATGATGTGCTCGCTCCTGCTCAAGCACGAGACGAAGCACTCGCGCATCTACAACCTGATCGAGAGCTGGATCCAGGCGATGACACAGGGTTATCGCCGCGCGCTCACGTGGACGCTGCATCACCGCTACATCGTCGTCGGCGCGTGGATGGCGGTTCTGGGCGCGGGCATCGTGCTGTTCGGGAATCTCAAATCCGAGCTCGCGCCGCTCGAGGATCGCGGCGTCGTATTCGGACTGCTGACCGCTCCGCAGGGCTCGACGCCGCAATACACGGCCGACATGCTGAAACCGATCGAAGCCGTTTATGCGACGCTGTCCGAAAGCGGCGCTTATACGGCCATCTCGGGATTTCCGACGGTCGTGGACGGGAATGCCGTCCTCCGCCTGAAGCCATGGGAGGGGCGCACGCGCACGGCGCAGCAACTGGCCGATCTGGTGCGGCCACAACTGATGGCGATTCCCGGCGCCATCGCGTTTGCGATTACGCCGCCGTCGCTCGGGCAGCCATTCCGCTCGACGCCGATCGAATACGTCGTCATGTCGCAAGTGCCGTATCCCGAATTGCAGCGGGTCGTCGACCGGTATCTCGAGGAGGTGCGCAAGCACCCGGGGATCCAGAACCTCCAGACCGATTTGCGTCTCAATACGCCCGAGGTTCGCGTCCGCATCAATCGCGACAAGCTTTCCGACATCGGCGTCCAAGTCGAAACCGTCGGACGCACGCTCGAGACGATGCTGGGCGGTCGCCAGGTCACGCGCTTCAAGAAAGACGGCGAGCAGTACGACGTGATCGTGCAGGTTTCGCCGCTCGACCGCACGACGCCGACCGACATCAGCGATTCCTACGTGCGCGGCCGCGACAACGGCATGGTGCAGCTTTCCAATCTCGTCGACATCAAGGAGAGCGTCGCGCCGCAGTCGCTCAATCACTTCAATCGCCTGCGTGCGGTCAAGGTCACGGCGACGCTCTTGCCCGGCTACACGGTCGGCGACGGGCTGAAAGCAATGGACGCGGCCGCGCGGGTCGCATTGCCGCCGACCGCGCAGACCGGACTCGATGGGCAGTCGCGCGAGTTCAAGCTTTCGGGCGGCGAGATCTACTTCACGTTCGTGCTCGCGCTCGCGTTCATCTATCTCGTGCTTTCCGCGCAATTCGAGAGCTTCGTGAATCCGTTCGTCATCATGCTGTCCGTGCCGTTGTCGATGACCGGCGCGCTTCTGACGTTGTGGCTCTTCGGCGGCACGCTCAACATCTACAGCCAGGTCGGGCTCGTCACGCTCGTCGGGCTGATCACCAAGCACGGAATCCTGATCGTCGAGTTCTCCAATCAGCTGCGGGAAAAGGGCGAGGCGATGATGGAGGCGGTGATCGACGCATCGACGATGCGCCTTCGCCCGATCCTGATGACGACCGGCGCAATGGTGCTCGGCGCGCTGCCTCTGGCGCGCGCGGTGGGCGCCGGGGCCGAGTCGCGCATTCCGATCGGGCTCGTGATCGTCGGCGGTCTCCTGTTCGGAACGCTGCTGACGCTATTCGTCGTGCCGACGGCCTATACGCTTTTGGCGGGGCGCCATGTGAAGGAATCGTCGGAGCCGGTCGTTGCGCCGGCCGGCGCACCGAGCCACGCCGATTGACGCCGAATTGTCATCGCGCTAGTTGCTATCAATCGGGTCATTGATTACAATGATTGCACCGATTGCAGTAAGGCGACTGAATGGCCAGCATTACGATTCGCAAGCTCGACGACGCAACGAAGCAACGCTTACGTCTTCGAGCCGCCCAACATAGACGTTCGATGGAAGATGAGGTGCGGCACATCTTGCGCGCGACATTGGCTAACGAATCGGCTGCTCCGGCAAACCTTCCCGAAGCAATCCATCGGCGATTTGCACCTCTTGGCGGCATCGACCTTCCATTGCCGCCGCGCGATCCGATGCGCGAGCCGCCCAAGCCGGTCAAATGATCGTTCTCGACACCAACGTCGTGTCGGAGCTAATGAGAGCGAAGCCCGCCGCAGCTGTCGTGCGCTGGGCAGCAGAGCAATCTCAGTCGAGTCTTTATACGACCAGCATTACGCAAGCCGAGATTCTCCACGGCATCATGCTGCTTCCCGCTGGAAAGCGGCGAGCTGCGTTTGAAGCTGCCGCCGACGCGATGTTCAAGGAGGATTTTGGCGGCAGGATTCTTCCATTTGATAGTGACGCCGCAGAGCCCTACGCACGAATCGCAGCGGTTCGTCAGCGCGCGGGACGTCCGATTGCGCATTTCGATGCTCAAATCGCGGCAGTCGCACTGTCGGCCGAAGCAACGGTTGCGACGCGAAATGTCAAGGATTTCGATCAGTGCGGAATCAAGCTAACCAACCCGTGGTCAGCCTAGCGCATCCTAATTGCCATAGAATCGCAACCCTGATGCGGCACGATAGCCGCCTGCCCTTCCATCCACGAGGAGGTTTCATGTCAAAGCGCGTTTCCCTTCGCGTTTCAGGTCTCATGCGTGCGGCTGTCGTGCTCGCGTTCGCCGGCGCGGCCACCGCTGCGCAGGCGGTCACGGAAATCCAGTGGTGGCACGCGATGACCGGAGCAAACAACGAGCGCGTCAACAATCTCGCCAAGCGCTTCAACGAAAGCCAGACCGAATACAAGGTCAACGCGGTCTACAAGGGCAGCTATCCGGAGGCGATGGCTGCGGCGATCGCCGCGTTCCGGGCCGGCAACGCGCCGCACATCCTACAAGTGTTCGACGTCGGCACTGCGACGATGATGGCCGCGAAGGGCGCAATCAAGCCGGTCTACGAGGTGATGAGCCAAGCAGGCGAAAAGTTCGATGCGAAGTCCTACATCCCGGCCGTGGCGGGCTACTACACGAACCCCAAGGGACAGATACTGTCGTTTCCGTTCAACAGCTCGACGACGGTGTTCTGGTACAACAAGGACGCGTTCGAGAAGGCGGGCCTCGATCCCAACAAGCCGCCGAAGACGTGGCCGGAAGCGGTTGTCGCAATGGCGAAGCTGAAGGCCGCCGGCATCGCGTGCCCATTCACCACCGGCTGGCAGGTGTGGACGCAGCTCGAGAGCTTCTCGGCGTGGCACAACGTTCCGTATCTCACCAAGGAGAACGGCTTCGCCAGTCTGGACGCGCGGCTCGTGTTCAACGGTCCGCTTCAGGTCCGCCACATCACGAATATGAAGGAGTGGCTCGACAAGGGGTACTTCGTCTACGGCGGCCGCAAGAACGAGCCGGAGGCCAAGTTCTACAGCGGCGAGTGCGCGATGATGACCACGTCGTCCGCCGCGTACGGCACGATCAAGCAGAACGCCAAGTTCAAGTTCGGCGAATCGACGATGCCGTACTACGCCGATGTCCCCGGCGCGCCGCAGAACACGATCATCGGCGGCGCGAGCCTTTGGATCATGGGCGGCAAGAAGAAGGAGGAGTACAAGGGCGTCGCCAAGTTTCTGACGTTCCTGTCGCAGCCCGACGTGCAGGCGCAGTTTTCTGAGGAAACCGGATATCTGCCGATCACGATGGCCGCCTACGAAGTCGTCAAGAAGTCGGGCTTCTACGACAAGAACCCGGGCACCGACGTCGCCGTGCAGCAGATGATCGTCAAGACGACGAACAATTCGCGCGGTGTGCGCGCCGGCAACATGTCGCAGATCCGCGACGTCATCGACGAGGAGCTCGAAGCCGTCTGGGCCGGCAAGAAGACGCCGAAGCAGGGGCTCGACGACGCGGTGAAACGGGGCAACGAGATCATCGAGCGCTTCAACAAAGCGAACAAGGAAACGTAGGCGAAGGCGCCGATTCTCTCTGTGTCCGCGGAGAGGATCGGCAAAGCGCGCATCTTCCTGGACGCGCCGTGGAAAAACGTGCCCGCTTCGAATCGCGCTGGCTGCCGTATGCGCTCGTGGCGCCGCAGATGGCGGTGACGCTGATCTTCTTCTTCTGGCCCGCGTCACAGGCGATCTACCAATCGTTCTTCGTCCAGGATGCTTTCGGCGCCACGACGCAATTCGTCTGGTTCGAGAACTTCCAGGACCTGTTCCGTAACGAGGACTATCTCGCGTCGTTCAAGGTCACGGCGGTCTTTTCCATCCTGGTCGCGGTGCTTGGACTTTCCATCTCGCTCGTCCTGGCGGTCCTCGCCGATTGGACGATGCGCGGCGCGACCGTCTACAAGACGCTGCTGATATGGCCGTACGCCGTCGCTCCGGCCGTGGCCGCCGTGCTCTGGCTTTTCCTGTTCAATCCCACGCTGGGCGTCATCGCGCATTTCCTCAAGCGCCTCGGAATCCCCTGGAATCCGCTGCTCGACGGCACCGATGCGCTCATCATGGTCGTGATCGCGGCCGTGTGGAGACAGATCAGCTACAACTTCCTGTTCTTTCTCGCCGGGCTGCAGTCGATTCCGAAATCGCTGATCGAAGCGGCCGCGATCGACGGCGCGGGCCCGATCAAGCGTTTCGCCACGATCGTTTTTCCGCTGTTGTCGCCGACGACCTTCTTCCTTTTGGTCGTCAACATCGTCTATGCGTTCTTCGATACGTTCGGAATCATCGACGCGGCGACCAGCGGCGGACCCGGCAAAGCAACGGAAATCCTCGTCTACAAGGTCTACTCCGATGGCTTCAAGGGGCTGGATCTCGGCAGCTCATACGCCCAGTCCGTGGTCCTGATGGCGATCGTCATCACGCTGACCGTCGTGCAGTTCCGCTACGTCGAGCGCAAGGTGCAGTACTGATACGATGATCGAGAACCGCCCGATCCTGACGTTTCTTTCGCATTTGATCCTGGTGATCGGCGTGCTGATCGTCGCATTGCCCGTTTACATCACGTTCGTAGCATCCTCGCTCGCGCCCGACGAAGTCCTCCAATCGCCGATGTCGCTCGTGCCCGGCTCGCATTTGATCGAGAACTTCACGACGGTATTGACGCAGGGCGCTTCGACCAACGTCACGACGGCACCCGTCGGACGCATGATGTTCAACAGCCTCGTGTCCGCATTGGTGATTGCGATCGGCAAGATTGCCATTTCACTGCTTTCGGCCTTTGCGATCGTCTACTTCCGGTTTCGATTTCGCGGCCTCGCGTTCTGGATGATCTTCGTGACGCTGATGTTGCCGGTCGAGGTGCGCATTCTGCCGACGTACCAGGTGGTTTCGGACCTGCACATGCTGGACACCTACGCCGGTCTCACGATGCCGCTCATCGCCTCGGCGACGGCGACATTCCTGTTCCGGCAGTTCTTCCTGACAATTCCCGACGAGCTCGCCGAGGCGGCGCGGATCGACGGCGCTGGACCGATGCGCTTTTTCTGGGACGTCGTGGTGCCGTTGTCGCGCACGAATATCGCGGCGCTGTTCGTGATTCTCTTCATTTTCGGCTGGAACCAGTATCTGTGGCCGCTGCTCGTGACCACCGATGAAACGATGTACACGGCGGTGATCGGTATCAAGCGGATGATCGCCGGCGGCGAGGCGGCGACGGAATGGAACCTGGTGATGGCGACCGCCTTGCTTGCGATGCTGCCGCCCGCGCTCGTCGTGCTGCTGATGCAGAAGTGGTTCGTCAAGGGATTGGTCGAGACAGAAAAATAGCCAATGGCCCAAGTCGCCTTCCGCCGCTTGAAGAAAACCTACCTCGATCTCGAGGTGATCCACGGCGTCGACATGGACGTCGCCGACGGCGAATTCATCGTCATCGTCGGGCCGTCCGGCTGCGGGAAGTCCACGCTGCTGCGGATGGTGGCCGGACTCGAAACGATCACGAGCGGCGAGATCGTCATCGGCGATCGCGTGGTGAACACACTCGAGCCCAAGGATCGGGACATTGCGATGGTGTTCCAGAACTACGCGCTCTATCCGCACATGAGCGTCTTCGACAACATGGCGTACGGGCTCAAGATCCGCGGACTTCCGAAAGACGACATCGAGGCACGCGTCAAGCGCGCTGCGGAGATCCTCGAGCTCGGACCGCTGCTCGAGCGGAAGCCGCGACAATTGTCCGGCGGGCAGCGGCAACGGGTCGCCATGGGACGCGCAATCGTCCGGGAGCCTGCGGTGTTCCTGTTCGACGAGCCGCTGTCGAACCTGGACGCCAAGCTTCGTGTCCAAATGCGCTTCGAGATTCAGAAGCTGCATCGACGCTTGTCGACGACCAGTCTTTACGTGACGCACGATCAGGTCGAAGCCATGACACTCGCGCAGCGGATGATCGTGATGAACGCCGGACGCGCCGAGCAGATCGGCACGCCGATGGAAGTCTACGAGAACCCGCAGACGATGTTCGTTGCCGGATTCATCGGCTCACCGGCGATGAACTTCATGGCCGCAAAGTCCACCGGGAATGGCTCGATTACGCTCGATCAGGGTGGCACGGTGCGCGCCGCAAACGTGAGGGTCGAAGCGGGACGCGCCATTACCGTCGGCATCCGTCCCGAGCATTTGCTTCCAAGCGGTGAAGGCGAGGGCAGCGTGAGCGGCAGCATCGAGATGGTCGAGCAGCTCGGCGCGGACACACTTGTTCACATCGGTCACGGCAACGATCTCGTCATTGCGCGCTTGCCGCAGGGCCGTCAGCCCGAAATCGGAGCGCGGTTCGCGGTGACGGCAGATCCGGCGCGCGTCTTTTTGTTCGACACCTCGTCGGGCGCGCGAATTCGCTAGGAAACTCCCATGTCCGGTTTACCCGCGTGGCCTTATCCTCGCCTGGCGGCACATCGCGGCGCCGGCAAGCTCGCGCCCGAGAACACGCTGGCGTCGCTGCGCTTCGGCCACGCGCGCGGTTATCGAATGGCTGAAATCGATGTGAAACTGTCGGCCGATGGCGTCGCTTTTCTCTTGCACGACGATACGCTCGACCGCACGACGAGCGGCCACGGACGAGCTGACGCGCTCCCTTGGCGCGAGCTCGCGCAGCTCGATGCCGGCAGTTGGCATTCGCCGGCATTCGCGGGCGAAACGATACCCTCGCTGGCGGGCGTTACACGCTGGGCGCGCGGAAACGGCGTCGCGCTCAATATCGAAATCAAGCCGTCC
>DASXPO010000073.1:0-12912 GCA_036493535.1 Casimicrobiaceae bacterium
CGCGCTCAAAGACGGCGCGTACGCATACCCGATGGACAGTGGCGCGAAAATCGCCGTGCGCATCGCCATCGATCGAGATCGTCACGCCGCGACCATCGACTTCAGCGGGACGAGCGCCCAGCAGCCGACGAACTTCAATGCGCCGGCGGCGGTCTGCAAAGCCGCGGTGCTCTACGTGTTTCGCACGCTCGTCGACGACGAGATTCCCATGAACGCCGGATGCCTGAAGCCGATCTCGATCATTGTTCCCGAGGGCTCGATGCTGAATCCGCGCTACCCGGCCGCGGTGGTGGCGGGCAACGTCGAGACGTCACAGGTGGTCACCGACACGCTCTATGGCGCGCTTGGCGTGCTCGCGGCGGCGCAGGGCACGATGAACAACTTCACCTTCGGCAACGAGCGGTATCAGTATTACGAGACGATCGCCGGCGGATCGGGCGCCGGTCCGGACTTCGACGGTGCGAGCGCCGTCCAAACGCACATGACGAACTCGCGGCTCACCGATCCCGAAGTGCTCGAATGGCGCTTTCCCGTACGGCTCGAATCGTTCTCGATCCGGCGCGGCAGTGGAGGGTCGGGCCGCCAGCGCGGCGGCGACGGGGTCGAGCGGCGCATTCGCTTCCTCGAGCCGATGACCGCTGTGATCCTCGCCAATCATCGCCGCGTCGCCCCGTTCGGCATCGCGGGGGGCTCCCCCGGCGCGGTGGGACGCAACTGGGTCGAGCGCGTCGACGGGACGCGCGAAGAATTCGGCGCAACGAGCAAAGTGGAAATGCGCGTTGGCGACGTGTTCGTGATTCAAACGCCCGGCGGCGGCGGATACGGATTGGTCGAGTGAGGGCGCGCGGGATTCGCAACCGCATCGCGCCACCGATCGTCGGTGCGTGGAATCAGCCAGTCCGCGGCGCGATGCCAGAAAAATTCGCTCGCCGGTCTGCGCAGAAAACCGAAGTGTCCCAAACGCCGGCGATGGAGATCAGCGGGTGCGACGATTTCCTGCGTGACCAGCACGTTCGGATAGAGCGACAGCACGCGCCGCGCCGCGGCCGGTGGGGCGAACGCGTCATCGGTGATCGAGAGGACGAGCGTGTTCGCGTGGATCTCGCCATAGCGTGACAGGATGTTACGAAAGCGCCGCGCTTCTTCGGGATCGCGTCCGATCTCCGGTCGGCGGCGGGCGGCCCAATCGAATGCGACCCGCGGCGGCAAGTCTTCGCCGAGTCGCAACCGCTTGCCGGGGAAGTAGCCGACGACGCGCGTGAGAGCGGGCATCGACATGTGCCAAACGCCGTACATGAGCCAACGCCAACGCGCGCTGTAATCGCGCCAATAGCCGGTGTGCGGGCCGAAGAAGACGACTCGCGTCAATCGAGCGGCATCGGGCGCCGCGCCCATCAACAGAGTCCCGACGCTATGCGCCACCGCGCCGAGCGGCAAATCGGGATGGCTTCTGCGCAGTTCTGCAAACGCCGCCGTGATATCGAGCACGGCCCAATCTTCCATTCCCGACGGAAGCTTTCGAAGGGTGCCGGCGCGCGATGCGCCGATGCCGCGATAATCGAACGAGAGAACGGTTGCGCCACGGGCCGCCAGATAGCGCGCGAAGTGATCGTAAAAGCGGGCCGGGATGCCGGCGCCGCAGACGATGAGAACCGCGACCGATGAGCGGCGAGCCGGCTGGGGCACGAACCAGGTCCCGGCCAGTTTGACGCCATCCGCGGCGTGAAACGACGCCGACCGTTCCGAGATCGCACCGGCGCCGTCCGCCAGAACTGTTGTCATTTTGCCGCGATGACCGCGCAATGGTGTGTTCGCCACGTCAGGAAGGATAAAAGACCTCTTTCATGCTGTTAGGATATTCGTTTCATGTCAACCACCTTACCCTCTCGCCGCGAATTGATTCGCGAGCTGAACGTCTATGCGACGCCGCAAACGCTGCGCGGCCTGTCGCTGTTCGCGTTCGATATCGCGCTTTATGGACTCGCCCTCGCCGGCGTGCTCTTCTTCTCTTCGCTCTGGGCCAAGCTTGGCTGCGGCGTCTTCGCCGGGATGGCGCTCGGGCGCATGTTCTCGCTCGCGCACAACGCCGCGCACGAGAGCATCGTGCGCAACCCGACGCTCAATCGCGTGCTGGCCGTGATTTTGTTCATGCCGTTTTTCTACAACTACGTGTTGTGGGTATACGAGCATCACATGCTGCATCATCCGTGTCCGAACGATACCAAGCCGGACGCGTATCGACCGTACAGCAAGACGGAGTTCGACGCGTTGCCGCGCTGGCGACGCGTTCTCGAGCGTTTTTATCGTGCGCCGACGTTCGTCGGCTGGGGCGTTTACTACCTGCTGCAGCGGCACTGGTCGACGAAGCTCATGCCCCCGGCGCACGTTACCGCCGCATTGCGTCGCGCGGCATGGTGGAACGCGGCGTTGCTCTTCGCGTACGGCGCGGCGATGCTGTCGTTGCTGATCGCGGCGCCGCGCTACGCCGTCAACCTGACATCGGCCGAGGCGCTGCTGATCGGATTCGCGTTGCCGTTATTCGTGTTCGAGATTCACGACGGCTTCGCGCTTTACGTTCAGCACACCGACCCGCGCGTCGCCTGGTTCGGCGATTCGGTCGACCGCAATGGCGAAGGGCGGCCCGAGCTTCTATCCGTTCATTTGCGCGTTCCGCGTGCGATGGGGGCGTTCTACCACGACACGTTCGCTCATCCGGTCCATCATCTGCATCCGAAGATCCCGTGCTATCGCGTGTTCGAGGCGCAAACGAAGCTCGACGAGCGCCTCGGGCCCGCCGCCGTCGTGAGTCCGTTCAACCTCCGCTGGCTGCTCGATACCACGCGCCGTTGCAAGCTCTACGATTGGGATAAAAAACAGTGGCTCGATTTTTCGGGACGCCCAACCGCGCCGGCTGCATGCGCGAAATCTGAAGGCACCAGGTAAACCGTCACGCCTTCTGCACCCAGAACCGATACATCCCGGTGAAAGTGTCCGGGAATCGAGTTTCGAAATCGTCCCAGGCGCCGAAGTCCGCCAATGCGCGGTCGTGCGGAAAATGCGTTCGATAGCGCCGCACGACACGGGGCTCCAGCACGAATCCGATGAAGCGGAGACCCAGTGCGGCAAGCATTGCCTGGATGGCCGGAAGGGTCAAGCGATGCTCCTGCACATGAAACAGCAAATCGCGGCATTCGCTGGTCGTGTAGAAATCCCGGAGCAGCGCCACGCGGGAGAGCGGATCCGAGGGAACGCTGACGAGATCCTGCCGCGCGCTGCGAATAGCGGCGGCCGTTGGCGCGTAACCGCGCTCCGCGATAAAGGCGCGCGCGGCGACGACATCGCGACGCGCCCGTTCGCTGTACAGGCCGATCCGCATGAAACCACCGGGACGAAGCAGCGCGACGAGGGCACGCCAGCCCGTCGTCGGGTCCGCAAGATGGTGCAGTACGCCGACCGACGCGATCATGTCGAACGTCTTCGCCGTCGGCTCCAATTTCAGAATGTCGGCCTGCGCGTATTCGACGTTGCCGATGCCCGCTTCCATGGTCTTGCGCGTCGCATAGGCGAGGCTCGTCGCGCTCAAGTCGACGGCGAGCACGCGCGAGCCCGCGATTTGGCGCGCGGTTTCGATCGCCTCCTGCCCGGTGCCGCATCCGGCGATCAGGACATCGACGGTGCGGTCGTTCGCGATGGGCTCGAATTCGCCGCGCGGAACTTGTTGGCGCAGGTAGGCATTGAGCGGTTGTGCCTGATCGGCGACGGGGAAACGCGTCCAGCGCGGATACGGGTTTTCCTCGTACTGTCGCTGCACGCGCAACGACACGACGTCGTCGATCGCGGTCATTCGGTCGATCGTTTCGCGATAACGATTCTCCTCCGCCGGCTCCACGATTTGTTGAGTCAGTAGCGCGCCGATCGATTCGGACCATGGCCGTTCGACAAGCCCCGCCGCGAGCGGCAAGTCCGATAACGGCGTATACGCGCCGACCGCCGCAATCCAAAGCGGGGGAATCCGCGCGTCGGTCTGCTGCGCATAGATCAGCGCATGACGCAGCGCCGCGGCTTGCGCCGCTTCCGCTTCGTCGCAGGCGAAGACGTATTCGTTCAGAAAACACTGCCGCGCGACCGCGCAGTAAAACGCCTGCGCGGACAAGTCGGGATCGTCGCCGTCTGTCGCCGATGTCGCGAGATCGAGCATCGTGCGCCGCGCCATGGTCAGAAAGCGCTCGATCGATAAGTCGCACACCGGCGCGTTGTGCAATAGCGAGAGGAGCAGCGAATCGCGGGATACCGCTTCGAATCCGTGCGCTCCGAAGAGCTGGCTTGCCCGAAGTCGGGTCGGCCACGCGCGCGACGCGCGTTCGATGCAGTCGTCGACGATGCGGTCGGTCCGGATCAACTCAACTGCCACGCTCGCAAGATCGCTCGGTCGCGTCCACGCCTCCCCGATCGCCTGTGCGACAAGCGCTCGAAGTGCAGGATCGGCATGGCGTGCGTCGAGATGCTTGACGCAACGCGCGAAGTTCACCTGGATGGCCCGCGCGTCGGCAAGCTCGAGCGCGCGTCGATAACTCGAGACTGCGTCATCGACTTTGCCCATCTCGTCTTGCGCATTGCCGAGATTGTTGTACACCCAGGCGTTCGGCTTCACGGCGAGCGCTTCCCAATAGCAGTCGATCGCCCCATCCAACTTGCCTTGCGCATGCAACAGCAGACCGAGATTGCTGCGCGCTTCGGCGAATTGTGGACGTCGATCGAGCACGCCGCGATAGTTCGCGGCCGCCTCATCGAGTTTTCCTTGCGTGGCCAGCGCAATGGCGAGGTTGTAACGCGCATCGACGTGCCCGGGCGTCTGCTCGAGCACTTCGCGATAGCCACGAATGGCGCCGTCGAGGTCGCCGCCGATCTGGGCTGAAACCGCGCGGTTGTAGTGCGCTGCGACTCGATCGAGCGCCGAGGACTGGGGCGGTGCGACACCAGCGGTAGGTTCGCTACGCAGGCAACATTGCTTGTATTTCTTGCCGCTGCCGCATGGGCACGGGTCGTTTCGCCCGGGCTTGCTCATTCGATTCGATGGTGAACGCGCTCGGGCGATCGATCGCCGGCGTTTATTGCTCGGGGAGCGGTATGAATTCGCTGTCGCCGGCGACACGACCGAATTGCTGGGCGCGCCATTTTTCCTTGGCCCGCTCGATCCGTTCACGCGAGCTCGCGACGAAGTTCCACCAAATGATTCGATCGCCGTCGAGCTTGGCGCCGCCCACCAGCATGACCATCGCCCCGCCGGGGGCCGTGATGCGCACCGACTCGTCTCCTGCCAGAACGGCCATTTGCGCTTCGGCCACCACAAGGCCATCGAGCTCGACGGTGCCGGCTGCGACATAAATCGCGCGTTCCTCGTGCTCGGCCGGAAGCTCGAGCGTCGCGCCGGCGTCCAGCTCCACCGCCGCGTAAAGCGTATCGGAGGTCGCCGGCGTCGGCGCGTGCCGGCCGAACGCATGACCGGCGACGACGACGATCCGCGCGCCGTCTGCGTCGATTCGGGGGAGCGTTGCGCCCGGCACGTGCGTGAACGACGGGATCGTGTCTTCGAGCGCGAGCGGCAGCGCGACCCAGGTTTGCAATCCATGCATCCGGATGCCCGTCGCGCGATCTTCGGCGGCGCTGCGCTCCGAGTGGACGATGCCGCGACCCGCCGTCATCCAATTCACGTCGCCCGGTTCGATCCGTTGCACGCTGCCGAGGCTATCGCGATGCATCAGCGCCCCGTCGAACAGATAGGTGACGGTCGCGAGACCGACGTGAGGATGCGGCCGCACGTCGACGCCCTGGCCGGGCGCGAGATCGGTCGGCCCGAAATGGTCGAAGAAGATGAACGGTCCGACCGTTTTCCGAGCGAGCGCGGGCAGCACGCGGCGGACGGAAAATCCGCCGAGGTCCCGCAGGTTGGGATTGAGAATCGTCGTGGACATGAATGGATTCGCGCGAGCAGTTTACTGCACGGCGCGTGCGGCATTTTCGGGTGGGTTTGCGAAAGTGGCCGCTTCTACCACGGCGGAGGATAATCGAGGACATCGAATCCAATGCGGTTTCCCTACGGGAGCGCCATGGCTACGCTCTACGACTTCACCGTCAACGACATCCACGGTCAGTCCGTGAAGCTCGATCGCTACAAAGGCAAGGTGCTGCTCGTCGTCAACACGGCGAGCGAATGCGGATTTACGCCGCAGTACAAAGGTCTCGAGGCGCTGTACGAGAAATACCGCGCCAGGGGACTCGAAGTGCTCGGCTTTCCCTGCAATCAGTTCGGCGGGCAGGAACCCGGCACCGAGGCCGCAATCGAGCAGTTTTGCGAAGTCAACTACGGCGTGACGTTTCCGATGTTCGCGAAGGTCGATGTCAATGGCCACCATGCGGCACCGGTGTATCGATATCTGAAGTCCGCGAAACCCGGTCTGCTCGGCACGGAAGCGATCAAATGGAATTTCACCAAATTCCTCGTCGACCGCGACGGCCGAGTCGTCGCGCGTTACGCGCCGAACGACACGCCCGAATCGATCGCTCCCGCGATCGAAAAAGCGCTGTGATTGCGCGCGTCCTCGGCCTGTTCGGCATCGCAGTGGCCGCTGCGCTCGTTCCCCCGGTGGCGGCGGGGCAGCCCGAGGGCAAGGTGTTACGGGTCGCTTTTCCAATCGCCGAGACCGGCTTCGATCCGCAATCGAGCGGCGACGCGTATTCCAACTATGTCAATCGGCAGATCTTCGATCCGCTCTACAAATACGAATATCTGACGCGCCCCTACAAGCTCGTTCCGAATACCGCGAGCGCGCTGCCCGACATTTCACCGGACGGCAAGACATGGACGATCCATGTCCGCCCCGGAATCTATTTCGCCGATGATCCGGCGTTCAAAGGCAAGCGCCGCGAGCTCACCGCGGCCGACTACGTGTTTGGATTGAAGCGCCTGCTCGATCCGAAGATGCGCTCGAATTTTCTGCAGATCGTCGAAGGCCGTTTCGTGGGCGCCGAATCGGTCCTCGCCAAAGCGAAGGAGACCGGCACCTTCGATTACGACGCGCCGATCGAGGGATTGCAGGCAACGGACCGCTACACGCTGCGGTTCAAGCTCAACTTCCCCGACTACGAGCTGCTGGCGAATCTCGCGACGACGCCGACCTCCGCCGTCGCGCGCGAGGTCGTCGAAGCGTATCGCGATCCAAGCGGATGGGTGATGGCCAATCCGGTCGGCACCGGTCCCTATCGCCTTAAAGATTGGCGGCGCGCGCAACGGATCGTCCTGGAGGCGAGCCCGGCGTTTCGCGACGAGCGTTATCCAGAGGCGGCTTCCGCGTCCGATCGCGCGCTGGTCAAGACCCTCGCCGGACGCAAGCTTCCGCTCGTGAATCGCATTGAGATCAGCATCATCGAGGAATCGAATCCGCGCCTCCTCGCCTTCATGCAAAAGCAGCTCGATTTTCTGGCCGTGCCGATCGATGTCCTCGGAAACGTGATGACGCCGGACGGGAAGCTCAAGCCCGAGCTCGCAAAACAAGGGATGATGCTGCAACGCGAAGTACAGCCAGCCATCAATTACATGTACTTCAACATGGAAGATCCAGTCGTCGGCGGCTACACGGCCGACAAAATTGCATTGCGCCGCGCGATTGCGATGGGCTACGACGCCGAGGAGGAGATCCGCGTAATCCGGCAAGGTCAGGGAACGCCGGCGACGCAGCTCGTGCCGCCCAACATGTCCGGGCACGATCCCGCGTTCAGCGCGCGTATCAAACACGATGTCACCGCCGCGAAGGCGTTGCTGGATAAGTTTGGCTACAAGGATCGTGATGGCGACGGCTACCGCGAATTGCCCGACGGTCGTCCGCTGATGATCAAGATGGCGTCGACGCCGTCAGGTGAAGATCGCCAGCAAGATGAAATGTGGAAGCGGAACATGAATGCGATCGGCATCCGCGTCGAGTTCATCACGCAGAAATGGCCGGATCTGCTCAAGATGGCGCGCCTCGGCCAGTTGCAAACGTGGCGTCTCGGCAACATCAACACGACGCCCGAAGGATTCGGGTTTCATGGGCTGCTTTACGGACCGCATGCGGGATTTTCCAACATCGCGCGTTTTAATCTGCCCGAATACGACCGCCTCTACGAACAAGCGCGCGCGATGCCCGACTCGCGCGAGCGAACGAGGCTCTTGCGCAAGATGTCCGAGATTGTCGCGGCCTATACACCGTGGGTGTTGAGATCGTTTCGGATCGAGAATGTCATCGTTCAACCGTGGGTCGTCGGTTACAAGTACAACCCGACCTATCAATTTCCGTTCCCCTATCTCGATGTGAGCACGGCGGCGCCAGGCCTGGCCGCGAAATAGCGGCGCGAGCGATCGCAAGTCGAGCGGAGGGTCTGTCGCATTGCCGCGACAAACGGCAACCGCGAAACGCCGTGCGGCCTCGCTATCGCTATCCGCCAACCGGCATGACGGCGTACAATTTGCACGAACTCCAACGAAGCTCTCGACGACCATGAACTCCGCCCTTCACTTGCATGCGCTGCCCGCCTCGGCGGGCGTTGGCACGCGACCGGGCGGCGTGTGGTCGCGAATGGTATCCGCGTCCCCAACCGCGGGCCCCATTCCAACCCGTAGCATTTCCGACCACTAGCGTCCGGCCGACGAGCCGCCGGACACAGGCGGCGGGATCGGAAGGACGCTCTTTCGTAGTTTTCGAGCGGTTTTCAGCGTCTTTTTCCGGTTCCGCCTGTAGAAGCGGTATCGACACTCGCATCGCGAGCGTCGCAACAGGTGTGATCATGTATTACGTTCAGCGCTGGTTGAATCGCACGTTCCAGGGCCTTTGGCGATCGGCGGATTTCCGCCGGATCTGGACGTCGCTCACGATTACCGCGTTCGGCGCGCAGATCACCAATCTCGCGTTGCCGCTCACCGCGGCGCTGCTGTTGCAAGCGACGCCTTTTCAAATGGGCGTGCTGGTCGCGCTCGAGACGCTGCCGTTCGCGCTCGTCTCGCTGCACGCGGGCGTGCTGCTCGATCGCGTGCGCAAGCTGCCGATCGTGATCGCGGCCGACTTCGGTCGCGGTCTCGCGCTCCTGGCAATCCCTGCCGCGGCGTTCATGCACGTGCTATCGATCGACATTCTCTACATCGTCGGATTCTTTTGCGGCGTGCAGAACGTCGTCGGCGGCGCGGCGTATCAGGTGTTGCTCGCCCAATTGGCCGGTCGCAAGCGCCTGGTGGAAGTCAATGCGAAGATCACGCTGGGTGAAACATCCTCCGCGCTCGTCGGACCGGGACTCGCAGGACTGCTGATCCAAGCGTTGACCGCGCCATTCGCGATCATTCTCGACGCGATCACGTTCTTTGCGTCGGCGTTGATGCTGCGGCGAGTCGAAGCGCCGAACGACGTCATCCATCCGAGCGCGCACCGGTCGATGTGGGCCGAAATCCACGAAGGTCTGCTGCTCGTCTGGCGCAGTCGCACGCTGTTCGCATTGGCGCTCGTGGCGGGGCTTTGGCAAGTGCTCCATCACATGCAGATCGCCGTGTTGATCCTGTTCGCGACGCGCGAGCTCGGCTTATCCGCGGGCTCGATCGGCGTTGCCTACATGTTCGGCGGCCTGGGCTGCGTGATTGCCGCCGCCAACGCGGAACGGCTGTCGAATCGTTTCGGCGTCGGCTCGGTCATCGTTTACGGCTTGTTGCTGACGGCATTCGGATGGCAGGCATTCGGGCTCGTCTCCGGACCAGGCTGGGCGGCAACGCTCGCATTGGGTATCGCGATGCTCGTCTTCGATTTCGGCGCCGTGCTCTACGGCATCAACTACCTCGCCTTGCGTCAGGCGATCACGCCCGATCGCTTGCTCGGGCGGATGACGGCCACGATGCGCTTTTGCACGGTCGCGGCGGCACCGGTTGGATCGCTGATGGGCGGCGCTCTGGCGACGGCGATCGGGCTCCGCGCGACATTGCTGGTCGTCGGCGCCCTGGGACTCGCACTGGCGATCGGTGCGATGACCGTGTCGCCGTTTCGCAGTCATCGGACCTTGCCGGCCACCGCGGCCGAGTGATGGGCGGCGAAAAAGGGAACAAAAAAGGCGGCGCAGCGCGCCGCCTTTTTCCATGGGATAACTTGTCGTCAGCAGGCGCGCTGTAGTTGGCTGGTCGTCGTCTCGAGCTTCGGCAACGCGCTGCGCAAGCCCCCCGGGGGATGCAGGTTGACTTGTCCAACGTCGAGGGCACCCTCGGTCTTTTGCATGTCGTCGCCGTCGCGCCCCTTTTGATTCTGGAGCCGCAGCGATTCGGATGCGCTTGTCAACGTGACGACCTTGCATTCCTGCTCTTGTGCGGCCGCGTTCTGAAACGCCTCCGGGCTGTTCAACGTGGCGCAACCTGCGAGCGCAAATGCGGCTGCACCGAGCGCTCCCATCACGTGCATCTTCATACAGCCTCCATTGGCCCTCGGGGGACCTCAATCAACCGTGGTACCGACATGAACAGCGGCGACTGGCACATTAATCCAGCTGCGCCCGGCTGACAACCCGTGCCCAGGCCCTTCGGCGCCGGGCTGCCGGGGGACCGAACGTCGGGTTGGAACTCCACCGCGCGCGGTGACGAATCGGAACGTCGTTAGAATGTCGGGCCCTGCCAAAGTTCTCGCATGAAATCAAAAATTTCGCAGCCTCGGATCATCCGCGGAGGTCCGCCATGCCGGCGCGCGTGAAGCGGACGCCGCGCGCGTCGGCTTCGGTCGCCGCAGAGGAACGCGGCGCCGTGACGGCAGCGCTCCTGGAAGCGACCGCCAAGCTCGTCAGCCAGGCCGACGCCCTGGCGACGATCCAAAGCATGTGCGAGGGCGTGGTGGAGGCGACGCCGCATATCCGCCTCGCCTGGGCGTGGTTCGGACATCCCGACACGCGCGAAATCCACCCGTTGGTTGCCGTGGGTCCCGCCAAGGCGTATGCCGACTCGCTCGTCATCGAACGCCACGTGCTGACGACGATGGATTCCGCCCAGCCGATGCGCGATCGCGACGCCGACGCAAACGCGGTCGCGCGTCTGTCGCTGTACGGCCCATGGCGGGCGGCGAGCAAAGAGTATGGATTCGAAGTCGCCGCTGCGTTTCCCCTGCACATTCCGAATCCGCGCAAGCGCGGGTTGCTCGTCTTCTACGCGGACAACGCGGACTATTTCGAACGCGTCGGCGAGAAGCCGTTTGCCGCCTTTGCGCGTCTCGCCGAGGCGACGCTTTCACAAGCCGAGTTGCGCGCGCAGCTCCATCGCAAGGCGACGCACGATGCGTTGACCGGTTTGCACAATCGCGGCTGGTTGACCGACGAGCTCGAAAAGACGCATGCAAACGCGGCCCGCTATCACCATCGTTACGCGCTGATCATGTTCGACCTCGACGGTTTCAAGGCGATCAACGATCGGTATGGGCACGCCGCCGGCGATCGCGCGCTCGCAACGGCCGCCGTGCTCGCGAAGGAAGAGACGCGGCGCGGGGACGTGGTCGGACGCTGGGGCGGCGACGAGTTTCTCGCGATTCTGCACGAAACGGACGCCGCCGCGGCCGTTGCTGCCGCGGAGCGCATTCGCGTGCGGATCGAAGCGGTCGACATGAAAACGGCGGACGCCGCCTTTACGTTGCGCGCGGGATTCGGCGTTGCCGCATATCCTTCCGCGGCAACGTCGATCGATGACCTGCTGCGCGCCGCCGATGCGGCGCTCTATGTGGCGAAGCGGGGCGGCGGCAATCGCGTCGCCGCGGCGCCGCCATTGCCGCAGGCGCCCTAGCCGCCTCAATCAGTCACGCTGAAACGGATAGATTCCCGGCAGCTTCAGCAGCGTCGACAGCTCGTCGAGCGCGCGTCGCGATTCGTCGAGGAGCGCCGGATCGGCAAGGTCGGCGGGCGCCAGTCGATCGCGATAGTGGCCACGAATCCAGGCTTCGAGTGCGCCGGCGAGCGTCGCATCCAGAAATACATTGGCGCGAATGCCGGCGCGCTCCGGCGGCGTCAACGCGACGCGAAGCCGCAGGCACGCCGGTCCGCCGCCGTTTTGCATGCTCTGGCGCAGGTCGAACGTCAGCACTTCGGCAATCGGCGAATCGCCTGCGACCAGATGGTCGAGCAACGCTCGCGCATCCGCATGCGTTTTGCATTCGGCCGGTGCAACCAGAAGAAAACGGCCATCGCCGCGCGCGATCAACTGCGAATTGAAGATATAGGTCGCGACGGCATCGGCGACGGAGAGCTCGCGCTCGGTCACGACGATCGGTTTGAATTCGGGAACGATTCGGCGCAGCTCTTCCAGCACGCGGGGTTGATCGACGAACGCGTGCTCGTGGCAGAACAGCACGTTCCCCGACCCGACGGCAATCACATCGTTATGGAAAACGCCGGCGTCGATTGCGGCAGGCGACTGCTGCACGAACATTGCGCGTGCCGGATCGAGCCCATGTCGCCGCGCGATCGCTTCGGACGCCTCGCGCGTCTGTCGTGCCGGATATCGTTGCGGCGTCGGCGCCGACGACATCGCGCTTCGGCCGTAGACGAACATCTCGACACCCGCTGCTTCATCGGGCGCGAAGCGCATGTGGTTCGCGGCGCCTTCGTCGCCGAACTGCGGTGCCGCGGGAAGCGGTGCATGAACGATGAACTTCGAGTCGTCGGCAAAAATCGCCCGCAACACGCGCGTGGTCGTCTCCGTCTCGAGCGAGCGATGGAAGTTCGCGATCAGATTGGCCGGGGTGAAATGGACGCGGTGATCGGCGGCGTCCGCCGACGGGCTCACCGTCGCCGCGTTGGCCGTCCACATCGCCGCGGCCGACGAGCACGCGGCGAGAAGCTGCGGCGCGTCGCGCGCCGCATGCGCGATGACGTCGG
>DASXPO010000074.1:0-30894 GCA_036493535.1 Casimicrobiaceae bacterium
CGCGCCTTCTGCACGGCGATACACCGCGCGAGCCGACGCCCGATCTGTTCGAAGCGCTCGACACGGATCTCGATCACATCGCGTTCGTGCTCGACGCATTGCGCGAAGGTCGCTCGAACGTGCCACTGCCGGAGTTCGACCGCCGCGGCAAGGATCGCGACGCGGATCCGGCAGAGGTCGAGACGGAGCTCGAGACGTCGTTTTCAACCGTGGCGCCGACTGTCATCCCGTTGGCGCACGCTCCGCCGGCTCCAGTGGCGACACCCTCGGCTGAGCATGCCGACGTCGAGGCCGCTCGCGCGATGCTGCGCGTTCGCGCCGACATCGTCGATCGCCTCGTGAACGAAGCGGGCGAAGTGGCGATCGCCCGCGCACGCATCGAAGGCGAGTTGCGGGCGCTGAAATCGAACCTGCTCGAGCTCACGAACAGCGTGATCCGTTTGCGGACGCAAGTGCGCGAGATCGAGTTGCAGGCGGAAACGCAGATCCAATCGCGGATGTCGGCGATCCAGACGGTCCACCAGGATTTCGACCCCCTCGAGCTCGATCGCTTCACCCGTTTTCAGGAACTGACGCGCTCGCTCGTCGAAGGGGTGAACGACGTGTCCACGGTACAGCAGGCGCTGCTCAAGAACTTGGACGACGCCGATGTGGCGTTGCTCGCGCAGGCGCGGTTGTCGAAGGACGTCCAGCAGCGATTGTTCGCGATTCGCACGGTGCCCTTTGCGAGCCTGTCGGAACGGCTGTATCGAATTCTGCGCACGACGGCGAAGGAGCTCGACAAGCGCGCGAATCTCGAGATCGACGACGGTCAGACCGAGCTCGACCGATCGGTCCTGGAAAAGCTCGTCGGTCCGCTCGAGCATCTGCTGCGTAACGCACTCGACCACGGGATTGAATCGCGCGCCGACCGCGTCAAGGCGGGTAAGCCCGAGACGGGCGAGATATCGCTCAAAGTGCGCCAGGTCAGCAACGAAGTGATGATCGAGCTCGCCGACGACGGCGGCGGCATCGACTTGGCCAGCGTTCGCAATCGGGCCCGCTCGCTCGGACTCTTACCCGCCGACATCGACGCTACCGAACAACAGCTGATCGAATGTCTGTTCCAGCCGGGATTCTCGACCGCGTCCAAAGTGACGCAAATCTCGGGTCGCGGCATAGGCATGGACGTCGTGCGGACGGAGATCGCATCGCTCGGCGGCCGTGTGGAAGTGCATGCGAGCGAGCACAAAGGCACGCGCTTCGTTCTCTACCTGCCGCTCACGCTCGCGATTGCGCAGGCCGTGCTCGTGCGCGCCGGCGGACGCGTGTGGGCGCTTCCCGCGCCGATGGTGGAGCAGGTGCAGCAGATCAAAGGCGAGGCGCTCGTCGATTTTTACGTTCAGCGCAAGGTGGAATGGCAGGGCCGCACCTATCCGTTCCACTACCTGCCGCGACTGCTCGGCGACTCGCAGCAAAAGCCCGAGACGCAGCGCTTCAACGCCGTGCTGCTGCTCCGCGGCGGCCAAGGCCTGGCCGCGATCCACGTCGATGAAATGATCGGCAACCAGGAAGTCGTCGTCAAAAACATCGGACCGCAGCTCGCGCGCGTGTCGGGTATCTCCGGGGCGACGGTGCTAGGCAGCGGCGAGATCGTATTGATCATCAATCCGCTGCAATTGGCGATGCGTCCTGAGGTCGTGACACCGGAAACCGGCGCGAGCGACGAGCGGGTGATCGGCGATCGTCCGAGCATCGTCATTCCTGTCGCGGCGCGAAGCGGAACGCCGCTCGTGATGATCGTCGACGATTCGTTGACCGTGCGCAAGGTGACGAGCCGCTTATTGCAGCGCGAAGGCTTCGACGTGGTCACGGCGAAAGACGGTGTCGATGCGCTTCAGTCTCTCGACGACCAGACGCCGGACGTCATCCTGCTCGACATCGAAATGCCGCGCATGGACGGCTTCGAGTTCACGCGGACGATGAAGGCGGAGCCCAGGAACGCGCATATTCCGATCATCATGATCACGTCGCGGACCGCGGAAAAGCACCGTAATCGCGCGGCCGAGCTCGGCGTAGACCTTTACCTCGGCAAGCCATATCAGGAAGAGGAGCTACTGCGTACGTTGCGCGATATCCTGAGCGTGCCGGCGCCCGCTTAGGGCCTTAAGCGATAATCGCGAATCCTCGTTCGGGGACCCGCGATGCCGGCACTTTCCACGCAAGCTCCAAGTCGCGACGAGCTCGTCGCCGGCGCACTGCGCTGGTTCGACGATGGGCATTTGCTGGCCGCGCTTCGTCCACGGATCGCGCGCCGCACCGAGAGTCAGCGGGCGGGCGCGACAGGCGATCTCTTCGCGTACCTGACCGACGAAATCGCGCCGACGCTCGTGTCGCTGGGATTCACGTGGCGCCTCGTCGACAATCCGTCCGGCGGTGCGCCGTTTCTTTTCGCGCAACGGCATGAACGCGACGATCGGCCGACGATCCTCACGTACGGCCACGGCGATGTCGTCCACGGCTACGATGCGCAATGGCGCAACGGCCTTTCGCCATGGAACATCGTCGTGGAAGGCGATCGCTGGTATGGGCGGGGCACCGCCGACAACAAAGGCCAGCACACGATCAATCTTGCCGCGCTCGCGCAGGTGCTGGGGCAGCGCGGCGAGCTCGGGTTCAACGTCAAATTATTGATGGAAGTCGGCGAGGAGATCGGCTCGCCGGGACTTCGTGCGGTGTGCGAGCGAGAGCGCGAAGCGCTCGCCGCCGATGTCTTGATCGCGTCGGACGGGCCGCGCTTGTCGTCGACCCGCCCGACGATCTTTCTCGGCTCGCGCGGCGCCTTCAACTTCGATCTTCACGTCGATTTGCGCGCGGCCGCGCACCATTCGGGCAATTGGGGCGGCCTGATCTCAAACGCGGGCACCGTGCTCGCGAACGCCATTGCATCGATCGTCGACGGCCGTGGACGAATTCGCGTGCCCGCGTTGCGGCCGCCGCCGATTCCACAGTCGGTCGTGCGCGCGCTCGCTTCGATCGAACCAGGCGAGCCGGGCGGGCCCGAGATCGATGTCGATTGGGGCGAGCCGGGGATGACGCCGGCCGAGCGAGTCTTCGGCTGGAATTGCGTCGAGGTGCTCGCATACAAGACCGGTAATCCGGACAATCCGGTGAACGCGATTCCGCCGCGCGCGAACGCGCATCTTCAATTGCGCTTCGTCGTCGGCTGCGATGTGTCAGCGTTCGTTCCGGCGCTCCGCGCCCATCTCGACACGAACGGATTTGTTATGGTCAACGTCGTGCCGTCTCGCGCGGAAACGATGCATGCGACGCGCCTTGATCCTGATCATCCGTGGGTGACGCGCGTCGCTTTGTCGATCGAACGAACGACCGGAACGCGTCCGGCGATTCTGCCGAATCTCGGCGGCTCGCTTCCCAATGATTGCTTTGCCGATGTTCTGGGCTTGCCGACGGTGTGGATTCCGCATTCGTATCCGGGATGCTCGCAACATGCGCCGGACGAGCATCTGCTTGCATCCGTTGCGCGTCAGGCGCTCGCGATCATGACCGGACTGTTCGCGGATCTGGGCTCGAGCAATTTGTGAAGGAGGATCGATGCACATCGAAGCGCGTCTCACGACGCTGGGTTTGACCCTGCCGCCGCCGCTCGTCGTCTCGCCGCACGTCCGGCTTCCCTTTGCATTCGTGCGCCTGTCCGCAAATCGTGCCTACATCTCGGGACACGGACCGGTCGGTGCGGATGGTCGCGTCGCACGTCCTCTCGGCAAGGTGGGCACCGACCTCACGGCGGAGCAGGCGTACGCCGCCGCCCGCCTTACCACGTTGGCAATTCTCGGGAGCTTGCAGCGCGCGCTCGGCGACCTCGATCGGATCACGTCGTGGTTGCGCATCTTCGGCATGGTGAACGCCGCGCCGGGTTTCTCGGACCTGCCCACTGTGATCAACGGCTGCTCGGATCTCATCCTCGACCTGTACGGTCCGGACCGCGGCGCGCATGCCCGTTCGGCCGTGGGGCTCGCGGAGCTTCCGTTCAACATTCCGGTCGAGATCGAAGGTGAAGTCGAAATCGCGACCTGACGCAAGTCGTCCTGGCTCGTAAACGATCGAGCCCTACCCGCGGGCACTTGCGGTACGCTTCGTGTATGTCTCGCGGATTTGCGCCCTTGTGAGGCCCCTGTTTCGAATTGGCGCGCTGTCGTTGCTGATGCTTTACGGCTGCGCGACCGAGCCGCTCACAAAGTCGTCGCCGGCATCGCCGATCTCGCCGCGCGGACAGGCGACGACGCCCGATCCCGCACGGGTGTACGCCGACCTGCTCGGCCGGTCCGAAGACCTTCCGCGTGTCGTGCGCACGCCGAAGGAATACGAAGCCAAGAGCATCGTGCTGTACGGTATGCGCGGCGGCGACTTGCGTCCGATCGAAGGACGCTATTCGATGCCCCTCTCCGCCACCGATGGCAAGATCGCGATCAACGCGACCGAGCGGCCCGCCAATAATCAGCTTTATCTGGTGCTGCAGGACGATTTCGTGCGCGAGGCGCGCGAAAGAAAAATGCTGATCAGCGGCACGCGCGGCCCCGCTTTTGTCGAATGCAAAGTGAGCGCTCAGACGGTCGGGCGTGCCGTCACCTATCCGTGCGAGGTGACGAGCCTGGTGGTCATCACCGGCGATCGCATTTCGGATTCGCTTTGGCGCGTCCGTGACCAGAAGCTCGAATATCACCATTATTGATTGAAGTTTCAGGAGGAACCATGGCGCACTTCGCCACCGAGAATATTCGTACCGTAGCGCTGGTAGGTGACGGTGCCTCGGGCAAAACGACGCTTGCCGAGGCGCTGCTTGCCAAAGCGGGCGCGATTGCCGCGCCCGGCAGCGTCGAGCGCGGCACGACGGTCAGCGATTTCGATCCAATCGAAAAGAGTTACCAGCATTCGTTGCGCGCGTCTCTGATGCATTTCGAGACCGGCGGCACCTGCATTCATCTGATCGACACACCCGGATTTCCGGATTTCATAGGCCAGGCCATCGGCGCGCTCGACGCCGTCGAAACCGCGGCGATCGTCGTCAACGCCGGTACCGGCATTCAGATGATCACATCGCGGATGATGGAATGGACGGCGAAGCGCCGGCTCTGCCGCCTGATCGTCGTGAATCGGATCGACGCGGAGAATATCGACTTGGAGGCCGTGCTGACATCGATTCAGCAGGCGTTCGGCAAAGAATGTCTACCGATCAATCTGCCCGCCGGCAACGGCACCCGCGTCGTCGATTGCTTCTTCAATCCGTCGGGCGAAAGCGACTTCTCGTCGATCGAGAAAGCTCACGGCGCGCTGGTCGACCAAGTCGTCGAAGTCGACGAGGATTTGATGTCGCTCTATCTCGAGCAGGGCGAGGTATCGGCCGATCAGCTGCACGCGCCATTCGAGAAGGCATTGCGCGAAGGACACCTCGTTCCCGTGTGCTTCGTCTCGGCGCGGACCGGCGCGGGGGTTGCGGAGCTCCTCGAAATCATGGTCAAGCTTGCGCCGAATCCGAAGGAGGGCAATCCGCCGCTGTTCTACAAAGGCTCCGGCGACAATGCGGTCGAATTCAATTCCGACCCCGATCCCAAGAAGCACGTTCTCGCCCACGTGTTCAAGGTCGTGATGGATCCGTTCGTCGGCAAGATGGGCATTTTTCGCGTTCATCAAGGCACGATCACCAAAGACACCCAGCTCTACGTCGGCGACGGTCGCAAGTCGTTCAAGGTCGCGCATCTCTTCATGCTGCAGGGCGCGAAATACGTCGAAGTCGATCAGGCTGTGCCGGGCGACCTGGCCGCCGTCGCCAAAGTCGACGACATCACGTTCGATTGCGTGCTGCACGACTCGCACGACGAAGACCAGATTCACATGCGGCCGCTCGAGTTTCCAGTGCCGATGCACGGCTTCGCGATCACGCCCAAACGCCGCGGCGACGAACAGCGAATCTCCGACGTGTTGCACAAAATGACCGCCGAGGATCCCACGCTGGTCGCCGAGCACGATCCGCTCGCGAACGAAACCGTGTTACGCGGCTTGGGAGAGCTGCACCTGCGTTCGGTGTTCGAGCGCATGGGGAGCCAGTTCAAGCTCGAAGTCGAAACGCGGCCGCCGCGCGTGCCCTATCGTGAAACGATCACGAGCAAGGCGGAGGGCCATGCGCGGCACAAGAAGCAAACCGGCGGCGCCGGACAATTCGGTGAGGTGTATCTGAAAGTCGAGCCGTTGCCACGGGGATCGGGATTCGAGTTCGTCGATCAGGTGAAAGGCGGCGCGATCCCGAACACGCTGATCCCCGCGGTCAAGAAAGGTGTCGAGCAAGTCCTAGTCGAGGGTCCGCTCGCGGGTTTTCCGGTGCAGGACGTGCGGGTCATCGTTTACGACGGCAAATATCATCCGGTCGATTCGAAGGAGGTCGCGTTCGTTTCCGCCGGCAGAAAGGCATTTCTCGATGCGATCGCGAAAGCGCGTCCGATCGTGCTCGAGCCGATCGTCGGCGTCGAGATCAATTGTCCCGCGACAACGATGGGCGACGTGACCGGCGATCTGTCGTCTCGCCGCGGACAGGTGACGGGCACGAACACGCTCACGGCCGGCATGCTTGCCGTCGGCGGTCTCGCGCCGCTCGCGGAGCTCGACGGTTACGCTGCGCGATTGAAATCGATGACGGGCGGCCAGGGTGCATGGACGATGGCGTTATCGCATTACGAGCAGGCGCCGCCGAATTTACAGCAGCAGCTCGCAGGCGAGTACGCGAAGCATCGCAGACACGAGGAGGAGTAGCGCCGCCAAGACGGCAACGCCATCAACAACCAGGGGAGGCAGGCATGTTCGACAAACTCGACAAACTCGAGTGGCCGCAGATGATTCCGATCGTCCCGATGGCCGCAGCGGTCGCATTCGCGTGGCCCGAAGCGTCACTTGCTCAGGCGAAGGACGATCTTTGGGAGGTGACCACCAAGATGGAGATGCCGGGCATGGCGATGGCAATGCCTGCTCAAGTGAACCGTATCTGCATTTCGAAGAACCCCAAAGACGAGGATCTGATACCTCGTCGCGACAATTGTCGCGTGCTGGAAAGCAGCCGCAGCGGAAACAAGCTCACCTACAAGATGAGTTGCACCGGAGCCGAACCGATGACCGTGTCCGGCGAAATGACCTACGCCGGCGCGAGCTACGAAGGAAAAATGCGCATGATGGCGCAGTCGGGGGGCCAGTCGATGGCGATGGGACAGACGTTCACCGGCAAGCGCGTCGGCGATTGCACCGCGACGAAGTGACCGCTGCGCTCGAACGACGGAAGAATCAGCGCAAGCCGCTGCGCCGGACCGTCACCTCGTCGAAGACGCGCTCGACGTACGCTTGGCGCCGCGCGAGACTGACCAACGCCTTTTGCTGCGCCTTTGTGCGCACGCAGCCTTTGAGCGTCACCCATTTGCGCGACGTCGTCACCCAGACCGACGTGTCCGCATAGCGTTTGTCCGCAGCGATCTCGGCACGGACCTGTTCGTTGATCTCGCCGTCGCGTTTGTAAGCGCCGCCAGGCTCGCACGTTCCCTCGAGCGCACAGCGCGTGCCGCGCTCGGCGCGCGCATGCGCTTCCGTGCGCATCTGTTCCGGCGTATAAAGTCGCGGTTCGATCGTCGGGCAGCTCGCCATCCCGGACGTTGCCTGCGCAAACGGATCGAGCTGAATCGGCGGTTGCGCGAGCGCGCAAAGCGGCGCCAGCATTGCCAAAGTCGTCAAAATTCGAGCGTTCATGGTGGCTGAGGATAAACGATGAAGCGAAGCACCGATCGGTTCCTGACGACGCACACCGGGAGCTTGCCGCGTCCCGACGATCTGATTCGCATGATGTACGCGAAGGAAGAGGGCGTTCCGGTCGATCCCGGCGCGTTGGACCGTCGCATCGCTTCCGCCGTCGAGGAGATCGTGCGCAAGCAGTCGGACGCCGGCGTCGACATCGTGAACGACGGCGAGATGAGCAAGCCGAGCTATGCGACCTATATCAAGGACCGCTTGGCCGGCTTCGGCGGCTCGGGGAACACGTTCGTGTACCAGGACTTGACCGATTTTCCCAATCTCGCCAAACGCGTCTTCGGCGATCCGGGGCGCTCGCGCCGCAAGACGCCGGCGTGCAACGCAGCGATCGGTGTGCGCGATCCCGCCGCAGCGAAGGCTGATGCCGCGAATCTTCGATCGGCGTTCGGCAAAGTCGACGCTCAAGAGATGTTTCTGACGGCTGCATCGCCGGGCGTAGTGTCGCTGTTCTTTCGCGACGAGTTTTACGGCAGCGAGGAGGCTTATCTCGCGGCGATCGCGGAGGCGATGCGCTACGAATACGAAACGATTGCCAATGCCGGCATCATTCTGCAGATCGATTGTCCGGATCTCGGCATGGGCCGGCATATCCAGTTCGCGCACTTGAGTCTTCCCGAATTTCGCAAGAAGGCCGAGCTGCATGTCGAAGCGCTCAACCATGCGCTCGCCAACATTCCCGCCGACCGTCTCCGCATGCACATGTGCTGGGGCAACTACGAAGGACCGCACCATTGCGACGTCGCGTTGATCGATGTGATCGACATCGTCCTCAAAGCCCGGCCGATGGCTATTGCGCTCGAAGCCGCGAATCCCCGTCATGCACACGAATGGAAAGTGTTCGAGAACGTGAAACTTCCCGATGGCAAAGTTTTGATACCCGGCGTCATCGAATCGAAGTCGAACTTCGTCGAGCACCCCGAGCTCATCGCGCAGCGCATCGGGCGCTACGCGAATCTCATCGGACGCGAGAACGTCATGGCCGGCAGCGATTGTGGATACGGCACCTGGGTCGGTCAGGCCGCCGTCGACCCCGACGTTGTGTGGGCGAAGATGGCGGCGATGGCGGAAGGGGCGCGGATCGCGTCGCGTGAATTCTGGAAACGTTGAATGTCATTGAGGCCGCATGCGGGCGAACGCGAGATCGCGCGCACGGATCTCGTGGCGCCACTGTAATTCGCCCTTCTGGTCGTAGCTTTCGAGCGCGATGGTTCGATTGTTACCCGGACCCGTCACGCGAATCATGCCAAATTGGCGTTTGACGACGTACGTGCCGGGAACGATGTCCGGGTTCGCCGATTCGCCGGGCGGATCGAACGTTCCCGAAGTGAGCGGACTGGACGTGAACTCGTAAATCGGATAAGCGCCGATGCGATTCACCTTCAACAGCTCGGTGTAGTGACGGTCCCCCGACAGAAAGATCAGACCGTCGATGCGCTGAGCGAGCAGCCAATCCGCGAACGCACGCTGTTCCGCAGTGAAGTGATTCCAGCCCTCGAATTTATTGATGCGATTCCACATTTGCGAGCCGTTGACCACGAGCTTGATCGGCGCTGAAGAGTAAACGAGCGCATTCCTCAACCATTCGAGCTGCTTCGCTCCGAACATCGTCTTGTCGGGACCGTCGAGCAGGTTGTTCGCGGACCGGTGATAGCGATCGTCGAGCAGAAAAATGTCGATGTCGCCAAAGCGCGCGCGTCCGAAGACGCCCGCTGTTTCGGGCAGCCCATAGCTCGGATTCGCCCAATAGCGGCGAAAAAGCGTGAGCGCTTCGCCTTTCATCGTATAAGAAAGATCGGCGTCGTTCGGTCCGTAGTCGTGGTCGTCCCAGATGGCGACATTCGAAGTCGAGCTCAGCAGTGATTGCAATGGCGCGAATGTGCGTTGGCGGCGATATCGCGCCGCCATTTGTGCAGGATCCAGCTCGTCCTGAGGCTGAAAGTACAAGTTGTCGCCCATCCATACCATGGCGTCGGGTTTTTTCGCCGCAATGGCGTCGAAGATCTCATACCCGCCGCCATAGTTTTGCGAGCCCCAAATCGGATTCGCATCGGCAAGAAAGAAACAGGAGCCGATCGCGATTGCGATATCCGGCGCATCGGCAGGACGCGTCCATCGCGGTTGTGCACGCACCACGCCTTCGCGGTGATCACTGTCTCCCGTGATGGCATAGGTCGCTTGCTTGCCGGGCAACAGCCCGGTCAGCCGCGCGACGACGACGTTCTCGTCCGCCGCTCGCGCATTGAACTCCGCGCGATGCACTTGCTCATCGCCTTCGACACGCCAGACGATTTCGACGGGCCCGGGCGCATCCGTCTGAATCCAAACGAGCGCGCTCGCATAGTCGACGAAGCCATGCATGATGGTCAGGCCAGCGAACGCCGCGTCGGCGTGAACGAGAGCCAGCGCGATGAACAACGATGCGATCGCTGCGGCTCTTCCCATTCTTTGCTCCTCGTCTTGTTGCGGCGGTCGATTGTGCCGGTCCTCCTCGCAGATTACAATTGAGTCCCATGGGTGTAACGGTCAATCTGACCCACCACTTCCTGATCGCGATGCCGACGATGGCGGATCCGCATTTCGCGAATACGCTGACTTATGTTTGCGAACACAACCCGGAAGGCGCGCTCGGCATTGTGATCAACAAGCCGATCGACATGACGCTTTCGGCGCTGTTCGAGCAGATCAACATTCCTCTCGGCGAGACGCCGCTTCGCGAGTCGCCGGTTCATTTCGGCGGTCCCGTGCAAATCGATCGCGGCTTCGTGCTGCATCGGCCGCTCGGCAACTGGCAATCGACGCTCGCGATCAGCGACGACCTGGGTCTGACGACTTCGAAGGATGTCCTCGAGGCGGTGGGCCGCGGCGAAGGTCCGGAAGACATGTTCATTTCGCTCGGCTATGCCGGCTGGTCGGCGGGACAGCTCGAGCAGGAGCTCGCCCAGAACGCCTGGCTTACGGTCGCAGCGGATCCGAACGTTCTGTTCGAGCTGCCGCCGGAAGGGCGATTGCCTGCGGCGATGCGCCTGCTGGGTATCGATTTCTCCCGGCTTTCCGACGACGTCGGTCACGCGTGATCCATGACGCCGACAACGAACGCGACGGTTCTCGCGTTCGATTTCGGCACGCGAAGAATCGGTGTTGCCGTCGGCAATACGCTGACCCGCCTCGCGCAGCCGTTGCTCACGATCGCGGCCCATTCCGATGCGACGGTGATGACGGCGATTGCGGCGCTCGTCGAGCAATGGCAGCCGCGCGAGCTGATCGTGGGACTCCCTTTGCATGCCGATGGAACGCCGCACACGATGACGGCGAACGCCGATCGCTTTGCGCTTGCGCTGGGAGATCGCTTTGGACTACCGGTTGTGCGCGTCGACGAGCGCTGGACGACCGAAACCGCACAGGACCAATTGAATCGCGAGCGGCGCGGAAGAGAAGGACGGGCGCATCGCGACGAGATTGCCGCGCAACTGATTCTGCAGGCGTACTTCGATGAGCGCACCGGAAACGCCGGCGCTCCCTGACGCTGACGCCGCGCTCGCGGCACTGGTCGAGCGCATGCGCGGCGCCGTCTCATACGATGCCGCCTTTGTCGGCATCTACTCGGGCGGGGCCTGGATCGCCGAGCGACTGGCCGCGCTCATTCCGGGCAATCATCCATTGGGATTCATCGACGTCTCCTACTATCGCGACGACTATGCACGCACCGGCTTGAAGGGCGGCGCACGCCGAAGCGAGCTCAAATTCGACGTCGACGGCGCGACGATCGTGCTGGTCGACGACGTGCTCTACACGGGTCGCAGCGTCCGAGCGGCGATCAACGAGTTGTTCGACTTCGGACGGCCCGCAAAAATAGAGCTGGCCGTGCTGATCGACCGTGGTGGCCGGGAGCTGCCGATCGAAGCAGACTATGTCGGCGCGCGGCTCGCCGTGGCGCGCGCCTTGTCGATCGTCTTGTCGCGGGACGCCGATCGGCTTTCGCTCGCGGTCGAGCCGGCGGCGGACGCATGACATGAGCGGCGAAGGGCCGCCCCGAGGCGCGAATTGCACCCCCTCTTGGGGGCAGCGTGGCGGCCGAATGGAAATGAGGCCGCAAGCATGGGGGTTGTGTGAATAATCCCCAGCTCAACGCCAACGGCGAACTCACGCATCTGCTGACGCTCGAAGGCCTTCCCGCAAAGATCATTTGTCAAATTCTCGATACGGCGGAGCCCTTCACATCGATCGGCGAGCGCGAAGTGAAGAAGGTGCCGCTGCTCCGCGGCAAGGCCGTGTTCAACTTGTTCTTCGAGAATTCGACGCGCACGCGGACGACCTTCGAAATCGCCGCGAAGCGCCTTTCCGCGGATGTGATCAATCTGAACATCGGCGTCTCGTCGACGTCGAAGGGCGAGACGTTGCTGGATACCGTCGACAATCTGGTGGCGATGAACGCGGATATGTTCGTCGTCCGCCATGCGCAATCCGGCGCGCCGCATCTGATTGCCGCGCATCTCAATGCCCATAAGCAGACGCACGTGCACGTCGTCAATGCAGGAGACGGCCGCCATGCGCATCCGACGCAGGGGCTGCTCGATCTCTATACGATTCGTCACTACAAGCGTGACTTCACGGGGCTGACGGTGGCGATCGTGGGCGACGTGCTCCATTCGCGCGTCGCAAGGTCGTTGATCCACGGACTGACCACCCTCGGGACGCCCGAAGTGCGCGTGATCGCACCGCGCACGCTTTTGCCCACCGACGTCGAAGCGCTCGGCGTGCGCGTCTTCACCGACATGAGTGCCGGTCTTGCCGGCTGCGACGCCGTCGTGATGCTGCGGTTGCAAAGCGAGCGGATGAAAGGCGCGCTGCTGCCGTCCGCCGGTGAGTATTTCAAGCACTACGGCCTGACGATGGACAAGCTCGCATTGGCGAAGCCCGACGTCATCGTCATGCATCCGGGTCCGATGAATCGCGGCGTCGAAATCGATTCCGCGGTCGCGGATGGCGAGCGTTCCGTCATTTTGCCGCAGGTGACTTTCGGTATCGCAGTGCGCATGGCCGTGATGAGCATCGTCGCCGGAAATTAATGAGAATCGAGATCAAAAACGGCCGCCTGATCGACCCCGCGCAAGGGCTCGATCGCGCGACGTCGCTTTTCATAGCCGCCGGAAAAATCGCGGCGATCGGCACGGCGCCGCCGGGCTGGCATGCGCATCGTGCAATCGACGCGCGCGGGCTCGTCGTCTGTCCCGGTCTCATCGACGCGTCGGCCCGATTGCGCGAGCCCGGGTTTGAGTACAAGGCGACCCTTGAGTCCGAAGTCGAAGCAGCGATTGCGGGCGGCGTCACGAGTCTCGCGTGTCCACCGGATACCGATCCGCCGCTCGACGAGCCGGGACTGGTGGAAATGCTGAAGCACCGCGCGCGTCTTTTGAATCGTGCGCGCGTCTATCCGATCGGCGCGCTCACCGTCGCGCTCGCCGGCACGACGCTGACCGAAATGGGCGAGCTCGCCCACGCCGGCTGCGTCGCCTTTTCGCATGCGGACGTGCCGCTCGTCGATACGCTATTGTTGTTACGCGCGATGCAATATGCGGCGACGTTCGGCCATCGCGTATGGTTGCGCCCGCAAGAGCCGCATCTCTCCAAAGGCGGCGTCGCGCACGATGGTGAAGTCGCCACGCGACTTGGATTGGCCGCAATTCCGGCCGCTGCGGAAACCATCGCGCTCGCGACGATCTTCGCGCTGATCCGTGAAACCCGCGTCAAGGTGCATTTGTGCCGACTGTCGACGGCCGAAGGGGTTGCGCTGGTGCGGGCCGCGAAGCAGGAAGGGCTGCCGATCACTTGCGACGTCGCGATTCATCACCTGCATTTATGCGATGTCGACATCGGCTGGTTCAACGCGCAAGCGCATGTGACGCCGCCGTTTCGGGGCACGCGCGATCGAGCGGCGCTACGCGCCGGTCTCGCCGATGGGACGATCGATGTGATTTGTTCGAATCACACACCCGTCGACGACGACGGGAAACAATTGCCGTTCGCCGAAGCGGAATCCGGTGTGACGGGTCTCGAGCTCTTGCTTCCGCTGACGCTCAAGTGGGCGGCCGAAGAACGCATCGGCCTTCCGGCGGCACTTGCAAAAATTACCAAGGCGCCCGCGGCTTTGCTCGGCATCGATGCCGGTACGTTGGAGATTGGTCACGCAGCGGATATCTGCATCTTCGATCCCGACGCGCACTGGATCGTCGATCGCGCGTCGCTCAAGAGCCAAGGCAAGAACACGCCTTTTCTCGGTCTCGAAGTGCCGGGGCGCGTCCAGCACACGTTGATCGACGGCGTTGCCGTCGGCGGACTCGCGCTGATTCCGGCGAACGCCTGACCGCCGCGCGGGTCGTATACAACGCATCGGCGTCGTTCAAAGGATAAGATATGGGCGCGTTCAACGAGTCTCAGTCCGAGTTTCAGTCTGTCCATCCGCAACTGCGTAGCCTGCGGGGCGATTCGCAACCAATCAACCGACGCACCTTCGTGGTGACATCGCTGGGCGCCGGCTTCGCGCTCGCGGTCCTGCCGGTTTCGGCGCAAACGATCACGACTTCAAGCGAGGGTCTGGTTGCCGGCGAAGTGAAGGTGCCGGTGAAGGACGGCCAAATTCCGGCGTACCGCGCCATGCCGGCGGCCGGAGGCAGCTTTCCGATGATTCTCGTCGTTCAGGAAGTCTTCGGCGTCCACGAGTGGATCAAGGACATCTGCCGCCGCTTGGCGAAGATGGGTTACTACGCGATCGCGCCCGAGTTGTATGCACGCCAGGGCGATCCGACCAAGATCAGCGACACGAGCCGGCTGATGAAGGAGATCGTCAGCAAGGTTCCCGATCAACAGGTGATGAGCGACTTGGATGCGGCGGTCGCGTTTGCAAAAGCGAGCGGCAAGGCCGATGCCGCGAAGCTTGGCATCACCGGCTTTTGCTGGGGCGGTCGCATCGTTTGGATGTACGCCGGCCACAATCCCGATCTGAAAGCGGCGGTGGCCTGGTACGGTCATGTCGCGACGAGCTTTCATCCGGGCGACAAGACGGCGATGGACGTGGTGCCGAACATCAAGGCGCCGGTGTTGGGACTGTACGGCGGCGACGACCCGGGCATTCCTCCGGACACGACGAAGAAAATCGAAGAGGCGATGAAAAAATCCGGCAAGACGGTCGAGATCGTCACGTATCCCAATGCTCCGCATGGCTTTCTCGCCGACTATCGGCCCAGTTATCGGAAGGAGCCGTCGGAAGATGGCTGGAAGCGGATGACCGCGTGGTTCAAGAAATACGTCGGCTGATTTTCGGAACTGATCGAAAGCACCGCGCTCGAATTAGAAGTCCCGTCGCCATTCATCGAAATCGATGGCAGAAGTCAGCACGGAAATCGAAGGCTACGATTACGCGAACGTTCCTCGGTCGCCGGTGACACTCGACGAGCTCCGCCAGCTCGAGGCCACGGTCGGATTTACCGATGAAGATCGGCGTGCCCTCCGCCAAGCAGGACGAATTCTAGAAAGTCACGCTGAAGAGCTCGTCGACGCCTGGCGCGCGATTATCGGCCGGCAGGAACATCTGTCACGCTGGTTTTTTGGGCCCGATGGCAAGCCGGACGACGCGTACAAAGCCGCGGTCAAACCGCGCTTCGTCCGTTGGGTCGTCGATCTCTGCACGCGACCCTTCGATCAGGCCTGGCTCGACTACCAGCACGAGATAGCGCTTCGCCACACACCGGCGAAAAAGAACGTCGTCGACGGGCGCCGCACGCCGCCGGTCGTGCCGCTTCGCTACTTGCTCGCGTTCATCGTTCCGGTTATGTCGTCAGTGCGAACCCATCTGCGCCACGCGGCCGCTTCGCCAAGAGAAGCGGAGCGAATGGAAATCGCGTGGAGCAAAGCGGTCGTGCTGAGCGTTACGCTGTGGAGCGAGCCGTACGCGAAGGAAGGGCTGTGGTGACGGCGGTGATACCGCGCTAGCTCGACTTCGGCGCACGTCCCATCAGGTAGAACTGGTCGTTCGGTCGCATGCCGATCATGTTGGCCATGCGGTTCGACAACGCAAAAAACGCCGCGATGGCGCCGATATCCCAAATGTCCTCAGCGGAGAAGCCATGCCCGGTGAGCGCATTGAAGTCGGCATCATCGATCGCAACGCTGTTCGTTGCGACCTTGAGCGCGAATGCGAGCATGGCTTTTTGGCGCGGTGTGATGTCTGCCTTGCGATAATTGACGGCGACCTGATCGGCGACGAACGGTTCCTTCGCGTAGATGCGCAGGATTGCCCCGTGCGCGACGATGCAATAGAGACAATCGTTGGCGCCCGACGTCGCGACGACGATCATCTCACGCTCCGCTTTCGTGAGTCCGCTGTCGCGCAGCATCAGCGCGTCGTGGTAGGCGAAGAAGGCACGGAACTCTTCGGGACGATGCGCAAGCGTCAGGAAAACGTTGGGGATGAACCCGGCCTTCTCCTGCACTTCCAACATGCGCACGCGAATATCGTCGGGTAATTCCTCGAGCTCGGGAACGGGATAGCGGCTGATGGCGGGGACGGTCATGCGAGTCAGTCTATCAGCCCAGAGAGACGAAGCGGCACTCAATTCACGTACCTTTTTCCCTTATACGATGGTCGGCTGGTGCGGAAGCTCCCTTCGCAATGCGCGTACTGTGGACATGAAAAGTCGGATCGATAACGGAGCCATCCGTGGATCGCGATTGAAGTGACGGTCGGACCGAACTGTCGTCAAGCGTCAGTTGCAGGCGCCGAGGCGTGGGATGCCGCGTGAGCGGCGCCGGCTGACGGCGATCATCTCGGCCGATGTCGTCGGCTATTCGCGTCTCATGGGACGAGACGAGGCGGGCACTCTCGCGACGTTGAAAGCTCACCTGTCGGAGATGATCGATCCCAAGATCGCCGAATATGGCGGCCGCACCGTGAAATCCATGGGTGACGGTTTGCTGTTGGAGTTTCCGAGCGTGGTCGATGCCATACGCTGTGCGATCGATGTGCAGCGCGGCATGGCGGAACGGAACGCGGACGTGCCGACGGAACAACAGATTCAGTTCCGCATCGGAGCCAACGTCGGTGACATCATCATCGATGGCGACGATATCTTCGGCGACGGCCGTCGCCTGGACGACGGCGAGGAGTTGTCCCGTGGTTATGTTCGGGTGCGTCCTCGTTCGTGACCGGACATGTTCTGGCCGTGGACGGTGGTTACCTCGCCCGCTGATTTTCAAGGGAGTGAGGGCGATCGGAAGTCATGAAGGCATCTCGACGACGGGCAAGATCACCCAATGACATCATCCGCGCGCAGCAACAGCGACTGGGGTACCGCGAGCCCAAGTGCCTTGGCTGTCTTGAGATTGATCACGAGCTCGAATTTCGACGGCTGCTCGACGGGAAGGTCAGCCGGCTTCGCACCTTTGAAGATCTTGTCGGCGTATTTTGCGAAACGGGAATAGAGCTCGGGATAGTTGACTGCGTAGGCGATCAGTCCGCCGGCGTCGACAAAATCGCGCGCCGGATAGGCAGCGGGGAGCCTGTTGCGCGCCGCCAAGTCGATGATCATTTGCTGATGCGCTTGCACGAGACCGTCTGCACCCACCACGAGTGCGTCGACGTGCTGACGGTTTGCGCGTTCGAATGCGGGATCGAAGTCCGCTTCGCTTCTTACGTCGAGAAGCTCGGCCTGGACAAGTAGTGAACGGCTTGCACTCTTGGTCTCTTCCCACTCGGGTGGCGCCGCCGGATTGCTCATGTTGTGAAGCAACGCAACTCGCGAAAGCCTCGGAACCATCTCCCTTAGGATCTCAATCCGCTTGGCGGTCAATTCGGTGCTGAAAGTCGTCACGCCGGTGATGTTGGCTCCTGGACGCGCGAAGCTCGCCACAATTGCGCGGGGGTCGCCCATCGTCGCCATCACGACTGGAATGGTTTGAGTCGCTTGTTTCGCCGCATTCGCGGCAGGGGTCCCGCGCGTCACCATCAAATCGATCTTGAGTTGTACCAGTTCGTCTGCGAGCTCCGGAAAGCGCTCGGCGCGTCCATCGGCTGAGCGATATTCAATGACCAGATTGCGACCTTCCGCGTAGCCAAGCTCGCGCAAACTTTTGCGCAGCGCCTCGAGATTGACGGCGTTTTGCGCCGCAGGTATCGACTCAAGGATCCCGATCCGGTAAAGCTTCTCAGTCCGTTGTGCGCGTGCAACCCACGGCACCGCAAGAAGCGCGCTCGCGATGAACACGCGCCGATCCATGGCTGAGCTCACGTTCCCCGGCGCCGCAGTCTTGACGCTTGCGCACTGCTGCGCCGGTCGGTCCTTCGGGGGGCTCTCGTTTTGGACTGTTTTCTTGATTCGTCGAGAGCGACTGAGAGGCGTGGCATGGTGGCGCTCGAGTCATGTAAAAGCTGCTTCGCCAATTTGAGAGCGCGAATCTCGTCGCCATCGGCAAACTGGTCATGAACGGCGCACAGCAGGAGCTGTGCATGTTTTGTCTTACCCTCGGACAACCATAACTTTGCGAGGCTGACAGCCGCATTCAGTTCCCACAGTTTGGCACCTTGCCGTCGGGCGCATTGGAGCGCATTCGTGAAGCAGGCCTCAGCTTCATCGCGGTTTGAAGGACCGCTCAATAACAGGATATCGCCTCTTATGCGTTGCGATTCCGCTTCCCACCATCGCTCTCCGCAACGAATCACTTCCGTGACTGCCGAGCCTGCGAGCTCGATTGCTCGAGTCCTGTTGCCAGCTTGCGCGTGCGCCTCAGCGAGGCGTGACAAGTTATAGGAGCTCTGAAAATCCGCGCCGGTGGCGCGATGGTCCGCTAATGCATTTTCCAGCAGCTCGATGCCCTCCACGGGACGACGCGCCTCAACCACATTCACGGCTCGCAGGATGCCCGCGCGAGACACGTGGTAGGGACTGCGCTGATCGGCGGCGATGGTCATGCCTTCCTCGGTGGCAGCAATTGCACCATCCAAGTCACCGGTGTGGTTCCGAAAACGAGCCAGAGCCAAGAGCGCGGACACGAGCGTAAATGGATGTGATCGGCTCCTGGCATCGCGCACGGCGGCGGTGATCGTTTGCGCCGCGAGACTTGATGAACCGACATACAGATAAGCAAGACCAAGCCATATCAGCGTAAAAGACCGAAGGTGGTAACCGGCAATGAATGACACGGGACGGCAGAGATTCTCATCGTAGAGATTCAACGCCGTTTCAAGCTCGCGAACCGATTCCGTGAAATTGCCCAGGTGCAGATGGGCAGTTCCGACCAAATAATGAACAACGGTCGCCGTGGGGCGATCCATTTTGTCCCGCAAACGCGACTCTGCCAACGTCAGGCAGAGCGGCGATTCGGAGCGAATGAGGTGGTAATTGAACAAGCCGCAGAGCGCTCCAAGTGCCTCGATCGGGTGAAGATTCTCGTCCAGAAGGTCGCGCGCCTTTGACAAGGTTGCCATCACTTGCGGCGAAGCAAATCCCTTCGTCATCACCAATGCGTCGCCAAGCACGACGTGCAAGCGTCCTTCGATCTGTTTTCGGATCGGACCGTCTGTGATCTTCGGCAACAGGCACATCGTCTTTTCGACCTGGCTCTGTGCCTCAACGCCTGCCGATCGATTGAGCGCTACGCGAGCGGCCTTGATCGAGTAATCGATGGCCTTTTCCGCAAGGCCCGCCTCCGTGCAGTGAAATGCGAGAACATCGGGGTGATGCTCGGCAAGATCCGCAAACTGCTGCTCGAGCACGTCGGCAATACGGTGGTGAATCGCGAAACGCTCGCTTTTCGGAATCGTTTCGTAGGCGGCATCCTGCACAAGTGCATGCTTGAAGGCATAGATGGCATCGGGAATGTCTCCACGCTGGCGAACGAGCTCGGAGCTCACGACCTGCTGGAGTAGATCCCCGAGCTCCGCGTCGGGCAACGCGGTGACCGCCTTCAGGACCGCATAACGGAACTCGCGGCCAAGCGCCGCGCTGGTCTGAACGACCGCACGAGCTGGCGCAATGCGATCCAGCCTCGCGACGAGCGAAGCTTGCAAGGTCGATGGCACGGCGACTACAGGCAGCGGACCGTCGAGAACATACGCATCCCCTTCGTCACGCAGCATTCCGCTTTCGAGGACCGACTTGGTGACTTCCTCGATGAAGAGAGGCACTCCATCAGTGCGCTTGATCAGTTGTTCCAGCAGACGCGGGGGCAGCGTCTTTCCGCGGGCGATTTGCTTAATCAGCGCCGCGTTGTCGCGCGAGCCGAGATGGTTGAGCGTTACCGCCGTGACGTGCGACTGCCCGAGCCAGGATGGGCTGAATTCGGGACGGTACGTCATGATCAGCAAAACCGGCAACTTGCGAACGCGGTCGATGATCACGTCGAATAGCTCGCGCGTTGTCGGATCGATCCAGTGCACGTCCTCGAGGATCATCAACAGCGGGCGTTGCGCGGCAAGCTCGACGAGCTGCGCAATGAAACGTTCCATCAACAATTCTTTGCGGCGCTGAGCGCTGAGCGCCAGTCGCGGTTGTCGATCTTCTGCCGAGATCGAAAGGAGCTCGGCGAAGAGCACAACGTCCTTGTCGAGCTCGTGCGAAGACATGGCGAGCAAGCGCTCGAGTTTGTCGACCTTTGTTGTGTCGGCGTCCGCGGAATCGAAATCCGCCGCGTGCTCCAGCTGTGTGATGACCGGATGTAACGCCGTTTGAATACGATTGGGCGAGCAGAAGTACCGGATGCATCTATGCTGCTCGGCTGCGATTTCATCCTGGAACGCAGCCACGAGGTGCGATTTGCCGATGCCGGGCTCTCCCCAAATGAGGATTACGCGACCGTCTCCCGACTTTGCTTGACTCCAGCGACGCAACAGGAGTTCGAGCTCCTCTTCGCGGCCGACGAGTCGCTTTCGACTCGATCGCAACGCCTCGAAACGACTCGCAATCGGGCTTTCCCCGATCACGCGCGAGGCCGAAATTGGCTCGGCCGCTCCGTCCGACTGCGACGAATCCAGGTCGTCATACTCGAACAGGTTCCCGACGAGGCGTCGAGTGCCGGCTGAAATGACGACGGCCCCCGGTTCGGCGAGCGCCTGCAGGCGTGCTGCGACGTAAGGCGCCTCGCCGATGACGGCGGGTTCGGCGGTCGACTCGAGGCCGACCAGGACCAAACCGGTTGCGATACCGATGCGCGCTTGCAGGGGCTCGCTCAAGCATTCAATCCGAAGCTCCTTGACTAATCTCGTTGCGACAAGCGCGGCCCGTACCGCCCGCTCCGCGTCGTCTTCATGAGCCAGCGGATATCCGAAATAGACGACCGCCCCATCATCGTTGTACTTGGCAACGTGACCTCCATGCTGCTCGGCAACGTTCGTGATACACGCCCAATACTTCCGGATGATTTCGCGCAAATCCTCCGGGTCGACACGCGTGGACAGCAGGGCCGTTTCTGCGATATTGCAGACTATGATCGTCAGCTGGCGACGCTCGGCTGCACCAAGACGAGCGCGAAGCGGGCCCCGAGATCATTCGAGGCATCGGACGACGAGCCGTTCGCCACAACGTCGTCGTCCGGCCGAGTCCGCTCCCGAACGACTCCTACAAAGCGGAATCCCTTGCGAGCCAACGTTCGAATGAGCCGCTGCCGGCCTCCACTGTCTCCGACGGCGTGGCGCACAGCTGTGATCCTGCTGCTGAGCGTGGAATCCGAAACCGCTCGGCGGTTCCAGACTTCAGCGATCAAGTCATCCTTCGTGACCACGTGATCGCGATGGCGGATGAGGCACTGCAGCAGGTCGAATACCTGAGGTTCGACGAGGACGGCATCGCTTCCGCGCCGCAATTCACGCCGCTCGGAATCGAGCGAATATTCGTCGAAGAAATAGATCAAATCGCGCTCTGGACGAGTCCACCGCGTCCGCTATCCTGAAAGTCAGGGAAATCTCAGGAAAAAATCAAGGGTAGCGCAAAGACTTCGGGCACGCCAGCTGGCAACATGGTCTCGTAGTTCATGGGAAATCACCCGTTTCACCAAAGGAGGACACCATGTCACGTGTGACCGTTTCAAAGCAGCCCATCGCTACTTCGATTGCGCGAGCACTCGGTGCGTGGCTCCTCGCGGGCGTGCTGAGCGCCCACGCAACGTGCGGGTACGCGCACGAGCCCGCGGCCCCTACTAAAGTCGGCGCATCCCAGAATATCCCCCACGCCCCGACGAACATTGAAAAAGCATTCTGGGCGTGCGACTACGCCGCAGCGACTCGATGGGTCGGCCCCGACGAGGGCGCCATGTGCGGAACGATCCTTGAGGAGCTGAAAAAGAGCAAGTTCGGCGGCGACTTCCAGGCGATGCTGGAATGGTGGCAGACAAACAAGACAGCTGAACATCAGGCGCTCGCAAGTGAGCGTCGCCCATCGATCGCGCGCTAGAAAATCGGACTACGCCGACATCGGCCAGATGACCGCTCCCGACGCGGCAATGGCCAACGTGATCACGATTTGGGCGGGACATAGCCGGCCGGCGTTTCGGCACCCGCCCCGAAGAAGTGCTTCTCCATCTGCTCGGCGAGCCATTTGCGCGCGCGTGGATCGGCCAGCGAGAGCCGGTTCTCGTTGACGAGCATCGTCTGGTGCTTGAGCCATTGTTGCCACGCTTCCTTTGAAACGTGTTCGTAGATGCGCTTGCCGAGCTCGCCGGGATACGGAGGAAAATCGAGGCCTTCCGCCTCGCGTCCGAGCTTTACACATTGGACCATTCTTGCCATGAGCGTTTCCTTAAAGCGGTTTCTGGTAGACGAGCGACTTCCGCTGGTAATTGTAAAGCGCCTGCTTCTGATGCGGCAGGTCCGCGACGGATCCCGTGCGAAAGCCGCGCTCCAGAAACCAGTGTGCGGTGCGCGTGGTCAGCACGAACAGCTTTTGCAAACGTAACTTGCGCGCGCGCTGCTCGATCTCCTTCATCAACGCCTCGCCGTAGCCTTCGCGCTGGAAATCGGGATGAACGGCGAGGGCAGCCAGCTCGCCAACGCGCTCTTCGGCAAACGCATAGAGCGCTGCACAGCCGATGATGTGGTTATCGTATTCGGCGACGATGAAGCGCTCGATTTCGTTCTCCAGGCGCTCGCGCGAGCGGCGCACGAGCACGCCGGCCTCCTCGAGCCGCTCGATGATCGAAATGATGCCGCCGACGTCGTCGATCGTCGCGCTGCGAATATGCGCGAGCGCCGTCGCGGCAAGCATCGTACCGACACCGTCGCGCGTGAAGAACTCGAGCAAGAGCGCTCCGTCGTGATGTCGACTGATCAAGTGCGCACGCTTGACGCCGTTGTCGCAGGCGCGAATCGCCGCGGGCAGGAAAAGGCGTACGTCGGGGGCGAGCTTGTTCGGGTTTTTGAGCAGCGCCTCGGCCTCCCGCGTCGACAAGTCCGAAAGAAGCTGGCGGCGGCCGTTGCGCACGCCGTCGGTCTCCATTAGAAAAACCAGCTTTTGCGCGTTCGTTCGCACGGCGACCTGCGTCGCAACCTCTTCGACGGTCAAATTGAAGATCTCGCCTGTCGGTGAATAGCCCAGCGGTGATATCAAGACGATGTCGCCGTCGTCCAGTCTTTGCTGGATCGCCTCGGTGTCGATCCGGCGGACTTCGCCGGTGAGTTGCATGTCGACGCCGTCGACGACGCCCATCGGTTTCGCGGTCAGATAGTTGCCGGCCGAGACGCGGTTGCGCGCGCCCGCCATCGGCGAATTGGCGAGCCCAAGCGAGAGCATCGCCTCGATCCGTGCGCGGACTTGTCCCGCCGCCTCTAGAACGCAGTCCATCGCGTCGGCGTCCGTCACCCGAACGCCGTGCGCGTAGCGGCTCGGAATGGCCTGTTGCTTCAGTATCGCCTCGACTTGCGGTCGGCATCCATGGACGACGACCAGCCGAATGCCGAGACTCACCAGCAGGTTGATGTCGTGGATGACGCCGATGAACGAGTCGTCGGCGACGACTTCTCCACCGAAAGCGATCACGAAGGTTTTGCCGCGAAACGCGTGCACATACGGCGCCGCCGCGCGAATCCAATGGACGAACGCGCGCATCGTCGCTGAGTTGACGGGCGGCGTGTCCTCGAGTGGGCGGGGCATTGTGTGGGTTGCCGTGCGAGCGCCGCGATTATACGTGGCCGATAACCCCGCTAAATGCACGCGGCGCTCACTCCGCTATCATTCGTGTTTCGAAGTTGGTCTGCATGGCTTCTCCGCTTCTCGATCGTCTCAATCCCGAGCAACTCGCTGCCGTGACGCTGCCGCACGCGTCGGCGCTGATTCTTGCCGGCGCGGGAAGCGGCAAGACGCGCGTCCTCACCACACGGATCGCATGGCTCCTGGCGACCGGACAGGTGCATCCTCTGGGAATTCTCGCCGTCACGTTCACGAACAAGGCGGCGAAAGAGATGCTGACTCGGCTGGTCGCACTGACGCCGGTCAACTTGCGCGGCATGTGGGTAGGGACGTTCCACGGACTGTGCAACCGGATGCTGCGTGCGCACCATCGCGCCGCGAATCTTCCGCAGCTCTTTCAGATCCTCGATACGCAGGACCAGCTCGCACTCATCAAGCGCATTTATCGCGATCACAACATCGATGACGAGCGGTATCCGCCGCGGCAGTTGCAGTGGTTCATCGCCGACACGAAGGAACAGGGGCTCCGGCCCAATAACGTCGAAGCCGGTGACGATTTCACGCGACGGCAAGTCGACCACTACGCGCTGTACGAAGCGGCGTGCCAGCGCGAAGGCATTGTCGATTTCGCGGAGCTCCTGCTGCGAAGCTACGAGCTCCTCGCGTCGCAGGAAGCGATTCGCGAAAATTATCGGCGCCGCTTCGCGCACATCCTGGTCGACGAGTTCCAGGACACGAACATTCTCCAGTACAAGTGGCTGCGCTTGCTCGCCGGCCCGAATGCTGCTGTATTCGCCGTCGGGGACGACGATCAATCGATTTACGCATTTCGCGGCGCCAATGTTGCCAACATGCAGCATTTCGAGCGCGACTTCGCGAAGGCCGAGCGCCCGGTGACGCTGATCAAGCTCGAGCAGAACTACCGCTCGCACGGGACGATCCTCGACGCCGCGAACGGGCTCATCAAGAACAACCAGCTTCGCCTCGGCAAGAATCTGTGGACGAGCGAAGTCGCCGGCGAGCCGGTACGCGCCTTCGTCGCGCCAACGGATTTCGACGAAGCGCGCTTCATCGTCGATGTCGTCCAGGGGCTCGCGCAGGATGGCCTTGCGCTCGATGCGATCGGCATTCTTTATCGCAGCAACGCGCAGTCGCGGGTGCTCGAGCATGCGTTGTTCAACGCCGCGCTGCCTTACCGGGTCTACGGCGGCATGCGGTTCTTCGAGCGCGCCGAGGTGAAACACGCGCTTGCGTATCTCCGCTTGCTGGCAACGCCCGAAGATGACGGCGCTTTTTTACGGGTCGTTAACTTCCCGCCGCGGGGAATTGGTGCCCGGTCGCTCGAGCAATTGCAGGATTCCGCGCGGCGCCAGGGCATGACGCTCTGGCAGGCTGCGTGCACGGGAACGATCGCGGGCAAATCGGGCGCCGCCGTTGCATCGTTCGTGCGGCTCGTCGAAGGCATGCGCGCGGCGACGGCGTCCATGTCGCTGTCGGAAGCCGTCGAGCACGTCAGCGAAGCGTCGGGACTGATCGCGCATTACCGCCAGGAAAAGGATGGTCGCGAGCGCATCGAGAATCTCGAGGAGCTCGTCAATGCCGCCGGGGCGTTTTTGCGCGAAGCGGATTTGGCCGTCGACGCGCCGATGCTGCCGTCGGCGGATTCGGCCTCCGCCACTGAACTCGCCGTCGAGGGCGCGACGGATCCGCTGACGGCGTTTCTCGCCCACGCGGCCCTCGAGGCAGGCGACACGCAGGCCGCGGAGGGCCGTCCCGCACTGCAATTGATGACCGTGCATTCGGCCAAGGGACTCGAATTCCATACGGTGTTCGTGACCGGTCTCGAAGAGGGCCTTTTCCCGCACGAGAACAGCTTGAACGAGGCGGACGGGGTCGAGGAGGAGCGGCGGCTCATGTACGTCGCGATCACGCGCGCGCGGCGCAGACTTTATCTGACGCAGGCGCAAAGTCGGATGCTGCATGGGCAGACGCGCTTCAATATCCCGTCGCGCTTCCTGGCCGAGATTCCCCGCGGATTGGTGGAATGGCTGTCTCAACCACGCCGGCGCGGACTCGAGGTCGATCGCGCGGAATGGGGTAACTCAGTCGCGATCGGCAATTCGCATGTCGCCCCCAGCCGAGTGTCCCAAAAATCGACGTGGCGCATCGGACAAAGCGTCAAGCATTCGAAGTTCGGCGTCGGCGTGATCATCGACGCCGAAGGTCGCGGCGACGACGCGCGCGTGCAAGTGAATTTCCGCGATGCCGGGGTCAAATGGCTCGCGCTGGAATACGCGAAGCTCGAGCCGGCCTAAGCGTTCTAGATCTTTTTTAGCGGCTCAACCGGCGCCAGCGCTTCGCCCGCGTGAAAAACGTCGCGATAACTCACATAGTCAGCGATGTGCAGCGTTGCGACGAAACAGAGCTCATAGGGCAGCATCAAGCCAAGGGCGAGCGCGCGTCCAACCGGCGGCGGAACGACGAGGGCGACAATCGTCCCAACAAGCACGGGAACGACGCCCCCGAAGAAAAACACTGATATGACATAGCGGGCAATCGGGCGCCAGTTCGCCGTCGCCGCACGGAGACTCGCCGCCAGAGCCGTGACGGCGCTCGCATCCTGAAAGACGACCAGCGCCGGCGCCCACCACAGCGCGAGCAACGTCGGAATCGCGCAAAGCGCCGCGACCAGCATGCCGAGCTGCACTCGCGTGTCCGACAGCGTGTCGGAAAGACGCTGGGCGACGGCGTCCTGATCGAGATCTTGCGGCGCCGGATTCGCGATCAGATCGAACAGCTTGCCGCCGTCGATCGCCGCAGTCGAACCGACCGCAATCAACATCCCGACGATGAACACGATGCCCAACGAGCTGAGCGCGAGGAGGTTGGAGCGAAATCCCTGGAACAATTGACGTATCGCGGGCACGCCGCCGCGCTCCTGCGTCCATGCAGCCGCAAGAAAACCGACGGCAAACACCGGCTTCAGGAGCGGCGCTGCGAATCCGCCGACCAGGGGAACGAAGTCAATCAGCAAGAGCATGAGGTAGTAACTCGCCAACAGCAGGATCCACGCGAGCCGGACGCTGCGAAACATCGCGTAGCTTTCTTTCAACCAGGCGGATCCGCGCGCGGCGCCGTGGCGCGTGAATGCGATGTCACGAGCCGAGGTCATCAGAGCGTGAGCGACGGCTCGACACGATCGCGCAGAATCCGTTCGAATTCGCCGGGGTCGTGTGCATGCGTGAGCTCGCCGGGTCGTGGCAGATAGAGGTCGTGCAAGCGCGAGATCCAGAAACGCAGCGCCGCGGCACGGAGCAAGCCATGCCATCGCGCACGCTCATCGTCGGTCAGCGGACGCCATTCATCATAGGCGCCGACCAGCGCCTGCACGCGCGCCTCATCGAGCGCAGCCTCACCAGGGCCGGCACGGCACCAATCGTTGACCGTGATGGCAAGGTCGTAGGCGAAGAAATCAGTGGCTGCGAAACCGAAATCGATGAGGCCGGCGACGCGGCCGTCCGCGAACAACACGTTGTTGCAGAACAAATCGCCGTGGATCGCGCCCTTCGGCAACGCGCCTTTTCCGTATCCCGCTTGGTAGGCGAGCTCGGCGGCGAGCAGCTCTTTCTGGCCAGGCGTCAGGAAGGGCTGGACGACACGCGCGGTTTGCCGCCACCACGACGGACCGCGCCGGTTTGCGAGACGCGGGCGATAGCTTTGCGATGCGACATGCAGTCGTGCGAGCGCGGCGCCCACCAGCGCGCAATGAGCTGTCGCCGGATCATGGACGGAGACGCCCTCGATGCGGGTCACGAGACCGGCCGGCTTGCCATTGAGTAGCGAGAAGAGCGCGCCGGTGCGATCCGGTTCGGGGGCCGGAACTTCGACGCCTGCGCGCGCAAGATGCGCCATCAAATTGAGATAGAACGGCAACTCGCCTGCAGGCAACCGTTCGTACAGCGTCAACACGTAACGACCTTTTTCGGTCGTCACAAAATAGTTCGTGTTCTCGATCCCCGCCGCGATCGGTGCGAGGTCGGAGAGACCTCCGACCGTATAGCGGGCGAGCCATTCGTCGAGGTCGTCGGTGGTGACGGTCGTGTAGACGGACATGGAACAGTACGCGGCTCGACTACCGCATTCAAAATGCGAGAGCGATAACGACGACGATTAACCCGGAAGGCGTTTCGACAACGCGCTCGGCTCTAGAACGAGAACAACACCCACATCGGAACCTTGAGCGAAATGTCGAGATTGTCGCGGCGCAAGAACGCATGGCCAGCCGCGTCGGGGACCAGGTAATACGGACGGCCGTTACGCGGCGTCACCTTGACGAAGCGGAGTTCGCCCTGAATGCGGACCTCTTCGACAAGCTCGGTGTCCCGCCGGATGATCGTGACCTGCGGCTCGAGATCGGGGTCGGTCGCGAGATCGGCCGGCGGCGGCGGGGGCGTCGTCGACGCCGTTGGCGCAGGCGGCAACGGAGGCGGGGGTGGTACCTGCGCGAAGCCAAGCGATGCCGCGAAAAGTGCGGCAACTGCGACAAGCGTCGGGAGCGGGGCGTTCATGATTTAGCTCGAAGACTCAATCATACGCGGAAGATTACGTGCGGTTTTGGACTTAGACGCTTTCAACGCGACGACGTTCAGAGATTCAACATTTTGTCTCGCTCGGCGGCCGTCGGCTGGAATCCGCGATTTTCATAGAAATGAAATATCGCCTCGACGATTGCATCGGGTTCCTCGATGACCCGCACGAGGTCGAGATCGTCGGGGCCGACCATGCCTTCGCCGACAAGTTTTTCGTTGAACCACGCGAGCAAGCCGTCCCAAAACGATGCGCCGACCAGAATGATCGGAATCCGGCGCGCCTTGCCGGTCTGCACGAGTGTCAAGCATTCGGTCAGCTCATCGAGCGTACCGAAGCCGCCCGGCAATACGACGTAGGCCGACGCAAAGCGTACGAACATCATCTTGCGCGCGAAAAAATAGCGGAAGTTGATGCTGATGTCCTGGTATTGATTGCCGCCGCGCTCGTACGGCAACAGGATGTTGAGACCGATCGCCGGAGAGCGACCCGCGAACGCGCCCTGGTTCGCGGCCTCCATCAGGCCGGGTCCGCCGCCGCTGATCACCGAGAATCCGGCATCGGAAAGCTTGTGGGCGATGACGCGCGCCTTGTCGTAATACGGATGCTCGGCGCCGACTCGCGCGCTGCCGAACATGCTGACCGCGGGGCGAATGCCTCGCATGCGCTCGGTCGCGAGTTGGAACTCTGCCATAATTCCCAGCACCCGCCACGCCTCCTGCCCGTTGGAGGTATAGAGCGCCTGCGGGTCGATCAACTCCGGAATCTTGTCTGTCTGCGGCAGCATGCCTACGCTCGTCCTCGTCGATGGTTCGTCGTATTTGTTTCGCGCTTTTTACGCGCTGCCCGATCTTCGCACGTCGAGCGGAGAGCCGACGGGCGCGTTACGCGGTGTCCTTTCGATGTTGCGCCGATTGGTGTTGGACGGCAAGCCGGACTATTTTGCTGTCGTCTTCGATGCGCCGGGCAAGACGTTCCGCGACGATTTGTACACCGAATATAAATCGAATCGCAAAGCGATGCCCGACGATCTTTCGCTGCAGGTTCCCGCATTGCACGAGCTCGTGCGCGCGAACGGTTGGCCGTTGCTGATGATCGATGGCGTCGAAGCCGACGATGTCATCGGCACGCTTGCGGTCCAGGCGAAAGCGCATGGCATCGACACGGTCATCTCGACCTCCGACAAGGATCTCGCGCAACTCGTCGTTCCCGGCGTGAAGCTCGTCAACACGATGAGCAACGAAACGCTGGATGAGGAAGGCGTCACCGCAAAATTCGGCGTGCGTCCTGATCAGGTTCTCGACCTGTTGACGCTGACCGGCGATTCAGTTGACAACGTGCCCGGTGTGCCGAAGGTGGGCCCTAAGACCGCGGCAAAGTGGCTCGCGGAATATGGCTCGCTCGACAACGTCATTCAGCACGCAAACGAATTCACTGGGGTGATCGGCGATAACCTGCGGCAATCCCTTGGATGGTTGCCGCAAGGTCGTGCGCTTCTCACCGTCAAGACCGATTGCGATTTGCCGGTCGAGCCGGCGGATCTCGTGCTGGCGCCGATCGACCTGCCGACGCTGCGCAGGTTGTATCAGCGCTTCGAATTCAAGCCGTGGCTCCGCGATCTTCCCGGCGGCGAAGAACCGTCCGCCGACGTCGCCGGCAATATCGCAAAACAGGCTGCGCGAGAGAACAACCTGCGCCGCTTCGTCACTGAGCCTTCGGCCGAAACGACCGCAGAACCGCAGCCACCGTTTCCCACGGATTACGAAGTCGTTCGCGATGACGCGACGCTTGCGCGCTGGCTCGCCAGCATTGAATCCGCCGAGCTGACTTCTTTCGACACCGAAACGACGAGCCTCGATCCGATGACCGCTGAGGTCGTCGGCATCTCAGTGTCGGTCGAGCCGGGCCGCGCGTGCTACATCCCCGTCGCGCACCGTTACACCGGCGCGCCGGACCAGCTCGATCGCGATCGCGTGCTTGCGCAGTTTGCCGCCTGGCTCGCGAGCGACGCGCACAAGAAGGTTGGACAGAACGTCAAGTTCGATCAGCACGTTTTGTTGAACCATGGCATCACGCTCGTTGGCGCCGATCACGACACACTGCTCCAATCCTATGTCGTCGAGGCCCACAAGCCGCACGATATGGACAATCTCGCGATGCGGCACCTGGATCTCAAGACGCTGAGCTACGACGATGTCACGGGCAAAGGCGCGAGTCGCATTCCGTTCGAGCAGGTCCCGGTCGACCGTGCCGCCGAATACTCGGCCGAGGATGCCGACGTCGCACTTCGGCTTCATCG
>DASXPO010000075.1:0-10193 GCA_036493535.1 Casimicrobiaceae bacterium
GGAATTGGCGAACCTGATCGAGGCAGCGAACAAGGTGTGCGAGGCGGGTGCCCGCAAAATGCCCACACTCGTGATCTTGAAAAAGCAAGCGCCTGCCGCGGTCGCGGCAAGCACCTGATTCGCTGTTGAGATTTGGCGCGCCCGGCAGGATTCGAACCCACGACCCCCTGGTTCGTAGCCAGGTACTCTATCCAACTGAGCTACGGGCGCGAACCGCAAATTATAGCAGCTCGGGCGTTTTTGCCTCTGCCGCCGCGGCCTTCGCAGCAGGAATCGTCGCCTCCGCTGGCGCTTGCGTCCGCCGCTTGAGCGCTATCGCCTTCGCCGTCCACGCGATGCCTAACCATGTGCAAATGAACGCGAGCGGCCATGCGAGCACGCGCGGCCAGAACGCCGCGATCACCGCGATGACGATGACGAGGCTGCTCACTAAAAGCAGCAACCCGGCTTCGGCGGGACCCAGCGCTCGCCGATTCGTGATCGCCGCGCCCAACGCGCTGCCGACACTCACTGCGCCTGCGGCCGCGCGATTGGCACTGCCCGAAATCGATCGCCGCGATGCCGACCGGAGCTCGCCTTCTCTTGGAGGCATTCCATCTGCTTCGAATGCCGGCCGCACGCGGTTGCGACGGGTCAGCACGATCTCGGTCGTATTGGCGAGATCGCGCTCGAACTGCTGCGCCATTTTTTCGGCGAACAAATGATCCTCGATCGCGACATCCATTTCGTAATTCGTCATCCAGCTCGCGAGATTAAGATTGGTCGACCCGACGCGCGCCCACAGTTTATCGGCGACCGCTGTCTTCGCGTGCAGCATCGTCCCGTTCCACTCGAACACGCGCACGCCCGATTCGAGCAACGGTCGATATTGCGCCCGTGATAACGGCGACAGCGCTGGAATATCGCTGACACCCGGCACCAGCAGACGCACGTCCACTCCGTCCTTCGCGGCCGCCCTCAACGCTTGCACGTAGGCGGACGTCGCAACGAAATAAGCATCGGTCAGCCACAGGCTCTTGCGCGCAATCGACGCGACGACGAGATCGATGCGAAACGTCGCCGAAGCGGTCGGCACGCCGGCGACAACGCGCAACCGCGTGTGACCTTGCGGTGCGATCGCGCTCTCCGGCGTGAACGCGTCCAGAGGCAGCGGCGCTCCGCAAGCGTCCCACGATTGCGCAAATGCGCGCTCGAGCTCGGCGACCGCCGGGCCGCGAATTTCGATGCCGGTGTCGCGCCACGAATCGTGCAAATGCTTTGGATCCCCGAACCAGCGCGAGCTCACGCACAAGCCGCTCACGAACCCGATCTTGCCGTCGATTGCGATCGTCTTGCGATGGTCGCGGGTGAACCAGCCGAGCGGACTGTCGAGTCTTGGGGGATTGAAAACGCGGACCTCGACACCCGCTTCGCGCATCATCGCCGCCAAACCGTGCATGCCGGACGATCCCAACCAATCATAGAGGACGCACACTCGGACGCCATCGCGTGCCTTCGTGGCCAGCATATCGGCGAATTCACGTCCGACATCGTCGGGAGCGAAGATGTACATCTCGAACAGGATTTGTCGCTCGGCGGCGCGAATCGCTGCGAGCCATGCTGGAAAGTTCTGTTCGGCGTCGAGAAGAAGCTCGATGGCGTTGCCCTCGCTCGCAGGGGCGCCCGACGCACGCTCCAGTGCGCGATCGCCGATCTGCGCAAGCGCATCGGAAGGGGACATCGCGGGCGGATGCAGCGGCACGCTTCGATTATCGCAAACCTTTGAAGCACCGCGCGTTTATTTGCATACCGAGTTAACGGGGTTTGAACACTCTGCGTCAGAGTCGGCCTATTATTCGGGTCGCACGCGCCGCAAAGCGCTTAAGGAGGATACGAGAATGAAAATCGTGCGGTTCTTTCTTCTGGCAACCGCTTCTCTCGCTGCGCTCCTTGCATGGCCTGCGGCCGCGCAAGATACGGTCAAGATCGGTCTGATTCTGCCGATGACCGGGCCCTTCGCATCGACTGGGCGCCAAATCGAGACAGCCGTGAAGCTCTACATGCAACAGCATGGCACGACGATCGCCGGCAAGAAGATCGAGCTGATCGTCAAGGACGACGGGGGCGTTGCCGACACGACGCGGCGGATCGCGCAGGAGCTGGTCCTGAACGACAAAGTCGCGTTTCTGGCGGGATTCGGCCTGACGCCGCTCGCGCTTGCGACGGCGCCGATCGCGACGCAAGCGAAGGTACCGATGATCGTGATGGCCGCCGCGACGTCGGCGATCACCGAGCAGTCGCCGTTCATCACGCGCACCGGCTTCACGCTGCCGCAGATCACGCAGCCGATGGCCGAATGGGCGGCCAAGAACGGCATCAAGAAAGTCGTCACGCTCGTCACCGACTACGGTCCGGGCATCGACGCCGAAACGACGTTCAAGAGGGTGTTCACGGCTTCGGGCGGCGAAGTCATGGATTCGCTTCGCGTGCCGCTGCGCAATCCCGACTTCGCACCATTTTTGCAAAAAGTCCACGACCTCGCGCCCAACGCGGTGTTCGTGTTCGTGCCTTCGGGCGTGGGCTCTATTTTCATGAAGCAGTTTACCGAGCGCGGGCTCGACAAGAGCGGGATCAAGTTGATTGGCACCGGCGACGTCACCGACGATGACATCCTGAACGACATGGGTGACGTCGCGCTCGGCGTCGTGACGAGCTTCCATTACTCCGCTGCGCACCCATCGGCGGCGAACAAGGCATACGTCGAAGCGTTCGGCAAGGCGAGCAACGGCATGCGCCCGAATTTCCATTCGCTCGGCGGCTACGACGGCATGGCCCTCATCTACCACGCGCTCGAAGCGACGAAGGGCTCGACCGATGGCGAGGCGCTGATGAACGCGATGAAGGGGTACACGTGGGAGAGTCCGCGTGGACCGGTCGCGATCGATCCCGCAACGCGCGAGATCGTGCAAAACGTCTACGTGCGCAAGGTCGAGAAGGTCAACGGACAGTTGTGGAACGTCGAGTTTCAGACGATTCCTTCCGTAAAGGACCCAGGCAAGACGGCCAAGTAGCCGAGCCAGCAGCGGCGGCTTCCCTTGCTGACGATTCTCTTCGACGGCATCGCCTACGGCATGCTGCTGTTCCTGCTCGCGTGCGGCCTTGCCGTCACGCTGGGCCTCATGAACTTCGTGAACCTCGCGCATGGCGCCTTTGCGATGGCGGGTGGTTATCTGACGGCCGTGCTGTCGAATCGCTATGGCGTGCCGTTCCTCGCGAGCCTGCCGCTTGCCTTTGTCTTCGCCGCGGCGCTTGGCGCGATTCTCGAGCCGACGCTGTATCGGTCGCTGTATCGCCGACCGCATCTTGACCAAGTGTTGTTCTCGATCGGACTGGTCTTCATGGCCGTCGCCTCCGTCGACTATTTCTTCGGCGCGCAACAGCAGTTCGTCCGCCTGCCTGCGTTTTTGAAGTCGCGCTTCGAGATCGCTGGAGTGGGCATCGGAAGCTACCGTCTTTTCATCATCGTCGTCTGCGGCGTCCTCACGATCGGTCTGCAATGGACGCTGTCGCATACCCGCTTCGGCAGTCGTCTACGTGCAGCGGTCGACGATCCTCGGGTGGCGTCGGGACTCGGCATCGATGTCAATCGAATCTTTCTGGCGACATTCGCCGTCGGCTCCGGACTTGCAGGCTTGGGCGGCGCGCTCGGTGCGGAAATACTCGGGCTTGATCCGACCTTCCCGGTGAAGTTCATGCTGTATTTTCTGCTCGTCGTCGCTGTCGGCGGCACGACGACGATCACCGGCCCCCTGCTCGCTTCGCTGTTGCTCGGCATCGCCGACGTCGCCGGCAAGTACTACGTTCCGAAGCTCGGCGCATTCATCATTTATTGCGTGATGATCGCCGTGTTGATGATCCGGCCGCAGGGACTCTTCGCGCGTGTCGGAGCGCGGTAGGTGGAGGCTACGCCACGAGCGAAGGCTGTCGATGCGACGCGCATTCGCGTCTGGGAGGTGGTGCTGTGGCTCGTCGCACTCGCGATGTGGTTCGTCGCGCCGAAGTACGCGCCGCTCTTCAATGAAATCGCGATCCTCGCGCTGTTCGCGGTCTCCCTCGATCTGATTCTCGGCTACGGCGGCATCGTTTCGCTCGGACATGCGGCGTTTTTCGGAACGGGTGCGTATGCGGCCGCGCTCTTCGCCAAGCACGTCATGCCCGATCCCGTGGTCGGGCTCGCCGTTGCTGTCGCGATCAGCACGCTCTTGGGATTGGTGACGAGCGTGCTGGTCTTGCGCGGCTCGGATTTGACGCGGCTGATGGTGACGCTTGGCGTTGCGCTGATTCTCTACGAGCTCGCCAATCGCTTCGACAACATCACCGGCGGAGCCGATGGGTTGCAGGGCGTCGTCGTCGGGCCTTTGTTCGGAAAGTTCGCGTTCGATTTCGGGGGACGGGTTGCCTATCTGTACAGCTTGACGCTGCTATTCGTCCTGTTCATGCTTGCGCGTCGAATCGTCAATGCGCCATTCGGCTTCGGCTTGCGCGCGATCCGCGACAACTCGCGGCGAGCGGCGGCGATCGGCATTCCCGTCAACGCACGCTTGACGGCAATCTATACGCTGGCCGCCGCCTACGCGGGCGCCGCCGGCGCCCTACTCGCGCAAACCACCAATTTCGCATCGCTCGATGGTCTCGATTTTCATCGTTCGGCCGACGTGCTGCTCGCGCTGGTGCTGGGAGGTACCGGTTGGCTCTACGGCGGCATACTCGGCACGGTCGCGTTCAAGCTCATGCACGATTTCTTTTCTGCATGGACCCCACAGTATTGGCAGTTCTGGATCGGTCTCGTGTTCGTCGTGCTGATGGTCGCCGGCCGTGATCGCATCGGCATGCGGCTGCATCGATTGTTCCGATTCGGCGCTCGTAGCATCGACACCGCCAAATGACGCAAACGGTGCTTGCGACGCATGATCTGCAAAAGCGCTTCGGCGGCATCGCCGCGACGCAGAACGTCTCGCTCGCGCTCCAGCGCGGGGAACGCCGTGCATTGATCGGACCCAACGGCGCGGGTAAAACAACGCTCGTCAATCTGCTGACCGGCATGCTGGCGCCCTCGAGCGGCACGATCGAGCTCGAAGGCCGCAATATCACGCCCTTGGCGCCGCATCAGCGCGCGCGGCGCGGACTCGTCCGTACGTTTCAGATCACGCAGCTTTTCGATACGCTCACGCCGCTCGAGACCATTGCGCTCGTCATTGCCGAGCGCGAGCGCGCAGGTCGGCAATTGTGGCGCGCGCTGACGCGCGAACGCGCGTATACCGATGAAGCGACATCTCTTCTGACGTTGTTGCATTTAGGCGATGTGCTACGGCAACGCGCCGCAATGCTGCCCTACGGCAAGCGGCGCCTGCTCGAGATTGCGATTGCGCTCGCCGCGAAGCCGCGCGTCTTGCTCCTCGACGAGCCGCTCGCGGGCGTGCCCGCCTCCGAATCTCGCGAAATCCTCGACACGCTTGCCGCTCTCCCGCGAGATGTCACGGTGTTGCTGATCGAGCACGACATGGACGTCGTGTTTCGCTTCGCGTCGCGCATTTCGGTTCTCGTCAACGGGACGCTGCTGGTCGAGGGGCCCCCGGATGAAATTGCGCGCGATCCCGAGGTGCGCGCCGTGTATTTGGGCGAATCCCGAAATGGCTGAGATGCTGCGCGTCGATGGCTTGCGCAGCGGCTACGGCGAAGCGATGATCGTCGACGACGTGAGCTTCGCGCTTGAAGCCGGTCGCTCCCTCGCCTTGCTAGGCCGTAACGGCATGGGCAAGACGACGCTGATCAACACGCTGGTCGGCGTCACGCGTTATCGCGCCGGCACGATCGCGCTCGACGGCCGCAACGTCACATCGCTGCGATCCGATGAGCGTGCGGCAGCGGGCGTGGGCTGGGTGCCGCAGGAGCGCAACATCTTCAAATCGCTGACCGTCGCCGAGAATCTGACCGCGGTCGCTCGCCCTGGGCCGTGGACCCCCGCGCGCGTTTACGGGATGTTTCCACGCCTCGCCGAACGCAAGGCCAACTTCGGTACGCAACTGTCCGGCGGCGAACAACAGATGCTCGCGATCGGGCGCGCGTTGGTGCTCAATCCGCGCGTGCTGCTGTTGGACGAGCCGCTCGAGGGCTTGGCACCGGTGCTGGTCGAGGAGTTGCTGCGTACGCTGCGCACGATCGTCCGCGACGAAGGCGTTTGCGCGATCGTCGTCGAGCAGCATGCCGAAAAGGTGCTCGCGATCACCGACGATGCGCTGGTGCTCGAGCGTGGACGCGTCGCGCATCGCGCCGCAAGCGCCGCCCTACTCGCCGATCAAGCGACGTTGCACCGCTATTTGACGGTCAGTGCCTAGCGGATCTAAACCGCGCCCCAGACCTCGCGCGCCGTCTCAACGACAAGCCTCAGCTTAGAGGCCTGCGATTCGACGGCGATTTCGTTGCCGTGGACCGTGCTCGAGAATCCGCACTGTGGCGACACGCACATCTGCTCGAGCGGCGCAAACTTCGCTGCCTCGTCGATCCGCCGCTTCAGCACATCTTTCGATTCGAGCTGGCCGATTTTTGTGCTGACGAGTCCGAGCACGACCGTCTTGCCTTTCGGCACGTGGCGGAGCGGCACGAAATCGCCGGAACGCGCGTCGTCGTACTCGAGAAAATAACCGTCGACGGCGAGCTCGTTGAATAATACTTCGGCGACGGGCTCGTAACCGCCTTCCGCCGCCCATGCGCTCTTGAAATTCCCTCGACACAGATGGACGCAAGCCGTCATGCCCTCCGGACGATCCGCGATCGCGGCGTTGATGAGCTTGGCGTAACGACGCGGCAATTCGTTCGGATCGTCGCCGCGTTGGCGCGCGCCCTCGCGCATCTTTTCGTCGCACAGGTACGCGAGATTCGTGTCGTCGAGCTGAACATAGGTGCATCCGGCCGCGCCGAGACTCTTGAGCTCATCGGCGTAGCCCGCGGCCACGTCCGCGTAGAACTGCTCGAGATCGGGATACGCTTCCCGGCTGATCGCATTTCGCCCGCCGCGGAAATGCAGCATTGTCGGCGAGGGAATGGTCACCTTCGGCGTCCGCCGAGTTGTCGATTTAAGAAACTCGAAATCGGCGCGTTGAATCGCTTTGGTGTGCCGTACCTTGCCGGTCACCTGCATCACCGGCGGTTCGAAATCGACTTCCCCTTTGGCACTGTGGAACTTGACGTGGATACCGCCTTTCGTCTCGACGCCTTCCAGTTGCGTCAGAAAATCGATGTGGAAATACGTGCGCCGGAATTCGCCGTCGGTGACACCTCGGAGGCCCAGGTCTTCCTGAAATTTGACGATGCCGCGAATCGCTTCATCTTCGACGGCACGCAGCTTCGCAGCGTCGATTGCGCCGGTCCGAAACTGCTCACGCGCGTCGAGCAGGGATTTCGGCCGCAAAAAGCTGCCGACGTGATCGGCGCGAAACGGCGGCGCATTGCGCGCGCCGGTCGCAGAAACACGGGTTGTTTCCATGACGCGGCATTCTACGCTCGCTTACGCTTCGGCGTTTTTTCGCGCGCGTGCGCACTCGTGTGCGATTTGGCCGCGGCCCGTTTTCTCGCAGCGGGCGCACGTTCTGCCGCAGCGCGCGCCGCCTTCTTTCCGTTCTTGCCGATGCTCTGTTTCAAGAGGTCCATCAGATCGATGACTTCCGCCTTCTTGCGTCCGCCTTTTTCCTTCTCCGGCTCGGTCAGCTCCTTGGTCTCGCCTTTCTTGATCTTCTCTTCGATGCGGTTCATCAAATCTTCGTGGTAAGTGTCCTTGAACTGCTCCGGTTTCCACGGCCCCGACATGTCGTCGATCAAGCGTTCCGCCAATTCCAATTCGCGGGGACTGACACCGGCGGATTTGGAGGATTTCGCCGGCAGGCTCAATCCCTCGGTATCGCGAACCTCGTTCGCGTAGCGCAGCACGTTCATCATCAGCGCCGGTCCGTCGGGAATGAGCGCGACCAAATGCTGCTTCGTCCGGATCACCACCTGGCCGATGCCGATCTTGCCCTCGTGCGCCAGTGCTTCGCGCAATAGCGTGTACGCCTTCTGGCCTCGCTCGCTCGGCACCAGGTAATACGGCGTCTCGAAGTACGGCGCGGGGATCGACGAAGCCGGAACGAACGTCTCGATCTCGATCGTCTGCGACGCCTTGACGTTCGCGCGCCGGAAATCCTCGTCGGTCAGCACGACGTATTGGCCCTTCTCGTACTCGTAGCCCTTGACGACGTTGCCCCATGGGACATCCTCGCCGCTCTTCTTGTTGTAGCGCTTGAATCCGATCGGCGCGAAGTCGCGCTTGTCGAGCATGGAGAAACTCACCGCGTGCGACTGGTCGGCCGGATAGACCTCGACCGGCACGTTGACGAGTCCGAAACTTATCGCACCTTTCCAGAGCGGTCTTGGCATGGCGGTTACCTCGTCTCGAAATCGATCAAGGACTGCGTGGAGCGCCGCGCAGAGATTCGTCGATACAGCGATTCGTGTGGCGCCACGCCGATTGATTTTCGGGACGCAATGGCATGACGGCTATCGGACGAGAAGCCATCCGCGCGTGCGCCCGTCGGCAAGGCGCTGTCGGCAAGCGGCCGACATGCAGGGATGGGATCGACGGTAGGAAGACGCTTACGCGTTTTATCGCGTTCGACTTGCATCGAAGGAGCGCGCGAAGCGCTACGTTTGCAGCGTCGAGATGGAGGGTAATCGCATGGCAAATGGAGTCAACATCGATCGCGTCGTGAGCGCCGGCCGTGTCCCGGGGCCCGATCGGATCAACACCGCACGGGATTTCGAGGTCCGCTATTGGACTGCGCGACTCGGCTGCACGGCGGACGAATTGCGCGCCGCTATCCGTGTGGTCGGCAATTCGATCGCGCGGGTGCGTGTTTACGTTTCCGGCCGCCGTTCTCAGCGGTCATCCTCCATTCGTTTTCGAGGCGCCTTCGAATCATGACCACCAAGCTCAACGCACCGCTGAAGCGCGAGCTGATGATCCGCGGCGAGCCGTACACGCTGACGACATCGCCCGAAGGCCTTAACCTGGTCCCCAAGGGCCGCCGGAAGGGGTACCGGATGTCCTGGGAGGCATTCATCTCCGGCGATGCGGCGCTGGCGACCGCACTCGCTGCCTCGGTCCAGCGCGGAGCGCTGGAGCCCGCGCGACCGGAAACCGAGTCGGCAAGCGGCGGGACACGCGCGACCAAACGGCCGCACAAGGCGACATCCCACTAGCCGAGCGCTAGGGCTCGGGCTGGGTCCGGGGCGATCCTTCGAGCTTCGTTCCGAACTGGCGCAGCAGCACGTCGTTGAGCACACGCGCGTCCAAGGCCGTGCCTGCATCGCTCCGCAGGTCGAGCGGCGCATTGACTGGCGGGGGCACAGGTTGATCATGATGGCCGAGGGTCCCCAATCCCGACCAGACGATCATGGTGACTGTTAACGCTGCGACACCCGCGGCCGCGCCGAACAGCGTCTTTCGGCTGACGACCCAGAAGCGCTGCTCGCACTCCCGGCAACGATAAGGCGAATGGAACGGGTGGGCAGTCGCTTCAGAGTCAAGGCGGCCGGATCGGCGCACGCTAACGCTACCGCAATGCGGACATTGCCTTTTCATTTGAAAAAATCTAAATCGCATCGAACACTGTCGGAGGGTGCATCGTTCGCCGCACCGCCGCAATCCGTGTTTGTCCTACGACATTGTCCTACTGGGACCGCATAACCCATTCATCGTGCGGTCATTTGCTGATTTCTAAGCACGCGCTCGCCGGGCAAATGGACGGCGCGTCGCAGTGACCGGTACAATCGCGCGTTCCGGAGACGTGGCCGAGTGGTCGAAGGCACTCCCCTGCTAAGGGAGCATACGGGCCAAAACCTGTATCCAGGGTTCGAATCCCTGCGTCTCCGCCAATGAGTCTTAAATTTCCGCGATTTGCGGAAGTTTGGGCGCCACAGCGCGAACTTTCCCGATCTGTGCCTGTGTGGGCGCGAGACGGCCATCAGCGGCGGTAAGAACGCCAGCGATCCAACTCCATCGCGAATCGCGACCGGCGATGCATTTCACGCCCCACCGGCTGCGAATCCCAACTGCGTGCGTTGGTCGCTCCACTGGATCTCGCCCGGATCTGTCCTGCGGAATCGGGACGCAGCGGTTGACT
>DASXPO010000076.1:0-33280 GCA_036493535.1 Casimicrobiaceae bacterium
CCGCGACACGAGTTGCCTCAATGTTCGAGCCCCGGCTTTCCGCGGCACTGACCGCGGGATCCACCGTTGTCACGCCCAACAAGCGATTGGCGCGCGCGCTCATCGCCGCGTACGACCATGCCAATCGGACGTCCGGTCTGGCCGCGTGGCCGGCGGCGCGCGTGCTGCCGTGGTCGGCATGGCTCGAAACACTCTGGAGCGACGTACTCGCGCACGACGGCCTTCCCTCGATCGCGCGATTGCTGCGCGCACCGCAGACGCGACGACTGTGGCAACAAATCGTCGGCGCGAGCGACGCGACGTTCGTGAATGCGGTCGGAGCGGCCGATCTGGCCGCGCAAGCATGGACGATCTCGAAGGCGTGGGGCAGCGGTGGAGAGAGCTGGCGCGGCTGGCGAAGCGGCACGCCGATCGACGATGACTGCGCCGTCTACGCGAGTTGGGCCGAGCGCTTTCACGGAAGGCTCCGCGACATGCGCGCCATCGATGAAGCATCGCTCGCCGATGCGCTCGCAAGTGCCGCAGCCGGCGTCGAGACGTGGCGTCATCTCGACGTCGTGGTTGCCGGTTTTCTCGAACCGACACCGCAACAGCAGCGGCTGATCGGCGCGCTCGTGAAGCAGGGCGCGAAGGTCCGGCATTCCGACTCTCTGACAAACGAGCCTTCCCAGTGTGCGCTCGCGGGTGCGGCGTCGCCGCGTGATGAAATATTGCTTGCGCTGACCTGGGCGCGCGAAGAGGCGCTTGCAAATCGGGGAATTACAATCGGTATCGCCGTTGAAGATCTTGCCGCGCGTCGCGCCGAAGTGATGGCCCTTGCGGAAGACGTGCTGTGCCCTGGATTGCAATTTCCCGGAAACGAGAACGAGGCGCGTCCCTACAACGTTTCCCTCGGCGCGAGTCTCGCGAGCGCATCACTCGTCGCCGCGGCGCTCGATTGGATCGAGATCGCCGGACACCCGTTGCCGCTTGCGCGAGTTGCGGTACTCGCGCGCTCGCCGTACTTGCCCGACGCGCGATCGCAATGGGCGCGGCGCGCGTCCGTCGAGCTCGATTGGCTCAACGAAGGGCGGCGCGAAGCCGGTTGCGGCGATGTCGCCGATGCGCTCGAAGGCATCGATGCAGCGCAGGCACAGCGTCTGCGGCGATCGCTGGCGGCGAATCGTTTTCCGCGCGAAGCCTCGCCCAAGGAATGGGTCGACACATGGCGGCGTTGGCTCGCGGCGATCGGCTGGCCCGGCGATCGCGTGCTCTCGAGCACGGAACAACAGACGCGCGACGCCTTCGAGGAGCTGCTGGCGGATTTTGCGGCGACGGCGATCGTGGACGAGCGGATGCGAATGGCCGACGCGCACCACGCGCTTCGCGATCTTGCTCGTCAGACCGTGTTTCAGCCCGAGTCGCCCGCGGTGCCGATTCAGATTCTCGGCTTGCTCGAAGCGACGGGCCTGCCGTTCGATCGACTGTGGATTGCCGGACTCGCCGCGGAACGGTGGCCGCGTCCGGCACGACCGCACCCCTTGCTGCCGCTCGACTGGCAGCGCGATCACGAAGTGCCGCGCTCGAGTGCTGCGCGCGAATTGCGCTTTGCGCGAACCACGACTGCGATGCTCTTGCGCGGCGCACGACACATCGTCGTCAGTTACGCGCAGGGGGTCGATGACGATCGACCGCCGCGCCCTTCCGAGCTCATCGCCGAGCTGGGTCCGTCGGCGTTTGTTCCGCCGTCCTCGGAGACGCGTGACTCTCAATACGCGCGCCAAATGCACGCGGGTCGACCCATACTGGAGGCCATTTCCGACCGCCGCGCGCCGATCATCGCCGAAGGAACGCGCATCCGCGGCGGTGCGCACGTTTTCGAAGCGCAAGGCAATTGTCCCTTTCAGGCGGTGGCGTTGCATCGTCTCGACGCCGATCGATGGCCCGATCTTCCCGTCGGGCTCACGGCGATCGAGCGCGGTACGCTGGTCCATGCGGCGTTCGCCGCGTTCTGGGGCGACGTTCGGGACAGCGCGACGCTGGCAGCGCTGTCCGAGGACGGGCTGACTGGGCGAATCGTGGTCGCGACCGAGGCATCGCGGCTCGCGGTGACGCACGAACGGTGGCGCTGGATTCCTCCCGCTATCGCGGCAGGAGAAACATCGCGGATCGCAGCGTTGATGCGCGAGTGGATCGACCGTTATGAGCGGGGGAGGCCGCCGTTTGCCGTCGAAGCGAACGAGCTCAAGGTCGAGTTGGCGCTCGCAGGGATTGCCTTGCGCTTGCGAATCGATCGCGTCGATCGGACGGAAGCCGGCGCCGTCATCATCGACTACAAGACCGGGATGACGCTCGCGCCCAAATTCTGGTTCGATCCACGACCGCGTTCGCCGCAGATCGGCCTTTATGCATTGGCGCGCCGGCAGACAACGACCGATTCTCCGGCGCGCGCGGTCGCCTACGCACAATTGCGTTCCGGCGAGCTGAAATTGAATGGTGTCGCGGCGGATACCGTGATATGGCCCGCGTTGATTCCCGTCGAAAAGACCGTGGCCCAATCGTGGCCGGCGTTCGAAGCATGGTGGGATATGCAGCTACGTGCGCTCGCCGATGAACTGCGTACCGGCGTCGCGGATGTGGCGCCGCGCGAGGGCACGAAAACGTGCCGCACTTGCGGGCTGTGGGCGTTGTGTCGCGTCGGCGGCGTCGCGCTCGGGAGCGAGGAGGCTCGCGATGAGTGAAGCGCTCGACGCGCGTGACGCGGCAAATCGGGCGCGCGCGCTCGACGTGACCCAATCGTTTCTGGTTCAAGCGCCTGCGGGATCGGGCAAGACCGAGCTTTTGATTCAACGCTTTCTCGCATTGCTCGCGTGCGTCGATCGGCCCGAGCGCGTCGTCGCAATGACGTTCACCCGGAAGGCCGCGGCTGAGATGCGAAATCGCATCATCGACGCGATCGTCGAGGCCGAGATCGAAAGGCCCGATGCCGATTCGCTGATGCTCGCAACGCGGGCATTGGCGCGAAGCGTGCGCGAGCGCGACCGTGCGCTCGGCTGGAACCTGGTCGCGCATCCCGCGCAGTTGCGGATCTACACGATCGACGCTTTTTGTGCAGCTCTCGCGCGTCAGGCCCCTGTGACGACCCGCTTCGGTGCGCCGCCGCGCATCGACGACGAGACGCAGCGTCTCTACGAAGAAGCCGTCCGCACCGCACTGATCGCTGCCGACCCCGCAGACGCGCGCTGGCGGACCGTCCTCGATCACGTCGACAACGATACGACGAATACCGTGCAGTTGCTGGTCGATCTGCTGGCGAAGCGCGACCAATGGTTGAAGCATTTGGTGGGGCGCGACGAAGCGACGCTTCGCCGCGCCGCGGAAACGACGCTCGTGGCCGAAATCGAAAGCGAGCTCGTGCGGGCGCGCGAGCTCTTTCCCGCCAATCTGCTGCCCGAGCTTGCATCGCTGCTCCGATATGCGGCAAGCAATCTGGCTTCGATGGCCGAGAGATCGGAGTGGCGCCAACGGATCGAGGGTTGCGTCGCCTGCGGCGGTGTCCCGGACGCGAAAGCCGGCGCGATCGTCCACTGGCAGACGCTTGCGGAATCCCTGTTAACGCAAAAAGACGGATGGCGATCCAAATTTAATGTCGGCGATGGATTTCCGCCCAAGGGCAACGGACCCGGTGCGGCGGAGCGCGACGGCTTCAAAGCGCGAATGACCGCGCTCGTCGATTCATGCGCCGCAGTCCTCGGGTTGCGCGAAGCGCTTGCCGTCGTGCGCCGGCTTCCGCCCGCGACGTACGATGACGCGAACTGGCAGGTCGTCGCGTCGATGCAGGCGTTGTTGCCGCGGCTCGCAGCGCAATTGAAGGTGACGTTCGCCGAGGCGGGCGTCATCGATCCCACCGAAGCGATGCTCACCGCGATCGATGTGCTCGGGCACCCCGATGCGCCGAGCGATCTGCTGCTGAGACTCGATCTGTCGATTGCGCATCTGCTGATCGACGAGTTCCAGGATACCTCCGATGCGCAGGGCGCGTTGTTCGAGCGACTGACGGCGGGCTGGATGCCGGGCGATGGCCGCACCGTCTTTGCGGTCGGCGATCCGATGCAATCGATCTATCGTTTTCGCGAAGCGGAAGTCCGGCTGTTCCTCGAAGCGCGCGAGCGGCTTCGTATCGGTAACGTGCCGCTGACCTTTATCGATCTGACGCGCAATTTTCGCTCTCAAGCGCGGATCGTTTCCTGGGTGAACGATACCTTCCCCCAGGTGTTCGCGGAGCGAGACGATCCCTGGCGCAGCGCTGTTGCCTATGCGCGAAGCGTCGCCGCGCGTCCCGCGCTCGTCATCGAACCCACTTTCAATCTCTACGCAGATTCCGAAATGGAAGCGGCCGCCGTGATAGCGCGGGTGCAGGAATCGCTTGCGCAGAGCGAATCGCGGATCGCAATTCTCGTGCGTGCGCGATCGCATCTCGCGGCGATTCTTCCGGCGTTGTATCGGGCTGGGATCCCGTTCGCCGCCGTCGATCTCGAATCGCTGTCGCAGCGGCAAGCGATTCTCGATCTCCTGTCACTCACGCATGCGCTCGCGCAGCCGGCCGACCGGCTAGCGTGGCTTGCTCTGCTGCGCGCGCCGTGGTGCGGCGTCGATCTTCGCGATCTCTTCACGCTCGCCGAGGCCGCCGATGCGAGCGACTGGTGCGAGGCGGTCACGTCGCCAGCGATTCGCGCACGCTTGACCGAGAGCGGCGCCGCGCGGATGACGCGCTTTGCCGCCGTCATCGAGGCGGCGCTTCTCTCACGCGGGCGTGCGTCGCTGGTCTCGCGGGTTCGCGGTGCATGGCTGGCGCTCGGTGGTCCGGCGTGCGTCGCGGAGACGCTCGATCTCGATGCGGCGGAGCGCTTTCTTGCTTTACTCGCCGAGCACGAGACCGGAGGCGATCTCGACGACTATGAGGCTTTTCGCGCGCGGCTCGAGGTGCTGATGGCGGCCCCTGCGAATCCCGGCGAAGCGCGGGTCAGCGTGATGACGCTCCACAAGGCGAAGGGGTTGCAATTCGACACGGTCATCTTGCCGGGACTCGATCGCGTGCCGGCGCCGAACGACGAAAGCCTCTTGCGCTGGCGGATGCGCCCGCGAGGTCTGTTGCTTGCGCCGCGTCGAGCGCGCGGCGCCGGCGATAATCCGATCTATCGGTATCTCGTCGATCTTGCCGAAGACGAGGAGGACGCCGAGCTCGCGCGACTTCTGTACGTCGGGTGCACGCGCGCGCAAACGCGGCTGCATCTGACCGCGACGTTACGAAGCACGCGAGCAAGCTCGGGCGAGATCGTATGGCAAACGCCGTCCAAACGCACGGCGCTCGCGAAGTTGTGGCCAGTGCTCTCTGCAAAGTTGCCACAGCCGATTGACGTCGATACGCTCGCCGCTGCGACCACCGCCGTGCCGCCGTTGCTCGCGCGCCTGCCGCTCGATTACCGGCCAACGGAGCCTCGTCCCGCCATACCGGCGAATTCGCTTGCTGTCGCGTACGAGCGCGTTGCGCGCGAATTCGATTGGGCTCAAGCGACGGCGGCCGGGATCGGAACGGTCGCGCACCGTCTCTTGGCCGAAATCGGGCGGAACGGCGTTGCGCAATGGGAGCGAAAATCCATCGACCGCGCGCGAATCGAGCGCGAACTCGTGAACGAGGGCCTCGACCGCGACAGCTTGAGGGCAGCCGTCGATGTGGTGCGAGAGGTCCTCGATCGAGTCCGCCACGATGGGCGCGGACGCTGGCTATTCGATCCTGTCCATGATGACGCGCGGAGCGAGCTCGCGCTCGCCGGCGACGACGCGGGTGCGATCGTTCATGTCACGCTCGATCGCACGTTCGTCGCCAATCGCGTGCGCTGGATCGTCGACTTCAAGACCGGCCGTCACGAAGGCGGCGATGTCGCCCATTTTCTCGACACGGAATTCAAGCGTTACGCGGCACAACTCGAACGTTACGCGCGAATCATGCGCGGCATGGATCCAAGCGCGCCGATTCGCCTTGCGCTCTATTATCCCTTGGTGGAGGGCGGTTGGCGTGAATGGACCGCGGCGTGCTGACGCTTGCCACGCTCTGGATTGTCCTCTCGATGGTCGCGATCGGCTTCGGGCTTGCGTTTCCCGGTACGCGCTTCAAAGGGCCGCCGAAGCGCGTCGCCGATACGCTGTTCTTTGCGTGGTGGATCGGCATTGCCGCGCTCGCCTGGGTGAGTTTTTTGCTTGCCAACGCGATGCCCCTGCGCGAAGCGCGGCCGTGGATCGGCGTTGGGGCCTTCGTCGTCGCCTCTTTCGGACTTTGGCGTTCGCGCTTCCTGTGCCGCGCGTTGCGGCCCCGCGCGTGGCTCGCGTTCGTCGCGCTCGCGCTGATTCTCGCCGAACGGTCAGTCGCGATCGGCCCATTGGAAGACACCGGCGGTTATCACTGGAGCATCGTCCAATGGTACGAAGGATATGGCATTCCCGCGGGTCTCGCCTTGTTTCAGTGGCGCCTTGCGACGCATTCCGCCTGGCTCGCGCTCACGGCGCTTCTCGATGCAGGCGCACTCGACGCGCGCGTGGCGAGCGTCGCGAATGGATTGCTCTTTCTGGGCTGCCTGTGGTTTGCGTCGGTGTGCGCGCTCCGCTGGATTCGCGGCTCTTCGACGCTGGCCGATCGCTTCGCGCTTGCCGCGCTCGCCTTTCTGCTGCAGCTGATCGCGAAATGGGACATGCGTCTCTCGACGTCGCCGGATATTCCGGTGTTGCTCGTCACCATCGTCATTGGTTGGAAGATTCTCTCCGATACGCAGGATGCGGATGACGCAGCCGCTTCTGTTGCGCCACTCGCACTACTCAGCGCTTTCGCACTGACCATCAAGCTCAATGCGTTGCCGCTCGTGCTCGTCTGCGCGTCGCTCGTATGGATCGTGCGCGGTCTCGCATGGCGCGGGCGGCTCCTGACGACCGCTGCTTTGGGGGTGATCCTGCTGCCCCTTTTCGTGGCGAGCTGGACATCGACGGGCTGTGTGCTTTTTCCCGTGTCGTTCGGTTGTATCGATGGACCAAGCGCCGTCGGAGCCGCCGCGGCGCGCACCTACGCCGGCATTGTCGCTGCGACCTCGCGTAACGACATCGGCACGGCGCTGGTCGCAACGCTGATCGCAGCCATTTACCTGGCGTGGCAGCGGCGCGCGCTTACATTCCCTGTACTTGCCGGACCGATGGCCATTGCCGTGACGGGCATTGCGTTCACGGCGCTGATCGCGCCGACGACGCGCTTCACAATCGGCTATTTGACGATCATTCCGGCGCTGGCCGCCGCGCATGCGGCCGGCGATGGTCCGTTCGTCGAAAACGTGACGCCGCGCACATTGGCGGCATTGCGCGCAGGCGTCGCCGCATTGCTCGCGTTGGCGATCGCCATTCCGCTCTACAAGGAATTCATCTATTCGTCGTTACGCGACCGTCATTTCGACAGTTGGGCGGAACGCAAGCGCGGCGATCCCACGATCAACGCACTGAATCCCGGCTGGTGGCTCATCCCCAACCGAATCGATTATCGGGGACCCTACACGACGGCGCATGCGCTCGATTTCGACTACGCCGTATCGACGCAGATGACATGCTGGAATCATCCGCAACCCTGCGCGAGCAACCCCACGTTGTCCGCGTTGCCCGACGTCCGCTTACGCGATCCGGCGCGCGGACTCGCCGGCGGATTCATGCGCAAGCACTGACGTCCGCCGCCAATCAAGCTTCGATCCGGGTCGCGGGGCGCTATCCGCTAAAATTCAATGTTTTAGTTCATCGAACAGGGGCGCTTGTGCGAGTCTTCCGCGGCCTGCCGACGTCGAGCGACGCTCCACTCGCGTTGACGATCGGCAACTTCGACGGTGTCCACCGCGGGCACCAGGCGATGCTGACTCGCCTGATCGAAGGCTCCGAGGACTTGCGGCTCACGCCGGCCGTGCTGACGTTCGAGCCGCATCCGCGGGAATTTTTTGCGCCCGCCACGGCGCCGCCCCGACTATCGACGTTACGTAACAAACTCGAAGCGTTCCGCGCTTTCGGCGTCGCGACGACCGTCATCGCTCGATTCGACGGACGGCTCGCAGCGCTGTCGCCGGAGTCGTTCATTCACGACGTGCTCGAGCGCGGCTTGAATGCGCGCTGGGTGCTGGTCGGTGACGACTTTCGATTCGGAAAGGGACGAAGCGGCGATATCGCACTGTTGCGTTCGAGAGCGCGGCAATTCAGCGTCGAAGGCATGCGCACCGTCGCCGTCGACGCCGAACGCGCATCGAGCACCGCGGTTCGCGCGGCGCTCGCCGATGGCGATCTCGCGCACGCTGCGGAACTTCTGGGCCGCCCGTTCACGATGTCCGGACGCGTCATTCACGGCGACAAGCTCGGCCGGCATCTCGGTTTTCCGACGGCCAACATTCCGCTCAAGCGTAAACCGCCGTTGTCGGGCATTTTCGCGGTGCGCGTCCACGGACTTGCGCCGGCGCCGCTGACCGGCGTGGCGAGCCTCGGCGTGCGGCCGACGGTCAAGGCCGACGCTCGTCCGCTGCTGGAGGTTTTTATTTTCGATTTCAACGACGCGATCTACGGTCGTCGCATCGCGGTCGAGTTTCTGCACAAGCTCCGTGACGAGGAGCGCTACGCCGACCTGCCGACGCTCTCGCGTCAAATCCGCGCCGACGCCGAGCAGGCGCGCGCCTATTTCGCCAACGAAGACGCATGCCCGACGACGCCAAAAGCGACTACAAGTCCACGCTGAATTTGCCGGACACGTCATTTCCGATGCGCGGCGATCTCGCGAAGCGGGAGCCGGCGTGGGTCCGCGACTGGCAGCAGAATCGCGTCTACGAAGCGATCCGCGCAGCGTGCAAGGGACGCACGCGCTTCGTGCTGCATGACGGTCCGCCGTACGCGAACGGCGACATCCATATCGGGACGGCGTTCAACAAAATCCTCAAGGACATCGTCGTCAAGAGCAGGACGATGGCAGGCTTCGACGCGCCGTACGTGCCGGGATGGGACTGTCACGGTATGCCGATCGAGGTGCAGATCGAGAAGACGTATGGCAAGAATCTGCCGACGGCCGAAACGCAGCGTCTATGCCGCGCGTACGCGACCGAGCAGATCGCGCGTCAGCGCACCCAATTCCAGCGGCTCGGTGTGCTCGGCGATTGGGATCATCCGTATACGACGATGGAGTTCAAGAGCGAGGCCGACGAGATCCGCACGCTCGGGAAGGTCCTGGAACGCGGCTATTTGTATCGCGGGTTGAAGCCGGTCAACTGGTGTTTCGATTGCCATAGCGCGTTGGCCGAGGCCGAAGTCGAATACGAAGATCGCGTCGACAGCGCGATCGACGTCGGATTTCCGCTCGTTGATCCGGCCGAGCGCGCGAAGCTTGTTCGCGCATTTGCGCTGGATGGGCCGCTCGAAGGCCGGGTCTATGCGGTGATCTGGACGACGACGCCGTGGACGATCCCCGCGAACCAGGCATTGAACGTGCATCCGGAATTCAGCTATGCATTGCTGCGCACGTCGCGCGGTCATCTGATTCTGGCCGAGGACCTGGTCGACGCGTGTCTCGTACGCTATGCGACCGAAGGGCAGGTCGTCGCCACCGCGAAAGGTGCCGCGGTCGAAGGCATCGCGTTCGCGCATCCGTTCTATGAGCGCGCATCGCCGGTTCAACTCGGCGACTATGTGACGCTCGAGCACGGGACCGGCATCGTTCACAGTTCGCCCGCCTACGGGATCGACGATTTCAACATCAGCCGCCGGTATGGCATGCACGACGACGACATCTTGAATCCGGTGCAGGCTGATGGCCGGTACGCGGCCGACTTGCCACACTTCGGCGGGATGAAGATCTGGGATGCGAATCCCGCGATCGTCGACAAGATTCGCGAAGTCGGCGCGTTGTTTCACGCCGAAAAATTCCAGCACAGCTACATGCATTGCTGGCGCCACAAGACGCCGATCATTTATCGCGCGACAACGCAGTGGTTCGCCGGCATGGACGATGTTCCGGGTTGGCGTGGTCACAAGCCGAAGGAAAGCCTGCGCGCGACGGCGCTCCGCGGCATCGACGCCACCCAGTTCTATCCGAGCTGGGGGCAATCGCGGCTGCATGGAATGATCGCGCACCGGCCCGATTGGACGCTCTCGCGCCAGCGGCAGTGGGGCGTGCCGCTGCCGTTTTTTGTCGACAAGGAAACCGATGCACTGCATCCCGACACGCTTGCCTTGCTCGAGCTCGCCGCGGCCAAGGTTCAGGAGGGCGGCATCGAAGCGTGGTTCGAATCGACGTATGAGGATTTCGGTGTCGATGAGACGAAGTACCGCAAGATCAGCGACACGCTCGACGTCTGGTTCGATTCGGGATCGACGCATCAGACCGTGATGGGCGGCCCCGACGGACGGCGAACCGGCGCGGGGTCGCGGCCGAAGGACACCGGTTTTCCGGCCGATCTCTATCTCGAAGGCTCGGATCAGCATCGCGGCTGGTTTCATTCGTCGTTGCTCGTGTCGTGCATGCTGAATGGCGCGCCGCCGTACAAAGCGCTGCTGACGCATGGTTTCGTCGTCGACGGCGACGGACGCAAGATGTCGAAGTCGAAAGGGAACGTGGTTGCACCACAAAAGGTCGCCGACTCGCTTGGCGCCGAAATTCTGCGACTGTGGGTCGGCGCGACCGATTTTTCGGGCGACATGGCGATCGGCGACGAAATTCTGAAGCGTATCGTCGAGGCGTATCGGCGGGTCCGAAACACGCTGCGTTTCCTCATCGCCAATACGGCCGACTTCGACGCTTCTCGCGATGCGATTGCAATCGGCGACTTGTTCGAAATCGACCGTTTCGCGCTTCTGCAAGCGCATGCGTTCGCCGACGCCGTTCAGGGCCACTACGCAAACTACGATTTCCATTTCGTCGTCCAGCGTCTGCAGACTTATTGCTCCGAAGAGCTCGGCGGGTTTTATCTCGACATTCTCAAGGACCGTCTCTACACGTGCGCAAAAGACAGTCGCGCACGGCGCTCGGCGCAAACGGCGCTTGCGCTCATTCGCGACGCACTGCTCAAACTGATGGCGCCGATTCTGTCGTTCACCGCCGAGGAAGCATGGAAGGTCGTGCATCCGAACGATCCGACGATTTTCACTCACATGTGGGAACGCTCGCTCCCCGACGTCGCCGACGCGGCTCTCCTTTTCACCAAGTGGGATCGGATCGTCGCCGTTCGTGCGCTCGTGCAAAAAGAGCTCGAAGACGTGCGTCAGGCGGGTCGCATCGGCTCGTCGCTGCAGGCGGAAGTGTCGATCGTCGCACCCGCGGCGGATTACGAAGCGCTCGCGTCGCTTGGCGACGATCTTCGTTTCGTGTTCATCACATCGGCCGCGACGGTGCAAGCGGGGGATGCACTCGCGATCACCGTGACGCCGAGCGTGAATCCGAAATGCGAGCGCTGCTGGCATTGGCGCGCGGACGTCGGCGGCGATCCGAACAACCCGGGATTGTGCGGGCGCTGCGTCGCGAATCTTTTCGGCAATGGCGAGCCGCGCGGCAAGGCGTAACGCTTGAATCCCGACTCCGCTTCTCTGACGTCGACGCACTGGACGCGCTGGCTCTGGCTCTCCGCCGCAGTGATCGTCGTTGATCAATTGACCAAATACGCGGTTCTGACGGCGTTCAAGCCCGGCGAAGAATGGCCCCTGACGTCGTTTTTCAGCCTCGTGCTCGCATTCAACGCCGGTGCCGCGTTCAGCTTCCTCGCGGGGGCGGACGGCTGGCAACGTTGGTTGTTCATGACGATTGCCCTGATCGCATGCGGCTTCATGCTATGGCTGTTGAGACGCGGCGGCAGTCGCGTCTTTTGCGTTGCCATCGCGCTGATCATCGGCGGCGCGCTCGGCAATCTGTACGACCGTGTCGCCATCGGTCGCGTCGTCGATTTCCTGCTTTTCCATTATCACGACTGGCACTATCCGGCGTTCAACGTCGCCGACAGCGCGATCACCGTCGGCGCCGCGGCGCTGATACTCGAAAGCTTTCGCCAGCGTCGTGACGAGCCGGCGGCCAAGGATGCTTGAATGGACGTTCTTCTAGCCAATCCGCGCGGATTCTGTGCAGGCGTCGATCGCGCGATTGCCATCGTGGAGCAAGCGCTCGCGCGATTCGGTGCGCCGATCTACGTGCGTCACGAAGTCGTCCACAATCGCTTCGTCGTCGACGATTTGAAGCGCAAGGGCGCGGTGTTCGTCGAGGAATTGGACGACGTTCCGCGTGGTGCGACCGTGGTCTTCAGCGCGCACGGCGTTTCGAAGGCGGTGAGGACGCAGGCGCAGGCACTCGGGCTCACCGTGTTCGACGCGACGTGTCCGCTCGTCACCAAAGTGCATGTCGAGATCGCCAAGATGCGCGCGCAAGGGCGCGAGATCGTGATGATCGGACACCGCGGTCATCCCGAAGTCGAAGGGACAATGGGCCAGTGCGACGGCGGCGTCTATCTCGTCGAGTCGCCCGGCGACGTTTCGAAGCTGAATGTGCGCGATCCAGCGCGTCTTGCGTACGTCACGCAGACGACGCTCTCCGTCGACGACGCCGCGGCAGTGGTCGCGGCGCTGAAGGATCGTTTTCCGGACATCGTCGGCCCGAAGCGCGACGACATCTGCTATGCGACGCAAAATCGCCAGGACGCCGTCAAGCTTCTCGCCCCGAGCGTGGATGTCGTCATCGTCGTGGGCAGCCCGAACAGCTCGAATTCGAATCGGCTGCGCGAAGTCGCGACGCATCGCGGCGTGCCGGCCTACATGGTCGATTCCGCCGACGAGCTGCGCGCCGAATGGATCGCGGGTAAACGGAAAATCGGGCTCACCGCAGGGGCGTCAGCGCCGGAAGTGCTCGTGAGCGCGGTGATCGAGCGATTGCGCGCGATGGGCGCAGACGATGTGCGCGAACTCTCGGGCGTCGTCGAGCGCATCGTGTTTCCGATGCCCAGAGGCTTGAATTGAACCCCCACGCTCGCCGAATGGCAGGCTCGCTGCCCCAAAGGGGGCGTAATTCGCGCCTCCGGGCGGCCCTTCGGCGCGAATGTCCGTCCCTGGCCAATCAGCCCACGGCCGCGAACTCGTAGATCTCGTAATCGGGCCCGCGGTCGACGAGCTTCGTCAGCACGACGAGGCGCTTGCCTTGGTCATGCCAGATGCCCACGGCTTGCTCGAGGCCGAACGCGCCGGTCGGGACAATGACCTGATCCGCTTGCGCCTCGGGGCCGAGCGGGTCGCCGGGGAGGACAACGACCGGCGTCGGCGTATGCTCGCCGGCATCCTCCGTCGCCGCGGTCCCCGTGCGCGGCGAGTCGGAGACGAGCTCGCATCCGAATTCCAGTGCGGTTCCCGTCGGTGTGTTGCGAAACCAGCGGACAATCGCGGTCTGCAGCCCGGGTTTGGCTTCGACGCGCAGCGTGATCAAATCGCCGATGCGCAGCGACGACGGCGTTGCGGCAATCTGCCGCAGCGCATAGCCGCCGGGTGTTTGATTGAGGATCTGACAAGTCGTCGGCGGCGGCAGATCGGGATGGCCCGCCATCGCGCGCATATCGTCGGTGCGGCTACCGTGCCAGGCGTTCATGAATCCGGCAAGCGCGATCACCCGGCCGCGTGACGGCAAGCGGCTGAACTGCCGCGCCGGAGGAATGGCCCATTGCCGCAACAGCCGACGCAGCAGCGTGAAGTTGCGTGCGCGGTAGGCCGCGTCCGGGCGAAAACCCGCTGGCGGATTACCGCCGTTCTCGATCTTCTTGAGCTGCTCCTGCAACGCGAACGCAAGATCGAAGGTCGTGAGAAACAGCTTCGTGCCGTTGATGGCGCCGCCTTTGTTCGCGGAGAAGGGCGGGAAGTCGTGGCCGATCGGTACGATCGCGACTGCCTTTGCCATCCGATGAACCGGTGCGACGTCGGTGAGTTTTGCGCGATGGCTGTATTCAGCCAGATAGCGGATCGTCGTTTCGATTTGATTCGGGAATAGTCCGTAAGGATTGGCGAGTGCCAGCAGCAGCGACTGCACGTAGATGTCTTCGGGCGTCGAATCGCCGGCATCGGGATCGCGCGGGGCTTGATGAAGATTGCGCGAACGCGCGAACGCGTAGATCGCATGCAAGTCATGCCACGTCTGCGGCGGCACGGGCGAATACGACAGATAGCAGTTGACGAGGACGCGCGCGCCTGATTGCAACGATCGCCGAATGAGCGCCGTCATCAGCCGCGGTCCGCCGAGCGAGAGTCGCTTCCCCGCCTCGGTCTCGAGCATGCGCTTGTACCCGTTCGATAGCTCGGATGCGAGCGTGATTGCCGCGCGTGCCGCGTCTTGCGCCTCGCCGCGCAACGGCTGCGAGGCGCGAATGAATTCGCCGGTCAACGGCGTCCACAACGATTGCGCTGTCTTCCAGTATTGCGCGATCAGCTCCGAGCGACGCGACTCGCTCATGTCGAGGCGGTTCAACGCCGCGAGTGCGTCGCCGATCAGACGAGCCGCGGTCGGCGAATCGCGGTGCGCGGCGTGCAGGAGCCATGTGGCGACGCGAGCGGCATGAGTCTCGGGCTTGCGCTCGAAATCGTCCTGGAACGCGGGAAAGGTGAGACCGAGCTTCATCGCGTACGCCGACGGTGCCTCAGGAAGCGCCGCCCTCCCGCAAGAATGCGACAACGGGATCGTATTGATCTTGCGTCAACAGCATCGGCGCATGTCCGACACCCGCGAACTCGATCACGCGCGGGCGCGGGCCTCGAACGGCCATCTCTCGTGCCGTGGATTCGAGCAGCATGTCCGATTGCGCGCCGCGCAGGATCAGCGTGGGGCATTTGATCGCATCCCACAGATTCCACAGCGCCGCCGGCGGAACCTGCTGCCGAAAGGGGACGGCAATGCCGGGGTCATAGGCGAGGCCCCATCGACCGTCGGGGCGCTGGCGCACATTCGTTTCGGTGAGATAGGTCCATTGCGCGTCGGTGAGCGGGCCGAACGGCGCCGAGATATCCCGGATATAGCGCTCGATTTCAGCGTATGTCGCGAACGTCGGATCCTTGCCGAAGTAATCGGCGATTCGCGCGAGCGCTGCCGGCTCGATCACCGTCCCCACGTCGTTGATGACCAGTCGGGCAACCGGCGAATCGGGTTGTGCAGCCATGGCGATGCCAAGTAATCCGCCCATCGACGTGCCAACCCAGGACACCGCTTGGACACCGGCGCGTGCGATGACCGCTGTCAACGTCGATAAGTAGACGGGAAAGACATAGTCGTTCGGATCGCGGAGCCAGGCGCTCTTCCCGCGGCCGGGCATGTCGACCGCCAGCACGCGATGCGTCGATGACAGCACCTCGGCCAATACGTCGAAATCACGCGCATTGCGGCCGACGCCGTGCACGCAGATCACGACGTTCGGGTTATCCGCCACGCCCCATTCGTAATAGATGACGCGGTGGAAGCCGTGCGGCGACAGACCCAGCAGTTGGCGCTCGCGTGGAGCGGTTCGAGTCAACATCGTGCGCGCGATTGTACGCTGAGGTTCCTTAGCCGAACGACGGCCATTCGAGCGGGAGGAAGTTCGCTCGGCGCAGATCGAGAAAGGCGGTCAACTCGTCGCGTCGCGCGAGCGTGTCGTCGTAGCCGAGTTGCAACAGCGATCGGCAGAACCCACGATCGAACAGCAAGTACGACAACAGGTTCGCACCGGCGCCGCGCGTGCTGCCGAATCCGCGCAGCAGCGTGCGCACGCCTGCAGGCAACTGTTTCGCGTACTGAAGCGCCAACGCGCCGATGTCAGTCGACGGCGCGAGCACCATCGCATCGGCGTGGCGCAGCACGAGCCCGCTCCGCTCGACGCGCGCAGGCGGCACCAACGCGAGTAAACGATTCATTTGCGTCAGCCGCTCGAGATCGGCGCCGAGGTTGTCCAGAAAGATCGTCGACAACGCATGGCCCGCGACCTGCGCGAACGACGGATACTCAGATTTTGCCGCCGTCGCATCTTTTCGTAGGCCGACGAACTGTCCGACGGCGATGACCACGAGCCGCTTCGCGCCCAAGTGCAACGCCGGCGACAGCGGCGTGATCTGGCGAACGGAGCCGTCCATGTAGAAGTCGTCGGCGATGCGCGCCGCCGGGAAGATGAAGGGAATCGCCGTCGAGGCCATCAAGTGCGCAATGGTGAGCCGGGCGCGCTCGCCGCGGCGACGCGTGCGCTTCCACTCCACGTGCTCAGGGGTTCCTTGAAAGAACGTCACCGCCTGGCCGGTGGCGTAGCTCGTCGCATTGATCGCGATCGCGGACAGGGCGCCGCTCACGCAATGCGCGTCGATTCGATCCATGTCGAGCGCGCGTTCGAGAAGCGTCGCAAGCGGTCCGTTGTCGAGCATCGAAGCAGCGCCTTCCGGCGCACGTCCTGCGCCGACCATTGCGGCCAGAAAGCGCATGCCGTGACTCGACAGCGTGGCGAAGTCCGCGCGATAAATGTCGTCGACGCGGACGTCTCGCCACCAGCGGGCCAACCGCGCGACGCCGCGCCGGAAATCGTCGGCGTGGATTGCGAGCGTGGCGGCGTTGATTGCGCCGGCCGATGTCCCGCTGATAATCGAGAACGGACGGGTCCGCCTCTTGCCGAGGATCGCGGCAATCGCGCACAAGGCGCCCGCCTGATAGGCCGCGCGAGCGCCGCCGCCGGACAGCACCAAGCCCGTCGCGAGCGGCGAATTCGCCATCAATCCCGAAGCGTTCTGTCGAGAATCATCAGCATCGCCGCGGTCGCGCCCCAAATATAGCGATCGCCGTACGGGATCGCCCAGTAGTCGCGGCGCAGCTCGCCGAGCATCCGGAAATGGCGCTTTTGATGGATGGGGTTCAGCACGAACACGAGCGGTACTTCAAAGACGTCGGAGACTTCCAGCGGATCAGGGGTCAACGAGAGCGGCGGCTCGATCCAGCCCACGACCGGCGCGACACGATAGCCGGTCACTGTATCGTAATTCGCGAGCTCGCCCAGCACCTCGACGCGAGCGGCGGCGAGGCCGATCTCCTCGGCAGTTTCGCGTAGCGCCGCTGCGGCATGACTTGCGTCGTGCGGCTCGACGCGGCCGCCTGGAAAACTGATCTGGCCCGCATGGTCGGCGAGATCGGCGCTGCGCTGCGTCAGCAACAGATGCAATCCCTCAGGGCGGTTGACGAGCGGAACGAGAACGGCGGCGGGCGTCGGCTCGCCTTCGCGTCCGGGCAATCGGAATCCGTCGCTCAAGCCCTTCGCGCTCGCCGGGGCCGGACGCGTCAAGCGCTCGGTCAGCCAGGCGCGCTGCAGAGGACGGGGAAGGTCGAACAACGGGAGCGGCATGGCCATCCGAACTCGGCGCGCTCGAGGCGAGCGCAACCGCACCGATGATAGCGCCACTGCGGGACTTGTCTTGCCGTGACGACCCTGTAACGGGGCGGTCAGCGCTGCTTGTTGCCGACCGCCGATTGCCGAGACGGTGTCTCGTCGTCGCCGGCGCTGCGTTGAGCGCTTCGCGCCGCGAATTGCGGACCGATCAGCAGAAGTGTCGGTCCGGCGAAGTCCCGTGCATCGAGCGAATGCAGCCGCGCGAGCGTCGTACGCACGATGCGCTCATCGGGTAGCGAGGCGTTCTCGATCACCGCGACGGGCAATGAGGCCGGTTTCCCCCGAGCGATCAATTGTTCGGCAATCGTCGCAGCTTCGCCGATTGCCATGTAAATGGCACCGGCATCGGCGGCGCTGAAAGCCTTGATCCAGTCGCTCGGGTCTTCGCCGTCGCCCACCCGCGGCGTCGCGAGCGCGACGCTGCGAACCGTACCGCGCTGCGACAGTGACGTGCCGACCGCTGCCGCGCCCGCCATCGCCGCCGTGATGCCGGGGACGATTTCGTAGGCGACACGCGCCGCTTCAAGGGCCGCGATTTCTTCTTGCGCACGTCCGAAGAGCAGCGGATCGCCGCCTTTCAAGCGCACGACGACCGTGTAACGACGCGCGGCGTCGATCAAGCGCTTATTGATGAAGCGTTGGGCGCTGCCATGCCGACCGCAGCGCTTGCCGACCGAAACGAGCTCCGCACGCTTGGCGAGCGCCAGAACTTCGCGCGGGACCAGCGCATCATGAAAAACGATCTGGGCCGCCTCGAGCAGACGCGCGGCGCGTAGCGTCAGGAGATCGCGGGCACCGGGACCCGCGCCGACCAGATAAACCGTTCCGGTCACTGAGCGGCGGCGGTCGCGCGGCGCCGAAACCACGGCGTGCGCAGCGTCGTCGATTGATAGCCGTCGGAAAACACCGCCAGGCCCGCGAGCGCATCTTCGACGCTGCGATCGGACCGAATCGAGAAAGCGTTGAAGCCGCATTGCGACAGATAGCACAGCTGGTCGCGTTGCACGTCGCCAATCGCGCGCAGCTCGCCGGCGAAACGATAGCGCTCGCGCAGCAGGCGTCCGATCGAGTAGCCGCGGCCATCGGTGAATTGCGGAAAGTCGATGGCGATCAACGGAAGTATCGCGGCGTCATTCGCAAGCTCGGCAGGATCGTCGGCGGCAGCGAGCCAGACAGCAACATCGCCCCGCGCGAGCAGTTCGTCGCGACGCGATTGCCATGTCGCCAGCGGCACGATCACGGATCCCGACGGCGGAATCGCATCCTCGACTTTCCGGAGGAGCGTCCAGGTATCGTCTACAACGGCGCGATCCTTAATGAGCTGCGGCATAAACGCGTTCCTTGAAGGGATCGACACCGAGCCGGTGCACCGTATCGACGAAGCGCTCGTCGTCGAAGCGCTTCTCGACGTAGGTATCGATCAGTCGCGAAATTACATCCGGCATCTCATGCGCCGCGAACGACGGGCCGATGACTTTGCCGAGCGCCGCATCGTCACCCTGCGATCCACCGATCGACACTTGATACCACTCGGCGCCGTTCTTGTCGACGCCCAGAATGCCGATGTGTCCGACGTGATGATGGCCGCACGCATTCATGCAACCCGAGATGTTGAGGTCGAGCTCGCCGATGTCGTGCAGATAATCGAGATCGTTGAAACGGCGTTGAATCGCGGCGGCGATCGGGATCGATTTCGCATTGGCGAGCGAGCAGAAATCGCCGCCGGGACAGCAAACGATGTTTGTTAGCAGGCCAAGATTGGGCGTCGCGACTCCTAGTGACTTGAGCTCGGTCCACAACGTAAACAAGTCAGCCTGGCGAACGTCTGCAAAAATCAGGTTCTGCTCGTGCGAAACGCGAAGCTCCCCGAAACTGTAGCGGTCGGCGAGTTCGGCGATCGCATCCATTTGGTCGGATGTGACGTCACCCGGCGGAACGCCGGTCTTCTTGAGCGACAGCGTGACGATCGCGTAGCCCGCGACCTTGTGCGCATGAACGTTGCGCTGCGCCCAGTTCGAAAACGGGCGATTGTCTGCAAGCGCTGAACGATAGCCGGCGTCGTCTCCTGCGACTGTTTCGTAGGCTGGCGGGGGGAAGTGCGCCGCAAGCCGATCGATTTCTTCGTCGGGTACCGTCGCGGGTCCGCCGCGCAGATGCGACCATTCCTCTTCGACGTCGCGGGCGAACATCTTGGGCGTACGATCCTTGACGAGGATCTTGACGCGCGCCTTGTACTTGTTGTCGCGTCGCCCATAGCGGTTGTAAACGCGCAAAACGGCGTCGAGATAATTCAAAATTTCGGCGCGCGGCAAAAACTCGCGAATCACATGGCCGATCATCGGTGTGCGACCCAGGCCGCCGCCGACGATGACGCGAAATCCGATCTCGTCTTGCGCGTTGCGGACGATTTGCAAGCCGATGTCGTGGACGAGCAGGGCGGTGCGATCGGTCGTGGCCGCGGTGATCGCGATCTTGAACTTGCGCGGCAGATAAGCGAATTCGGGATGCAACGCGGCCCATTGCCGCACGAGCTCCGAATACGGCCGAGGGTCCGCCGCTTCGTCGCCTGCCGCGCCGGCGAAATGATCGCTCGTGATATTGCGGATGCAATTGCCTGACGTCTGGATCGCATGCATTTGGACATCCGCAAGCTCGGCCAGAATATCGGGCACGTCTTCGAGCTTCGGCCAGTTGAATTGAAGATTCTGGCGGGTCGTGAAATGACCGTAGCCGCGGTCGTAGCGGCGTCCGATGTGCGCAAGCGTGCGCAATTGGCGCGTCGACAGCAGTCCGTACGGGACCGAGATCCGCAACATCGGCGCGTACTTCTGGATGTACAGGCCGTTTTGCAGCCGCAATGGCCGGAAGTCGTCCTCCGTCAGCTCGCCTGCGAGATAGCGCTGCGTCTGGTCGCGGAATTGGGCCACGCGCTCGTCGACGAGCCGCTGGTCGAAGCTGTCATAGCGGTACATGCCGGCACGATAGAAGGCCATCGAAATAATGAAAAGGAATCAATGGCTATCCGGTTATTCCATGGCGTCATATAATCAAGCCGATGAAAGGGCAAGCGTTGGTTCTGTTTGCGCACGGGGCGCGAGATCCGCGCTGGTCCGAGCCGTTCGAGCGACTGTGCATGATGGTGCAGGCAAAGCGGCCTTCACTCCACGTCGGATTGGCGTTCCTGGATTTCCTACAGCCGGATCTAAAAACTGCCGTCCAAGCCGCTGTTCAGCAAGGCGCAAATCGGATCCGGATCGTGCCGTTGTTCTTCGGGCGCGGGGGCCACCTACGCGACGATTTTCCCAAACAACTGGAGGCCGTCCGCTCGGCGCTGCCGCATGCGCGGATCGAAGTGACACAAGCCGCCGGTGAAGCGGATCCCGTGCTCGAGGCGCTGGCGGAATTTGCGCTCGCGGGGATTGCTTAACGAGCGTCCAAAAGAGAAAGGCCGCGTCCGAAGACGCGGCCCTTCATTTGCGATCGATCAGGTTCACCCACGAGACGCTGATCGACCTTTCTGCGCCACTTCCCCCTGCCACTCCCGGACGCCGCAGGCAGGGAACTGCAACAAACACCCCTGTCACCGCGGATTGCTAAAGTCCCGTTCTAAGACACAGCCCCAAACCCGCACACTTCAAAAAGGGCCCAGGATCCGAGACGCTTCCTGTTCGTCTCGTCGGCAACTCATCCCGGGCCATCGCCCATACGCTTGCAACGAGCATGCCCACAAAGAATTAACTGCAATCATCACGTCAATACAGCGGCTTAACAGACGAAGATGTCGCTCACTGTGAGTAGCGCACAAGTAAATGTAAGAAATTCCGAAGCAATCACGAGTGTCTCGAATGGTCGGCGCCACAACATCCACCGACACAGCAAGCTGACGCGACCGATACGCCAGCGGCATAGGTACACCGATCTTCGTCGTCCATCGCACACGCCTTTGGCTGTCCGGCTTCGGCCACTGATTTCACCGTCGGGCCCAGTGCGACGGTGGTCCCCAAACCCGCGTAAATGTAGCGGTCGCCGAACACCTGTTTCAGGATCGCGAAGGCGGGCTCGCCCGTGCAGTGCACCGGGGCGATCCAGGCAACCTTCCACGTATCACGCAATGCGTTAGCGATGCCCCGAATCTGTTCGTCGGCGGCCGGAAGCAAATGGGTGCCGCCGAGGACGAGATGAACCGGCTTATTGATTGTCGCCTTGCCCGCCTCGACGACTTTCTCAATAGTGGGATGGCTGCACCCGACCACGAGCACGATGCCATCGGGCGTATCGATAGCCAACGAAATTTCCATCACGTCCAGGTCCACGCCCCATGATCCCCTCAACAGAACGAGATGAAACCCGGGTGCGACCTCGGTACCTTTCTCCACCCATGTGAAGTTGGCCTGCGGCCATGGCGTGCCGAAGCGCATCGTGGCAGGGGGATTGCCATCGTAGTAGCGCATCTCGGGCGGTAGAGACTCGTCGCGCCGGTAGAACGTTCCGGGAAGTGCCGCACCGAAGAGACCGAAGTTCTCCTTCGGCGCATAGACCGGCACGCTCGGATTGACGCTCACAAGGTAGTTCAAACCGCTGGTGTGATCCCCATGGCGATGGGAGACCACTGCGAAGTCGAGCTTGGTGAGATCGATGCCCTTTGCCTTGACATTTTGCGCAAATATCTCTGCGTTGTTGCCGGTATCGAACAGAATGCGCTTGCCGCCATACTCGATGAATGCGGCAAACCCCCAATCTTTTTTCATGGACGACGTCTTTCCAAAGGCGTCGTATAGGACGGTGATTTGCCCAGCGCCTGGACCGGCCTGCGCTTCGCTCACAATTGTCGTGGACGCAGCTCGCAAAATGCCGGGAAGGGTGAGCGCACTTACACCAACACCCACAGAACCGAGGATTTTGCGCCGCCGAGCATCGATCTGCTTTCGGTCGGGGTGCGTCAAGGCTGCCGGAACGAACCGGCTTGATGAGCGTTTCATATGCCGCCTCCTTTGTGGCTTGAATCGAGGGCCGCGGCGGGCAGAGCTCCTTAAGCGGGTGACAAGATCCGCAGTCGTCGATAGGGCGAGACATGCTGCGTTGCGTTCGCAGCGCCTCGTCACTTGGTCGTCGCTTGGTTCTCGCACCCGTTGCACGCTCCCGCGGGTCTGACCTTCAACCTGTCAATCGCGTTTGCGTGGGGAAAATGGCCACTTGCCGACAAACAAAGCGTGGCCGGCGGTGGTGGCAATGGCCGTGGTAACCGTATTTGACATAATATCAATTATGCGACATCGGCCACCAGGACCGATCCGGCAGCCCGAAGCCGATTTCACGCTTTCAACTGATCGCGAATCGGCAACTCGCGGATTCGCTTACCCGTCGCCGCGAAGATCGCGTTGCACAGCGCCGGTGGGATCGGCGGCACGCCCGGTTCGCCGACGCCGCCCATCGGCTTCGCGTAGTCTCCCGGCACGATGTGAACGTGAATCTCGCGCGGCGCGGCCGCCATTCGCGTGACTTCATACATGTGGAAGTTGTCCTGCTGGGCCCGGCCATCCTTGAACGTGATTTCCCCAAGCGTTGCCGCACCCACGCCCATGACGCAGGCGCCTTGCATCTGCGCGCGCACGCGTTCCGGATTGACGGTCGCGCCGCAGTCGATCGCAATGTCGACGCGCGGAATCGTCACGCCGCCTTTTTCGTCGACTGCAACCTCGACGACCGCTGCGACGTAGCTGACGAAGCTGTAGTGCGCGGCGATGCCGAGCCCATGGCGCTTGGGCAGCGTCTTGCCCCAACCCGCTTCACGCGCCGCGGTTTCGGCGACCCGCCGCAAACGACCGGTGTCGACGGGATACCGTTCGGGTGACTCGCCATGGTTCCACTTGTCGACCAGCATCTCGGGCGAGACCAAGCGCGGTGGACCGATGACCTCGAGCAGATAGTCTTTTGGGTCGCGCCCTGCGGCGGCGGCGAGCTCGGCGACGAACGACTGGACCGCGAAGGCATGGGGAATGTTCGATACGGAACGGAACCAGCCGATGCGGGTGTGGGCGACCGCCTCCGGATTCTCGATGCGAATGTTGGGAATGGCGAAGGGCACGTTGATCACGCCCATGCCGAGCTCCCAATCCGCCTCCTGCTTCGCCTCGGCGTTGAACGTCGATATGATCGTCGGTGCCACCGTTCGATGCAGCCACGCCACGGGCATGCCCTTTGCGTCGACGGCCGCTTCCAGATGCTCGACGGACACCGTGTGGAAATAATCGTGGTGCAGATCGTCTTCGCGCGTCCATACGACCTTGACGGGCTTGCCGTCCATCGCTTTGGACAGCACCGCCGCCTCGACGCCGTAGTCGGGCTTGGACTTGCGTCCGAACCCTCCGCCGAGCAACGTGACATGGACGGTGACGTCCTCGGCTGGCATGCCGAGACGCTTCGCGACGAGCTCGCGTGCGGCTTGCGGTGACTGAAAACAACCCCAGACTTCGCACTTGCCTTGCACGATGCGCGCGCTCGCCGCCGGCGGCTCCATCGAGGCATGCGCAAGATGCGGTAGATAGTATTCGGCGGTGATTCGCTTTGCGGCAGCACCCGCCGCGGCAGCGAAGTCGCCTTCATTGCGAACGGCCTTTCCCGGCCTACGCGCGGCCTCTTCGAGTGTCGCCCTGTAAGCGGCGGAGTCATAGCCGGCGTTCGGACCGTCGTCCCAGGTGATCTTCAACGCCTTGCGACCCTGGATCGCCGCCCACGTGTTATTCGCGATGACGCCGACACCCCCTAACGGATTGAAATGCGGCGCGCCGGGGGTCGGTTCAATGGAGACGATCTTCACAACGCCGGGCACCTTGAGCGCATCGGCCGAGTCGACATTGACCACCTTTCCACCGTACACCTGTGGACGTGCGACGACTGCATAGAGCATCCCATCAACGCGCGTGTCCATGCCGTACTGCGCTTTCCCGGTGACGATGTCCTGCGCGTCGAGCAGCTTGATCTTGTCCGACCCGATGTAACGGAACTGAGCGGGGTTCTTGAGACGAATCGCGTCCACTGCGGGAATGGGCAGCCGTGCTGCGTCCTTGGCGAGCGAACCGTAACTCAAGCGTCGTCCCGTGGGACGATGGATCACTTCGCTGTTCTTGGCTTCCACTTCGCCGACGGGAACCTTCCAGCGGGCAGCCGCGGCGGCTTCCAGCATCTGCCGCGCCGCAGCGCCGCAGCGGCGCATCGGCATGAAGAAATGGCGCGTGCTACGCGAGCCATCGGTGTCCTGATTGCCGTAGCGTTCCTCGTCACCCGGCGCCTGCACGACGCGCACGCGATTCCAATCGGCCTCGAGCTCGTCCGCCACGATCATCGGCATGCCGGTGCGCACGCCCTGCCCCATCTCGGAACGATGGCAGATGATGCTGACGATGCCGTCCGCGCCAATGGCGACGAATACGAGCGGACTGTCGATCCAGCCATGGGGCATCCCGTCGGCGCCATATTTCGGCGGATCGGCGGCATGAACCGTCATCGGAAATCCGGCCGCGAGGACCAAACCCCCGAGTGCGGATGTTTGCTTGAGAAAATGACGCCGGCTGACGTTCGCAATCACCAACGTATCGCCGAACGTGACTTCGTCGTTCGCTTCGCGCGTGTCGAATGTCGAATTCATGCCATTGCTCCCTTGTCGCCCGCGGCGCGCTTGATGGCCGCGCGAATGCGCGCATACGTGCCGCAACGGCAGATATTCCCCGTCATCGCTTCGTCGATGTCCGCGTCGGTGGGTTTCGGCTTCTTCTTGAGCAGCGCCGTTGCGGACATGATTTGTCCGGCCTGACAGTAGCCGCATTGCGGTACGCCCATTTCGACCCACGCCGTTTGCACCGCCTTGCCGACCTTGTCGGCGCCAATCGCCTCGATCGTCGTGATCTTCTTGCCGGTCAAGGCGGAGATCGGCGTCACGCATGCCCGTCCCGGTTGGCCATCAACGTGGATCGTGCACGCGCCGCAGAGCGCCATGCCGCAACCGAACTTGGTTCCCGTGAGGCCAAGCTGATCGCGCAGGACCCAGAGTAGCGGTGTGTCCTCCGGCAAGTCGACGTTGTATTGCTTCCCGTTGATATTCAGATTCGTCATGGCGATCCTCCGTGGTGCGGGGCAGTGCGAGGATGTTCCACTCGTCGATGCGGTGTCAAGACATGCGCAACGTCATGTGGTACGTTTGGACGGAGGTCCTCGGCTCGACCGATGAAGGGACTCAGGAGCGACGATGATCGGAGCTTCGCTCACGCGCATTGTCATCGTGATCGCGGCGTGCTTTGCCACGGCATCGTTTGCAGTCGCGCAGACCTATCCGGCGAAGGTCGTGAAAATCACCGCGCCGTATTCCGCGGGCGCGGCGCCTGCCGTGTTTACGCGCGTGCTCGCCGAAAAGCTGTCCCGCCTCTGGTCGCAGCAGGTGCTCGTCGATCCGCGTCCCGGCGCAAGCGGTTTCATCGCGATCGAAGCCGTGAAGAACGCCCCGACCGATGGATACGAGCTGCTCGTCGTCAGCAACGCGCACGTCGCGATCAATCCGGCGCTCTACAAGAAGCTGCCCTACGATCCGGACAAAGACTTCGTGCCCGTGGCGATGATCTACCGGACGCCGTTCTTTCTAACCGTTGCAACGTCCGGGCCATATCCCGACGTGCGATCCTTGATCGCCGCCGCAAAGGCCAATCCGGAGAGCGTGACGTACGGTTCATCGTATGTCGGCAGCCCCTCGCATTTGGGAAGCGCCGAATTCGAATATCTGACCGGCACGAAAATGATTCACGTGCCATTCAAGGATCAATCCCAGATGTATGTCTCGATCGCCAACGGCGACGTCGGCTGGGCGTTCTCGACACTCGGATCGGCGTTGCCACTGATGCAATCGGGAAAGCTCAAGTTGATCGCGATCGCGGCGAAGCAGCGATTGAAGGCGCTGCCCGATGTCCCGACCGTTGAAGAAGCCGGCGGACCCGCCGGTTTCGAAGTCGGCTCGTGGCTCGCATTGGTGGCGCCTCGGGGTACCCCGCCCGACGTCGTTCGCCGCATCAACGCCGACGTCAATCGTGTGCTCGCGGACCCTGACGTTGCGGTCCAGCTCAAGAACTTCGGATTCGAAGCGGCACCGGGGACGCCAGAACAGTTCGCCGAAACGATTCGCATCGAAGCGAAAAAATTCAGCGAGGTCGTGCGCCGCACCGGCGCGAGGGCCGATTAGGCAAACCCTCCGCCGATCGGGCGCGCGTTTGCAACCGCGGCGTAGTACTCCCACGCCCGCGCGACGATGGCAGGTCCGAGCTGGTCGCTGACGCGATCGACTTCCGCGGCGGAGTAAGTGCGGATCCGCGCCGGGTCGCCCGCGGTGGCGGCGAGCATTCGCAATTGCAGATTCGCGCCTTCTTCCAGGAAACACGCGGCAACGGTGGCCGCGCGAACGTCGGCCGTCGCGGTGGTGATTCCATGGCCGCGCATGACGATCGCGTTGGCGTTGCCGATGGAGTTTGCAAGGCGATCGCCCGCTTCGCGGGTCCTGATCAAGCCGATTTCGTCGAAGGCGGCAACGCCCGACGCGAACGCACCGCCCTGGTTGTGGACGATGCAAAACGGGTGACCGATTTGCGAAAGGCCGATGCATCCCTGCGGATGCGCGTGGACGACTCCGCCGATATCGGAACGCGCCGCGTAGATGCGCGCATGAATCCACAACTCGCTATTCGGAGTGCCGTCGCCGGCGCGAACGTTGCCATCGAAGTCGACGACCAACAGGCGGTCCGCTTCCGCAAAACCGGGCGCGCGCCGCGACGGCAGAAGAAAAGTCTCGGTTTCCGGAATGCGCGCGCTCGCATGACCGAAAACATTCGAAAGGCCGCAGCGCTCGATGATGCGATTGGCGAGCGCGACATCCTGGCGGAGCGCTTCAATGTCCACGATTCATGAAAGGATCAGTTCGAGAGCGACGCGCGAATCGCGTCGACCGATCGCAGAGCGAGCGCAGCGATCGTCAGCGTAGGATTCGCGGCCCCGACCGTGGGAAACACGGCGCTGCCCTCGATGAACAAATTGCGATGGTCGAAGGCGCGAAGGTCGGCATCGACCACCGCACTCTTGGCGTTGCGGCCCATTCGCGCCGTGCCCATGACATGCCCCGCGCCCTGAAAATGCTCGTCGGTCTTGTGCGCGATGTCCGTTGCGCCGAGGCGCTTGAATGCGGCTTCGTGGATCGTGCGCGCATCCGCAAGCCCGGCTTTGGTGTATTCGTCGATTCGATATGCAATGCGCGGCCGCGGAACACCCAGCGGATCGCGCTTCGCCGGATCGGGCGTAATGCGATTCGCGGGGTCGGGCAGCTGCTCGGTCAGCGTGCCGAAGCGAATCTGCCGCGCGGTCCGCTCATAGAGCGCATGTTTGAGGGCATCGCCCCGCAGGCCCTTCCGCGCCATTGCCTGCGCATCACTGATCGGCGCGCCCGTCGGCCACGACCAGCCGTCGTTGCCGATCTCGATGCGAAACGACGGCCGCGTTGCGCGCCAATCTCCGGCACGCGTGTTCTCAACACCGGAGGTCGACAGCGGTCCGCGATACGGAAACAACGGATCGCGCGCGAGCGCCCAAGACAGCTGCACCGGATGATCCATCAGGTTGCGGCCGACCTGATCGCTGGAATTAGCCACGCCATGCGGCGCGTTGGCTCCGCGCGACATCAGCAAAAGTTTCGGACTTCCGATCGCATGGGCGGCGAGCACAAACGTCTTGGCCCTGACCCGATGGTCGCTGCCATCCGGATGCTTGTAGCGCACGGCGCTGATGCGCCGATCGCGTCCGACTTCGATCCGATGAACGACCGCCTGCGCGACAACATTTGCACCGCCCTTCTCCGCCCGCGCGATGTGCACGGTCGCATCGCACTTCGCTTGGATCGGGCAGATCGGAATACAGCTGTTGTTGCCGCAGCAAGGCGGGCGATCGTCGCGTTCGGTCGAATTGCGGCCCTGCGGCGTCGAGCGAACTTCATACGGCGTGCCCTCGAACCCATGGGCGATCCCGCGATCGAGGAACGTCTGCGCAATCTCCGGCATCGGATACGCGGACGAGCGCGGCGAACCCAGATCGACCGCCGAATCACCGGCGACGCCGATCTCGTGTTCGGCGGCGCCGTACCATGGCTCGAGCGTCGCATAGTCGAGCGGCCAATCGACGCCGCGGCCGAAGCGCGTCGCCAAGCGAAAATCATCGGGGACGAGTCGCAGGCACGTCCCTAACCAATGCCACGTCGTGCCGCCGACCTGGCGCAAATAGGTGCTCGCGAATCTGTCCGGGCCGGTCTGCACGTAGTAGAAGTCGAGATTGTCTGAGCGCGGGTGCTGCGCATATGCGGCATTCGAATACGCGCATTCCGGGACTTTGACGAGCGCGTCGTAGAACTGCGTGACAGCGGATCCTCGGTCGACGCGAGGCCCTGCTTCCAGGATCAGCACCTTCACGCCCGCTGAGGCGAGCTTGTCAGCGACAAGCGCGCCTGAAATGCCGGCACCGACGATGACGACGTCGGCGTCCATCAGCGGAAAAGGCCGCCGATCGCGGCGCTCATGTCGGCGGATCCTTCCAGTAGCCGGTTACGCCACCGCAGACCCCCATTGGTTTCGTAAACGTCATCGCCGACCACACGTACGCATCTGTGTACAGAACGAGCCGTTGCTGCTTGCCGTTCGCGACGATGCCGGAGTACCACGCCGCGACCAGGTCGTCGGCGATCGTCTCGAGCCCGCTATCGCGTAACGCCGCATCGAGGCGATCGGCCGGCGTGCTCGCCACGACGCGCGCAAGCCGCGCGAGCGCCGCGCGGCGATCGGCAGTCGCGAATGCGGTCAGCATCGCCTTCGTGTCACTTCCGCTGGGGGCGGCGTAGCCGGTCAATGCTTGCGACGTCTTATCGAACGCCGCCGTGTCGTCCGGCGCGCCTCGCGCGGGAATGCCGAGGACGGCGAGTGGGACAGCCGCAAGCGCCTTCAACAAGAGGCGTCGATCGGTCATTTCAGCAACGCTCGAAACGAAAGCGCACGATCATACGCCGTTGCGGACGTTGTCAGCATCGGCTTTCACCGCTGCGGGGCGCGCATTCGATTAGACTGGCGGCCTTTTACTCCGCAAGGTTTCGCGATCCGTGAGCATCGACGCCGAATTCGAACGCGCCTTGCGCCTGCATCAGCAAGGCAAGCTCCGCGAGGCGTTCTTGCGCTACGACGCGATCTTGAAAACGGATCCGCAGCACGCCGCCGCCCTGCACTTTTCCGGCGTCGTCTTGCATCAAGCGGGCAAGCACCCCGAGGCGATCGAGCGGATTCGCGCATCGATCCACGTCGATCCAGGTTCGGCTGATGCGTGGTCGAATCTCGCATCGGCGCTCGAGGCCGTCGATCGGCGCGATGCGGCGCTCTATGCGCTCAAGGAAGCGACTCGACTGGCGCCGAAGTCGTCCGAGATCTGGACCAATCTCGCTGCATCGGAGCTTGCGCTCGGTCACGACAGCGATGCAGAGGTCGCCGCGCGCAGCGCGATCGCCGCCGATGGCACGCATGCCGGCGCGTGGCACAACCTGGCGTTGGCGCTCGAAGCGCAAGGACGCGTGTTGGAGGCGCTCGACGCGGCGACGCGCGCCGCGGGCTTCATCGCCGATGAGCCGGCCTTCGCGGGTCACAAGGCACAACTCGAGATCGTCGTCGGCCGCTTGGACGCCGCGCAGACGACGCTTGCGACTGCGTTGTCGCGTAAGCCCACGAACGGCGCATTGCGCTTCGAGCTTGCCGGATTGCTCGAGCGGCGCGGCGAGCTTGCCGCATCGGCCAATGCCTACGAACAGGCGCTGCGCATCGACCCCAACAATGGGGCCGCGCTATCGCAACTTCTATTCATCCGGCAGCGCCTCGCCGATTGGCGCGACATCGGTGAATTCCGCGCACGCTTTCGCGCCGGTATCGCAGCCAACGTGCCGCTGCTCTCGCCGTTCGTTCTGCTCTCGCAACCGTCGACGCGCGCCGAGCAGCGACGCTGCGCCGAAGCGTGGACCACCGCACTTACGCGTCCTTCCGCTGCACCGACCCTGCGTCTTCTCTCGGGCGCGCGCTTGCGCATCGGCTATCTGTCGTCCGATTTTCATACGCACGCGACCGCATTTCTCGCCGCCGGCATGTTCGAGCAGCACGATCGGCGCCGCTTCGAAGTGGTCGGCTATTCGACGGGTCCCGATGACAAAAGTCCGATGCGCACGCGCGTGACCCGCGCATTCGATCGCTTCGTCGACGCGGCGGGATGGACTCCGCAGCGTCTCGCCGATGTCATTCGACGCGATGGGATCGACATCCTGGTCGATCTCAAGGGCCACACCGAGGGCGCTCCGCCTGCCGCGCTTGCGCTTCGTCCCGCGCCGGTCCAGGTGCATTACCTCGGCTACCCCGGCACGATCGGCGGCGGCCTCGTCGATTATCTGATCGGCGACGATGTCGTCACGCCGATTACGCACGCAGCCGATTACGCGGAAGCGCTGGTGCTGCTGCCGGATAGTTATCAGGTGAACGACCGGAAGCGGCCGATCGCCGCGCCGCCGGGCCGCTCGGTGTTGCAGCTTCCCGCGAACGCCGTCGTATTTTGTTGCTTCAACAATACCTACAAATTGAATTCGGAAGTCTTTGATGCGTGGGCGAGAATTCTTTCGGCCGTCCACGACTCGGTGTTGTGGCTTCTTGCGCGACACGAGAACGATCCGGCGATCGCAAACCTTCGCGCACAGATGCAAAGCCGCGCCATCGATCCGGCGCGAGTCGTGTTCGCTTGGTCGCGCCCGAATGCCGAATACCTGGGGCTGTATCGCCACGCGGATTTGTTTCTGGACACATGGCCCTATAACGCGCACACGACGGCGAGCGATGCGCTATGGGCGGGCTGCCCCCTGCTGACGCTGCGCGGCGAAACGTTCGCGGGCCGCGTCGCCGCAAGCCTATTGTCGGCGGTGGGATTGCTGGAATTGATCGCCGACGACGTTGCGAGCTACGAGGAGAAAGCGATTGCGCTGGCGCGGAACTCCACTGAGCGGCGGCGCTTGCGCGACTACCTGGCAGGACCCGGACGCGAGAGCCCGCTCTTCGACACCGCGCGAACCACGAAGGCGCTCGAGACGGCGTACCTGCAAATGGCGGATCAATATCGGCGCCGCGAGCGCGAGCCTTTTCGCGTTCATCCAATCGATTGGGGGGAGTCGGATGGACAGGCGTGACACGGTACTTGCACTGCTTGCGCTCGGGACGGCCCCGCTCGCCGCCGAGGCCCAGCGGGCGGCCAAGGTCGCTCGAATTGGCTACCTATCGCCCAGCCTGGCCTCTAGCCCCCACCTGCGCGACGCCTTCCTCCAAGGACTGCGTGACCTCGGCTACGTCGAGGGCCGCAACGTCGTGATTGAATACCGAGATGCCGAGGGGAAGCTCGAGCGGCTCCTCGCTCTTGCGGCCGAACTGGTTGCGCTCAAGGTTGATGTCATCTTCGTGGGCGGAGGCACACGCGTCGCCCTGGCGGCGATGCAGGCGACCAAGACTATCCCCATTGTCTTCACTGGTCTTGGTGATCCGGTTGAGAGCGGGCTCGTCACCAACCTCGCGCGGCCGGGCGGCAATGTCACGGGGTTGTCCAGCCTTGGCCCGGAGCTAGTCGGCAAGCGTCTGGAACTGCTCAAGCAGGCCGTTCCGGGGGTTGATCGGGTCGCTGTCCTCTGGCTGCCAGGTGCCCTCGGCGAACGCACGGACAAAGACATGCCGACGGGAGCAGACGTCGCAGCACGGGCGCTGGGGGTGCGGCTTCAATTCGTTGAGGCGCGAGGTCCGGCCGAATTCGCCAAGGCCTTCTCGGACATAAGCAGCGCGCGCGCGGGTGCTCTGACTGTGCTGCCAAGCAACAGGTTCCTCAGAGAGCATAGACGCCTCGTGGACCTGGCGGCCGAGAACCGGCTGCCGGCAGTGTACACATCGAGGGAGTTTGTCGATGCCGGGGGCCTTATGTCCTATGGAGCGAACTCTGTTGATTTGCATCGGCGTGCCGCGACCTACGTCGACAAGATTCTCAAGGGTGCCAAGCCCGGCGACCTGCCCGTCGAGCAGCCGACCAAGTTCGAGCTGGTGATCAACCTGAAAACCGCGAAGGCACTGGGCCTCACGATCCCCCAGTCGGTGCTGGCGCACGCGGACGAGGTGATTCAGTAGCCGAAAGGATCGAGTTGATCGCGGTTGAATGTCCGGTTCTTTCGCGGCGCAACGGCCGTAGAGCGTCGATAGTGCGCCTTGCCAAGTCGCGATTGCATGACCGCTTTCGTGCTTGCCTGAGAGTTCAATCACATCAGACGGTGTCCGTCAGGTCAGATGCCGAGCAGGACAAATAACCGCACGCTCCTGCTGTGCGACACACACAATCTGGGGTTCATTGCCAGCCAACTCGATAGACTGACTGCAGAAATCCTTTGTACCTAAATGCTGATGCATCTAGATACCGCCCGGATATTCGTAGCCGTCTCGATTGGCGCGTTTGCATTCGCTGCGGTGGCCGAAAACGACGCCGACTATCCTCAGCGTCTCACTGCACTGGTGAATCAGTACCGCATCAGCCATGGGCGTCCCGCATTAGCGGTCGACAAGATAATTGCCGGACTCGCCCATGAGCACAGCGTGGCGATGGCAAAGGCAGGACACGTGAATCACGACGACTTCCCATCGCGTGTGCGGCGATCGGGACTTGCTATGTGCTTGGAAAACGTAGGCTGGAACTTCCCTACAGCCAAGGATCAGTTCGATAGTTGGCGC
>DASXPO010000077.1:0-37460 GCA_036493535.1 Casimicrobiaceae bacterium
GACGGCTTCACGGGCGCGCCCGCGCTCACCGTCGAGGACGACAATGTTCGCGCGCTGTGGAGCGACCTCGGCCAGCGCTGGCGCATTCGCGAGCAGTACTTCAAGGCGTATCCGGTGTGTCGCTGGGCGCAGCCGGCGATCGAAGCGGCGCTCGCGTTGAAGCGTGCGCATCGCTTCGCTGTCGCCGATGTCGTGCGCGTCGGCATCGAGAGCTTTCGCGAGGCCGTCGATCTGGGCTCGCAATGTCCGTCGCCGGCGACCACCGACGAAGCGCAATACAGCCTTCCGTACGGTGTCGCCGCGGCACTGGTGTTCGACCGCGTCGGCGCGGAACAAGTCAGCGCCACGGCGCTTGACGATCGCCGTGTCTCGCGCATTCTCGGCACGATCGAGCTGAGCGAAGACGCCGGCTTCTCGTCCCGCTTCCCCGCCGAGCGGTGGGCGCGTTTGCGGATCACGCTTGCCGATGGCCGTACGCTGGTATCGGAGCCGGCGCAGGCGCGTGGAAATCCCGAGAATTCACTGACCGACGAGGAGCTCGTCGACAAATATCGCGCGCTCGCCACACCGGTGCTCGGCGCCGCGCGCACCGGGCGCATCGAGACGCTGGTCGCTTCGCTCGCGGCGGAAACCGCGGCGGTAAGCGCGCTCGTCGACGAGCTGCTGTCCCCCGTCACATGATCAATTTTCCACTCGCTTGAAGGACACCCAACGTGCCGTCCCTTCCTGCCTCCGCGAGCTACGTCATCATCGGCGCCGGCATTCACGGCCTTTCGACCGGCATGCATCTCGCGCAGCGATTGCGTGCACAGGGCAAGACGGTCGGCGCACAAGGAATCCGCATCGTCGTGCTCGACAAAGCAGACGTCGGTGCGGGTGCTTCGGGCATCGCCTGCGGCGTCGTGCGCAACAACTATTATCAACCGGCGATGCGCGAGCTGATGGCCCATTCGGTCTCCGTGTGGGAGCGCGATCCTTCGGCGTACAGCTATCACCCCGTCGGATACATGCAGATCAGCCCCGAAGCCATGCATGCGCAAGTGGGCTCGATCTACGAACAGCAGAAGGCGATCGATTACGAGTCGGTCTTCATCGAAGGCGAACGCGCATCGCTCGCGTACATGAAAGGTCTGTTTCAGGATTGGCAGGCACGCAACGTCACGTCGGTTTTGCACGAGAAGCGGGGCGGTTATGCGAACAATCTGGCGGCGGTGCAAGGTCTGGCGGAAAAGGCGGCTGCATCAGGCGTCGAGATCATCGCCGGCGTTCAAGTGACCGGTTTTCGCTCGGCCAATGGCGGCGAATCGATTGCGGGGGTCGAGACGAGCGTCGGCGCCATAGCGTGCGAGCATGTGATCGTGGCGGTCGGTCCCTGGATCAACGCGATCTGGAACCTGCTCGATCTGCCGAAAACCGTTCGCATCAAGGGTCGCGACGGCACGATGCACGACGGCGTGCGGATGTGGCGTTACATGGCGCTGCAGGAAGGCACGCTCGGCGTCGATCCCGAATTCCAGAAAACCAACGATGGGCGCATGCCGCCGGTCATTCATGTCGACACCGATGCGCCGCTATATTCCGATCGCGACGGAAAGCTCGTCACCGACAAATTATGGGGCCTCTACTACAAGCCCGATTTCCATTTCAATGGTGTTCAGGGCGGCGCGATGCCGGCGAGCGTCGAGCGCGATGCCGACGACGTGCGCGTCGATCCCTACGGTCCTCAATCGCCCGAATTCGTCGTTACCGACAATTTCGCCGATATGTGGACTTCGGCGCTCGCATTCTGCCAAAAGCGCTTCGAGGGAAAGCACGGCGTCTATCGACAGGAACCTTCCGGGGGCATCGGCTGCTTTACCCCGGACAGCTTTCCGGTGTTCGATCGCTTTCGGGAGAATGTTTATGTGATCGCCGACTCGAATCACGGTTTCAAGATGATCGGCGTCGGCGAGCTTGTCGCCGGCGAGCTCCTCGGTGAGCCGGCTTCGTTGCTCACGCCATTTCGCTTTTCGCGCTACGCCGAAGGACGGTTGCATCCGGTGTCCAACAGCCCGTTTCCGTGGAGCTGATGGCGGCGCGCCTCATGTCGGCGGATCTCGACGCCTTTCTCGCGCGTCACCGTATCGCTTTGCGGCGCGTCGATCATTCGCCCGTAATGACCGTCGACGAGTCGGAGCGCCTGGTGCCGCCTTTGCCGGGGCTGAAGACGAAGAATCTATTCCTTCGCGACAAAAAAGGGACGCGTCATCTTCTCGTGACCGTTCCGCACGATGTCGCCGTGGACCTCGATGCGCTCGGCGATCGTCTCGGCGCGCGTCGATTGGGATTCGCATCGGCAGAGAGGCTGTTGGAGCACCTGGGCATCACGCCGGGATCGGTGAGCCTCTTGGCGCTCGTCAACGATACGGCGCACTCCGTGGAATTCATTATCGATCGACGCCTGTGGGAAGCCGATGCGGTCCATGCGCATCCTCTCGTCAACAGCGCGACGATGGTGATTCCACACGCAGAGCTCGAGCGCTTTTTGAAGGCGACCGGTCATGCGGCGCGTATGATCGACGTGCCGGGGCGTCGTAGGCCCAATGCGAGCACGGCCGGGAGCGAGACATGACGGCGCAAGACGAAGGTCATTCGGATTTTCGCAAGCATCTGATCCGCTACGGCGGCGACGCGTATTGCGAGGTGATCGAGAAGGCGTCCGGCTGCTATGTCTGGGATGCCAAAGGCAATAAGATTCTCGATTTCACGTCCGGCCAGATGTGCGCGACGGTCGGCCACAATCATCCGAACATCGTTGCGGCAATCAAGAAGTGCTGCGATACCGCGCTGCATCTTTTCTCGGGAATGATCCCGCGCAGCGTCGTGCAACTCGCCGAAGCGCTCGCGAAGATCGCTCCCAAGCCGCTCAACAAATCGCTGTTCGTCAATACCGGCAGCGAAAGCAACGAAGCGGCGATCAAGATGGCGAAGCTCGCGACCGGCGGCTTCGAAGTCCTCGGCTTGGGCGGCTCGTGGCATGGCGTCACGGGAAACGCGAGCTCGGTTTCGTTTGCGAGCGATCGTAAAGGCTATGGACCGGGCATGCCGGGCACGTTCGTGCTGCCGGAGCCGAACGCTTATCGATGTCCGATCAAGCATTGCAAGGACCGATGCGACCGCACGTGCCTCAAAGTCGGCTTCGATTTGTACGATGCGCAATCGACCGGCGCGCGTGCGGCGGTCATCGCGGAGCCCGTGATCAGCGCCGGCGGCGTCATCGTGCCGCCGGATGGTTATTTCGACGCGTTGCAGCGGGAAGCACACAAGCGCGGCATGTTGCTCATCTTCGATGAAGCCCAAACGGCATTCGGCCGTCTCGGACATTGGTTCGCGGCATCGCATCTTGGCGTGACGCCGGACATCATGACGGTATCGAAGACATTGGGCGGTGGAATACCGCTCGCCGGTGTGATCACGACCGACGCGATCGAAGAGACCTGTCATCGACGCGGCTTCAGCTTCTACACATCGCACGTGTCCGACCCCCTGCCGTCGTCGGTCGGCCTAGCCGTGCTCGAGACGATCGACAAGGAACAGTTGCTCGCGCGAAGCCGCGCGATGGGCGAGTATCTGGCCGCCTCACTGAACGATCTCCAGCGACGGCACCAAGAGATCGGCGATGTGCGCGGGATGGGACTGTTGCGCGGAATCGAGCTCGTCAAGGATCGCGAGACGCGCGAGCCGCATCACGAATTGGGCGCGCTGACGACCGAGCGCTGCCTGGAGCTCGGTCTTTCAATGAATATCCGCCGCCGTCCCGAGCGCGGATCGGTATGGCGCATCGCACCGCCCCTAACGGTGGCGCGCGGGGATATCGATCTCGCGATGACGATTTTCGACCGGGCGTTGACCGAAATGAAGTCGAAGATTGCCGGCCGGCGGCAATCGGGCACAATTGCGCAGGAGCCGGAAAAGACAAACTCGTCCCAATCAATTTCTTGAGCGGAGGAACAACATGCGCACCAAATGGTTGATCGCAGCGACGCTCGTTCTCGGCATGCTGGGCGTGCACGCCGTCAACGCCGATGTTCTGGATGACGTCAAGAAGAAGGGTGTCCTCGTCGTCGGGACGAAGGCGGATTACCGTCCCTTCGGGTATCTCGATCCTTCCGGGAAAATCGTCGGCTTCGAGCCGGATCTCGCCGCCGACGTGGCGAAGCGCCTCGGCGTCAAGCTCGAGCTGACGCCGGTTGTCGCGTCGAATCGCATTCAATTTCTGCAACAAGGAAAGATCGATCTGATGATCGCGACGATGAGCGACACGCCCGAGCGGCGCAAGACCGTCGACATCGTCGAGCCGGACTATTACGCATCGGGTACGAACGTGATGGCGAAGAAGTCCGAAAAGATCGCGAGTTGGCAGCAGCTCAAGGGCAAGAAGGTGTGCCTGATCCAGGGCTCGTTCTACAACAAGGAGCTGCAGGAAAAGTACGGAATCGAGGGCGTCGCATTCCCGGGAACGGCCGAGGCATATTCGGCGCTTCGTAACGGCAATTGCGTCGCGTTCGCCTACGACGACACGGCGATCGTCGGCGAATTGCAAAAGCCCGAGTGGAGCGACTACGAGATGCCGCTCGAATCGATTCTCGTGCAGCCGTGGGGACTTGCGGTCAAGACAGGGGAAAAGAACTTCGCCGATTTCATGTCCAAGACAATTACCGACTGGCACAAGACCGGCTTCATTCAGCAGCTGGAAAAGAAGCACGGCATCAAGGCGACGAAGTTCGCGCAGGAAATGCACGACAAGTACGGCAAATAGTCGCGATGATGCCGCGCGCAGCGCGATTCGGCGCGGCATCCGCGCGATAGAAGCGGAATGCGGAGCGGCCGGTGCAGGGCGTCTGGGATTGGTTCCGGTGGCTGTACGACACCACCGGCATCAATCTCACGATCTTCTACGACCCATTCGATCGCGGCCGCTTCGTCAACGGTTTCCTGATGACCGTGCGGCTGTCGGTCATCTGCATCGTCTCGAGCGTCGTCATCGGCGTCGTCGGCGCGTGGATCCAGGGGTCGCGGCTGCGCGTCGCGCGAACGATCGTCTATTGGTACATCCAGGCATTTCGCAACACGCCGCCGCTCGTCCAGCTCTATTTCTTTTACTTCGGTCTCGGCAGTCTGCTGAAGGCGGCGGGCGGCGGTCCGCTCGTGACGAACGTGACCTGGGCGATCGTGTCGCTTTCGTTCTTCGCCGGCGCGTTCAACGTCGAAATTTTTCGCGCCGGCGTCGAGGCCGTCCCGCGGACGACACTGGAGGCCGCCGAGTCGCTCGGATTCAACCGAACACAGGCGTATCTACGAATCGTGCTGCCGCTCGCGTTTCGCATCAGCCTGCCGGCGCTCAACAACAATCTCGTCAATCTCGTCAAGACGACGACGCTCGCGTACGCGATTGCCGTTCCTGAAATGCTCTATGTGTCGAGCCAGATCTGGTCGGACGAGTTGAACGTGCCGGTCATGATGAACGTATTGCTGGTCGCTTACTTCGTGCTGGTCGGCATTGTCGTCTATCTGATGCATCGATGGGAGCGCGCAATTCGAGTGCCGGGATTCGGCGCATGAACTCTGAAATGCGCCGTCACACGCTACCGGTGCTGCTTCCGAGCGCGGAGCGGCTCACGCGTGCGTCATTGCGCGAGCGTGAGATCGGAGGACCGGCGTGGCGGCTCCAGCCCTCGCATGGAATTGCGCTCCTTATCGTATTTGCCCTTGGCTGCGGCATCGCGCAAGCGCAAGCGCAGCCCGCAGACGCATCGGTCTTCGCAACGATTTGGAAATGGACGCCGCTGCTCGCCCGCGGTTTTGTGTTCAACCTTGCAATCAGCTTCGTCGCGATGGCGCTCGGCACGCTCGCGGGCGTGTTCGTCGGTTTCGCGCAGGTATCGCTTTCGCCGGCGGTGAAAAAGGGGGCGTTTTTTGCGACGCATTTCTTCCGCAACGCGCCATGGCTCGTGCTCTTGTTCTATTGCATGTTTCTGCTGCCGTTCCAGGTGACCGCCTTCGGCGTGACGATTCCCATTCCGGATTGGACGAAAGCCACGCTCGGCCTCGCGCTCCCCGTAATGGCCAACGTCTCCGAAATCGTGCGCGGCGCGATCCAGTCGATTCCCACGACGCAATGGGAGGCGGCCGCCTCACTCGCATTCAATCGACGGCAGACGCTGTGGATGATCATCTTCCCTCAATGCATCAAGCGAATGCTGCCGCCCTGGATGAACCTGTACGCGATTCTCACGATGGCCACTGTCCTGGCGTCAATCGTCGGCGTCAACGAGATGATGACGCTCACGCAGCGAGCGCTTTCAGCCGAGAGCCGGCCGGGGTTGCTGCTCGCGTTCTACAGTTACGTGCTGCTGTGGTTCTTCGCGTATTGCTATCCGATCGCACGCTGGACGGTGCGGCTTGAAACGCGCTATGCCGTCAAACAATAAGAGCGCCATGGCCGATAACCACGGGGAAGCGATCGTCGCGCTACGCGATGTGCACCAATCGTTCGGCGATGTCGAAGTGCTGAAGGGAATCTCGTTCAACGTGGGCAAGGGCGGCGTCGCATGCATCATCGGTCCATCGGGATCGGGTAAATCGACGCTGCTCCGATGCATCAACGGACTGGTGCCGATCAAGAGCGGCAGCATTCGCGTCGCCGATTTCGACGTGCACGCTCTCAAGACCGACCCGGAAAAGATCGCGCTCCGCAAGGAAGTCTCGATGGTCTTTCAGCAGTACAACCTCTTTCCGCACAAGACCGCGCTCGACAACGTGATGATGGCGCCACTGTACGTGCTGCGGGAGGACCCGAAGGAAGTGCGCGAGCGTGCGTTGGCGCTCCTTGCCAAAGTGGGGCTTGCCGCAAAGCGTGACGCGTATCCCGGCGAATTGTCGGGCGGCCAGCAGCAACGCGTCGCCATCGCGCGATCGCTGGCAATGCGCCCGGAGGTGATGCTGTTCGATGAAGTGACCGCCGCGCTCGATCCCGAAACCGTCAAGGAAGTTCTGAATACGATTAACGAGCTGGCCCGCGAAGGCATGACCTGCATTCTGGTCACGCATGAAATGCGCTTCGCGCGCGAGCTCGCCGACGAAGTGCTGTTCACCGACGCGGGCTTGATCGTCGAAGCGGGGCCGCCCGCCGAGCTGTTCGATCGGCCGCAGAAGGAACGCACGCGCGCATTCCTGTCGCAAATCCTGTGACGTCGAAGAAAAGTCTGATCGGGTGAAGCGCTATTCGATCTTCTCGTTGATCGGCGGCGCGTTCAGCGGGCATCGCAATTGGCCCCGCGCCTGGCGCAATCCGGCCCCCCAAAAGAGATACGACGCCGTCGTCATCGGCGGCGGTGGTCACGGCCTCGCGACCGCGTACTACCTCGCGAAAGAGCATGGCATTCACAGCGTCGCTGTGCTCGAAAAAGGATGGCTCGGCGGCGGCAATACCGGGCGCAACACGACGATTGTTCGCTCGAACTACCATCTCGATCCGAACGCGCATTTCTACGAATTCTCGCTCAAGCTGTGGGAGAGACTGTCGCAGGAGCTCAATTTCAACGTCATGTACAGCGCACGCGGCGTGCTCAATCTCGTTCACACGCCCGCCGACATGGACGCCGCAATGCGGCGAGGCAATGCGATGCGGTTGAACGGCATCGACGCCCAATTTCTCACCCGCGATGAAATCGCGGCACGAATTTCGAATCTGGATTGCTCTCCGACAGCTCGATTCCCGATTCTCGGCGGCCTTTTCCAACCGCGTGGCGGCACGGTACGCCACGATGCGGTCGCGTGGGGCTATGCGCGTGCGGCCGACGCACTCGGCGTGGACATCATTCAGCGCTGCGAAGTCACAGGGATTCGCATGGAGCGGGGGGTGGTGACGGGGGTCCGGACGACACTGGGTGACATCGAGACAGCGAAGGTCGGCATCGCAGTCGCCGGTCATTCGAGCCGCGTTGCCGCGATGGCGAACATCAGATTGCCGATCGAGTCGCATGTCCTCCAGGCGATGGTCTCCGAACCGGTGAAGCCGGTGCTCGACACCGTCGTCACGTCGGGCGCCGTACATTTCTACATCAGCCAATCGGACAAGGGCGAGTTGGTGATGGGCGGCGATCTCGATTTCCACAATTCGTATGCGCAACGCGGCAATCTGCCGATGATCGAGAACGTCGTCGCCGCGTGTCTCGCCCTGTTTCCGAGCTTCGGCCGTCTGCGCTTGATGCGCACGTGGGGCGGCATCGTGGACATGACGATGGATGGCAGCCCGATCATAGGAAAGCTGCCGGTGCAAGGTCTCTACATGACCGGCGGCTGGTGCTACGGCGGCTTCAAGGCGACGCCCGCATCAGGCTACGTGCATGCGTGGACGATTGCCAACGACAAGCCGCATCCGCTCAATGCCGCTTTCACGCTCGAGCGCTTCGCCGCAGGACGCACGATCGACGAAAAGGGCGCGGGTCCGTATCCGTGGGCGCACTGAAAAGGGAGCCGCGACGATGATGCTGATCCCGTGTCCGTGGTGCGGGCCGCGCAGTCAGATCGAATTCACCTACGGAGGCGATGCGACGTTGCGGCGCCCCGAGCCTGACGCGTCCGAGGCCGCATGGGTGGATTACGTCTATCTCCGCGACAATCCATGCGGTCCGCACGATGAGCTTTGGTATCACGGCGCCGGTTGCAGAAGCTGGTTCAAGGTTCGCCGCGATACGCGCACGCACGACATCCTGGCCAGTGCGCCGATCGAACGACCGCTTGGCGGAGATTCCGCTTGACGCAACGTTGGCGCTTGTCATCGGACGGAGAGATCGACCGCTCGCAGCCGCTCGCGTTTTCCTATGACGGTAACCGGTACGAAGGCTACGCCGGCGATACGCTCGCATCCGCGCTTCTCGCCAATGGCATCCATCTCGTCGCGCGAAGCTTCAAATATCACCGGCCGCGTGGAATCTACAGCGCAGGCGCCGAGGAGCCCAACGCGTTGGTGCAGCTCGGCAGCGGCGCCAAGACCGAGCCGAATACGCGCGCGACGATGCTCGAGCTGTATGAAGGCCTGGTCGCGCGGAGCCAGAATTGCTGGCCGTCGGTGGGCTTCGATGTCGGCGCGGCTGCGAGCCTGCTTTCAGCGCTCCTCCCGGCGGGGTTCTATTACAAGACGTTCATGTGGCCGCGATCGCCGCGATGGTGGCTCAAGTACGAGCATTTGATTCGCCGCGCGGCCGGCATCGGTCGGGCGGCGACGCTCGCTGATCCGGATCGTTATGAGCATCAGTACGTGCACTGCGACGTGCTGGTGATTGGCGGAGGGCCGGCGGGGCTCGCTGCGGCGCAGGCGGCCGCGATGACCGGTGCGCGCGTCGTCGTATGTCAACAATCGCACCGTTTCGTCGACACGGAAACGCCAATGGGCGAGCTTGCGCGTCGTCGCGACGTCACGCTGCTCTCACGTGCTACTGCGTTCGGATATTACGACGACAATCTCGTCGGCGCGATCGAGCGCGTGACCGATCACCTGTCGAATCCGCCCGCACATCTTCCGCGCCATCGCATGTGGATGATTCGAGCGAAGGCCGTCGTGCTGGCGAGCGGGGCGATCGAGCGCGGTATCGCTTACGCCGGCAATGATCTGCCTGGAACGATGCTCGCGGGCGCGGCGCTCCGCTACATCAAACGTTATGGCGTGCGCCTCGGGACACGCGCGGTGATTTTCGCGGACAACGACGCGGCCTATGCGACTGCGCTCGCTATGCATGAGGCGGGCATTTCCGTCGCCGCGATCGTCGATTCGCGATCGAAGTCGAAAATCGACGCTAAATCGCTGGAGAGCGCAAGCGCGGCGGATTTGAGCGTGCATGTTGAATCCATCGTGGCTCGCGCGCGCGGTCGCTTGCGCGTATCCGGCGTCGATGTGACGCCGCTGGGGGGAGGGGCGTCGACATCGATTGCGTGCGACGTCGTGGCGATTTCCGGCGGCTACAGCCCAACCGTGCATCTCTTTTCCCAGGCGCGCGGCTCGCTCGAGTACGCCCCGACCATGGCGAGCTTTTTGCCCAAGGCGGCACCGTTGCAGATTGTGGCCGTCGGCGCAGCGAACGGACGCTTCTCGCTTGCCGGTGCCGTTGCCGACGGAACCGCGGGAGGACTGGCCGCGGCAAAGCGCGCAGGCTTTGCGGTGGAACGATCGCCTTCTATGGTCGTCCGCGATCAACCGCCATCCACCGAGCCCCTTTGGGCGTCGCCTTTGCCGAACCGCCGCGGCAAAGCATTTGTCGACCTGCAAAATGATGTGACGGTTGCCGACATCGCGCTCGCGGCGCGCGAAGGTTACGAGTCGGTCGAGCATCTGAAGCGCTATACGACGCTCGGCATGGGAACCGATCAAGGCAAGACGAGCAATGTGATGGGTCTCGCGCTGATGGCGCAGCAGCTCGGCGTGTCGATCCCCGAGGTCGGCACGACGACGTTTCGTCCGCCGTACACGCCGGTCGCGTTGGGCGCTTTCCCGGGCCACGCGCGCGGCATCCACGTCGAACCAACGCGCTATAGCGCAATGCATGCGTGGCATCAGCAACAGGGTGCGCGCTTCGTCAATGCCGGCCTGTGGAAGCGCCCGCACTCTTATCCGCGTGAGAGTGAATCCGAAGACGACGCGGCGAACCGTGAGGCGCGCAACGTGCGGCAAAACGTCGGCATTGTCGACGTCTCGACGCTCGGCAAGATCGAGCTGCAAGGTCGCGATGTCGCCGAATTGTTGAATCGAATCTATATCAACCGCTTCGATACGCTGCCGATCGGACGCTGTCGCTACGGCGTGATGCTGCGCGACGACGGCGTCGTCCGCGACGATGGCACAACGTCGCGCCTCGGCGAAACGCATTTTCTGATGACTACGACAACGGCGAATGCAGCGGCGATCATGCAGCACATCGATCGCTTATTACAGGTGGATTGGCCCGCTCTCGATGTGTATGCGACGTCGGTGACCGAGAATTGGGCAGCGGCAGCGCTCGCGGGGCCGCAGTCGCGGCGCGTCCTCGCGGAGCTCGTCGATATCGATGTCTCGAACGAGGCGCTTCCATTTCTCGGCGTTGCATTCGCTCGGCTGAGATCAACGAACGGACCGATTCCGGTGCGCGTCTTCCGGATCAGCTATTCGGGCGAGCTCGCGTATGAGCTCCATGTGCCGGCGCATCGCGGTCGCGCGATGTGGGAAGCGGTGATCGAAGCGGGCCGACCATCAGGCATCATGCCTTATGGCACCGAAGCGATGAATACATTGCGTGTCGAAAAGGGCCACATCGTCGTCGGATCGGAGATCGACGGACGCACGACGGCAGCCGATCTCGGCATGGAGAAGCTCGTCAATCCGAACAAAGCGTGCATCGGCAAGCCGCTGCTCGCACGTTCGGCGTTGAACGTCCCTGACCGATGGCAATTGGTCGGCCTGACAGCACAGGACGGCGCGCGAATTCCGCGCGGTGCGAAGATCGTCGCCGATCCGAATCGTCCGCCGCCCAACCCGATGGTGGGCCATGTCACGTCGTGGTGCTTCAGTCCTAATTTGAACGCGTGGATCGCCCTCGCGCTCGTCGCCGGCGGGCTTGCGCGGTATGGCGAAATGCTATGGGCCGTTTCGCCACTCGCCGGTAAATCGGTGCGCGTGAAAGTCGGCCCGTCGTGCTTCATCGATCCGGATGGAGGGCGATTGCGTGGCTGACGAAGGCATCACGCTCGCGGACGTCGAATGGGGGCTCGCGTGGAACGTGCGCGGCAATGCTGCGCAAGCCGGATTCGTGTCGGAAGCTACCCGCTTACTCGGTGTCGCGCTGCCGCTGGAGCCCAATACGACGGCGCGTCGCAGCGGTGCAACGGTGTTATGGCTGGGCCCCAAGTCATGGCTTACCGTGTTGGTACGCGATGCCATCGGCGCTGATTTCAACGCGACGCGCGCCGCCTTTAACGCAGCGGGTGGCGCATTGTTCGACCTATCCTCGAGTTACGTCGGCTGGAAAGTATCGGGCCCCGGCAGCGCCCGGGTGTTGAATCGCAATTGCCCGCTGGATTTTCACCCTCGAGCGTTTATCGCGAGCGCATGCGCGCAAAGCTTGCTGGGGCATGTCAATGCGCTGTATTACCGGCCAGGTGAGGCAGACGAGTTCATCGTGATCGTCGCGCGCAGTTTCGCAATCGACGCGTGGGAAAATCTTTGCGCGGCGGCCGCGACGGACGGGTATCGCGTCGGACCGCGCGCAGGATTCTAGAAGCTGAAAGGATCGGCTCTCAACCACCCGGTTCGCCGCCGCGGCCCGGGTGCTCTCTGTGCTCCTGGCCCCGTCCCGGCGGTGCCTGCTGCTCTCGTCCTGCGGCCAGCTGTTGCTGCTGCGCTGCGTGCTGTTGCTGTTGGGCCTGTTGCTGCGCGCGTTGTGCCTGCTGCTGTTGCTGCGCTTGCTGTTGTTGAGCTTGCTGCTGCGCGCGTTGCGCCTGCTGCTGTGCGCGTTGGGCCTGTTGTTGCTGCGCTTGCTGCCGCGCCTGCTGTTGTTGGGCCTGTTGCTGCGTGCGTTGCTGAGCCTGCTGTTGCTGCCGCGCTTGACGCTGTTGGGCCTCTTGCTGCGTGCGCTGCTGAGCTTGCTGCTGTTGCGCCTGTTGCTGCGCTTGCTGTCGCTGGGCTTCTTGTTGTTGCCGGCTCTGCTGCTCCGCTTGCCGTTCCGCTTGCCGGCGGCCGTTCTGTTGAGCTTGCTGCGGCAAAGGAGCCGGCGCGCTCTGCGTTACCTGCGGCGCGACGCCCTGATAATGCCGCTGGGCGACGGCGTCGTGCGGCCGGTATTGGTAATGCTCTCTCTGCAACACCTGCTGCTGCTCGCCGTGCGGGTACCGGTTACCCGAATACTGTCTTTGGTACGTCGGCAGCGGAGCGGGCGCCGGCATTGCGGACCGGTTCCAGTGGTCCCATCCTCGGTGCCGTTCCTCCCACGTGCGGCCCCAGTGCTCCCCCCACCGCGGCGCGCCATTCGAGCTCCAAACACGGAAATAGGCCGGCGGATGCCGGTAATAACGCACTGGCACTCGCAAGATGAAAAGCGGCACTGCTTCGGGAGGTACGAGGTCCCACGGCCCGTCGTACCACTGGCTTGCGTACCAATTGTCGCCGTCGTAGACCCAATATAAGCCGTCGTAAAAGAAATAGTTCGCATTGAGTTGCGGCGCGTAATAGACCGGATAGCCCGGCACCTGCACCAACTGCGGATAGGCAGGCACGTTGATGCCGATGCTGATCCCGATGTTGGTCTCGGCAAAACTGGGACTGATCGAGCCTGCGAGCATTGCCAACACAAAGAGAAGACTGCGCATTGATATTCCTCCTGCGACCGATTGGCGTCGCCTGAATGGACAGACGTTATCGCCGCCGACGTACGCAGTCCGTCAGCGCCGCGCCTGAACCCGCGTCGGACATTCGCCGTATCCGGTGCAATAATCGGTGACATAGTCTCGCTGCCGCGGTTTGGACGTGGCGATAGCATTGCAACGGGGAGCCTATGAGCGCTGCACAATCCGAAACAAGCGGTCCCGATCTGGCTCTTGGAGTGGCGATCGACACGATTGCCGATGGAACGATGTTGGCCGGGAACGTCGGTGATGACGCGGTGCTGCTTGTGCGCCGCGGCAACGAGTTTTTCGCGGTCGGGGCGACCTGCACACACTACGGCGGTCCGCTCGCCGAGGGCCTACTGGTCGACGATACGGTACGTTGCCCGTGGCACCACGCGTGCTTCGATCTGCGGACCGGCGAGGCGCTGCATGCGCCGGCGTTGAGCCCGGTCGCATGCTGGTCAACCGAAGTGCGCGACAACAAAGTTTTCGTGCGCGAGAAAGCGACGCGGGCAGCGGAAATCCGCGTCGTATTGGCGCAAGATGCACCGCGAAAGATCGTGATCGTGGGCGGCGGCGCAGCAGGCTTTGCGGCCGCGGAAATGCTGCGTCGTCAACGCTTCCAGGGCGACATCGTGATGTTGAGCGATGACAATGCGCCGCCCGTCGACCGGCCGAACCTATCCAAAGACTACCTCGCCGGCAACGCGCCCGAGGAATGGGTACCGTTGCGCGAAATGGAGTTTTATGCCGAACAGAATATCGACCTGCGCTTGAATTCGTCCGTTACGGCCATCGCCGTGCGCACGCGCGAGATCGTCCTCGGCGACGGAAGCACGGTGAATTACGAGCGCCTGTTGCTGGCGACCGGCGCCGAACCGGTTCGGTTGGCGCTCCCCGGCATGGATTTGCCGCACGTTCACACGCTGCGAACCTTGTCGGATTGCCGCGCGATCATCGCGGCGGCGGCGATGGCCCGGCGCGCGGTGGTGATCGGCGCGAGTTTCATCGGCCTCGAGGTTGCCGCCTCTTTGCGCGCACGCGGCCTGGACGTACATGTCGTGGCGCCCGAGAAGCGGCCGATGGAGCGGATATTGGGTCCGCAAATCGGTGACTTCGTCCGCAATTTACACCACGAGCACGGTGTGATTTTTCACCTCGAAGAAACTGCGACGGCAATCGAGGCGCATCGGGTCACTCTAAAGAGCGGCCGCACGCTCGACGCGGATCTGGTCATTGTCGGTGTGGGCGTCCGCCCGCGTCTGGCGCTCGCGCAAAGCGCTGGGCTCGCGCTCGATCGCGGCGTAACCGTCAATGAATATCTGGAGACGAGCGTGCCGGGAGTTTTTGCAGCCGGTGACATCGCCCGGTGGCCCGATGCGCGCAGCGGGGAGTCGATCCGTGTCGAACACTGGGTGGTCGCCGAGCGCCAGGGTCAGACCGCCGCGCTCAACATGCTGGGCGCGCCAAAAAAATTCGAGGCCGTACCATTTTTCTGGAGTCAGCACTATGACGTGCCGATCAACTACGTGGGCCACGCCGAGACGTGGGACGAATTGCTGATCGACGGTGAAATCGCAGCGCGCGATTGCGCGGTTCGATTCAAGCGTGGCGGCCGGGTGCTCGCCGTGGCGTCGATCTACCGCGACGTCGAGAGCTTGATGGCCGAATTGACGATGGAGCGAGAAGTCGAAGAATCGTGACGCTTGCCGTGCGGTATCATCGGTTGGAAACCGCTTCGAGGTGGGATGCGCCATGGCGTTCAATGAGAAGAATGTGCTGGGCGGAGTGCTGGTTTCGTGCTCGGACGCTCCTCTCACCGGCTTCTTTCGCGACGGCTGCTGCAACACCGGTCCGGAGGACCACGGATTGCACGTCGTCTGCGTGCAAATGACCGCCGAATTTCTCGATTTCGCGCGCTCGCAAGGCAACGATCTCGTGACGCCGGCGCCCGAATTCGCCTTCCCCGGGCTCAAGCCGGGCAATCGCTGGTGCGTGTGTGCGGCGACGTGGCGCCAGGCCTATGAGGTGGGCGTTGCCGCGCCGGTCGTGCTCGCGGCCACGCACGAAGAAACGCTGGCGGTGATTCCTCTTCGTGCGTTGAAGGAACACGCGCTCGATTTGCAGTAGCGCATGCATGCCAACAGCTTCCTGCGATGAAAGGGCGCATGCTTTCGCATGCGCCCCCGCAAGTGCTGCCATGAACGCGCCGATCAGCGTTTTCGATCGGCCGTTTTCATGCGCTTACGCTAGGGCAGATTGCCAATGTCGTGATTGCCCGGAAGCGGTCCCTCGCCCTGTAGCAGTCCAGCTTCCTTCGCGAGGTAAGCGGGATTGTCCTGCGCGTTGGTCTGGCACGCGAAGCTGGACTGGTCGTCGATGCTTCCGCCGAGGTACACGGGTGTGTTGGGATACATGCATACCTTACGGGTACGCGTGGCATTGACCTGAGCGATCAGGTAATCGGGCGGCACACCGTTCTCGACCCATTTCACCAATGCATCGAACAACAGATTGGTGCTCATGCCCGCACCGCCGCAATGCGTCGCGTTTGGAAAGACGTAGTAGCGATAGAAATCCTGTGTCGCCGATACGCCGCCCATCTTCGCAAACAGACGCTGCATATAGTTGTAGTGGCCGTTCGGCGGGATGACCTGGTCCTGATTGCCGTAAGCGACCAGCATCTTGGCGCCGTGTCCCTTCAACGTATGCAGGTTCGTAGAATCGGATCCGATGTATTGCGAGAACTGTTTCGTCAGGTTGCGCTGCTCGGTGAGAAACTGCGCCTCGCTGATCGTGCGCCAGTTGAATATCGGATCCCGATGGACCCAATAGCGATTGATTCCCTCGCCGAATCCGCTTGGCGCCGTCACGCCGGGTAGCGCACCGCGTTCCCAACCTACCCACATCTTGCTGCCATCCGGATTGCGCGGACCATCCCAGATCTTGTTCACGACGCCGGCCTCGGCGGACGTGAGGCATCGCGCGGGATCCGCCGAAGCGCCGGGCTGACCACAGACCGCCGCGTTGGCGTCATACGTGCACGCCCGCGTCTCCTGGATCATGCCGTCGACGATGCCATCCAATCCGTCGCATGCCGCAAAAGCTCTTTGATTGACATCCTGGAACTTGATCGTGGCGATGCCGTCCTGCCCGAGCTCCTGATGTGCGACATAGTTGCCCCAGCCTTCGGAGAATCCCCAGCGGTCCCAGTGAATGGCCGGCGATAGCGCGACAATGCCGTCGAACTCCTGGCCGTAGCGCTCCGCCATTTCATGGCCTTCACGTCCGCCGTCGGAACAACCGATGTAGTAATTTCGGCTCGCCTTCTGGCCGTAGTAAGTCTTCGAGATCCGTTGGGCCCACAGATTCGCGTGATGTTGACCGCGCCAGCCGTAATCCATGATGCGGCCGTAATTGACGGTGCCATCGATATTGAGACCAAACGTGGCGCCGCTTTCGCTCGGCGGAACTTGGACCGTCGCGGGAGGAGGATTGGGATTCGGAATAGAGGCCGTGATCGCTGCGTTGTGGCCCGTATCCGTACCCGTGCCGACGTAGCCAGTATTGGTAGCGCTCGTGACACCCGTCACGCTGCCGGCGAAACCGCCGTTGCCGAGCGTCTGAATTTTTCCATTCCATGCGCCTTGGACGGCGCCCGTGCCGCCGTCGTTTGCATTCAACGGCAGACCGACGCGGATTCTGAACTTCGACGTTTGGCCGGGCTGGTAGCCGAAGTCAGGACCGGCCAAGGTCACGTCGGTAAAATTTACTTGGCAATACGCGGCGTTCGAACCGGCCGGCGGAGTGACGACCGCAGTCAGACCGGTGATCGATGGATTACCCGCGAGACCCCAAGCCGGATTGGTCGCGAGATCGGAGCAAGTGGGAGTGGCGGGACCGGTCCAAGCGGTTATCGGTACCGCGATTCCCGCGGCCAGGAAAGCCGCGCGCAATGCACACACACGCATTTTCATCGTAAGCCTCCTCGTTTGAAGGCTCCCTGATGCGAGTATCCGTTCTCGCTTTTGTCGCGGCGAGTTTTCGCTCGCTCTGCAAGCATTCGTGCCGCTGCACCCAAACCGCCGCGCGTCGGCATCGACGACGAAGTCTACTGCGGACTCATCGCAGCGTAAAGTGGACCAAAGTCGAACGACGTTACGTCGAACGCGTCCGGCGCTTCGCGAACGCATGAACGATCGGCCGGCATTCGGATTTCATTTGAGCCAGACCGCAATCGTCCGATCGTATTCGCCGTTTGCTTTGGCAAGGTGGAACCACTGATCGATCCACGCCTTGAAGACGCTATCGCCGCGCGGCAGCAAATACGCCATTTCGCCATACTGCAGCGGTTTGCTCGGATTCACCGCGCATAAGCCCGGATGCAACTTCTGTTGGACGATGACCTCCACCGATTCCGAAATCATCACGTCCGCATTGCCCTTCAGGATTTCGTCGAAGATCTTGGTGTTGTCATTGAAAATGACGATCTTCGCTTGCTTGAAATTCGCTCGGGCGAAGCGCTCGTTGCTGCCGCCGGGATTTTCGATGACGGTGATGCCCGGCTTGTCGATGTCGGCCACCGTCTGAAACTTCTGCACGTTCTCGCACTTGGTAATCGGCGCGTTGCCGTTGACCATGTACGGTTCGGTGAAAAATGCGCGCTTCTGACGGTCGAGCGTGACCGAGATGCCGCCCACCGCAACGTCGCATTTCTCGACAAAAGTGTCCATCAATTGAGGCCATGGCGACTTGACGAATTCGATCTTGACGCCGAGCGACTTGGCCATTGCTTGCACCAAATCGACATCGAGGCCTTCGTAACTGCCGTCCGGCTTGGCAAGACTGAACGGCTGGTAGTCACCGGGCGTGCACACGCGAAGCGTGCCGCTTTTCTGAATCGCGTCGAGACGCGACTCCTCCGCGTGAATGTTGGTCGCGGCGAGCGCGCCGAGAAGGAACACGACAGATCGAACCATGGGAATCACCTTCGGGAAACGTGGTCGGAAACTCGCCGAACATTTTAAGGGTATTCTGATTGGGGAATGGAGCTGAAGGACAAAATCTGGAAAGCGAGCACCAGGGTTGAGCGCAGAGCGGCCGTCCTCCTCCGATATCGCAATCATCGGCGGCGGTGTCATCGGATCGAGCGTTGCCTATTTCGCGAAGTGCATCCTCCCGGATGCGAGCGTCTGCGTCGTCGAGCCAGACCCGACGTACGAATTCGCATCGACATTGCGCGCTTCCGGCGGGTGCCGTGTGCAGTTCACCTGTCCCGAGAACATCGATATGTCGCTGTTCAGTCTTCGGTTCATCCGGGAATTTTCCGATCGCATGTCGCTACCGGATTGGTCGGCCGACATAAGTTGGGTGGAAGGCGGCTACCTCTTCATCGTTACGCCGGAGCATATGAAGGCGCTGGAGAGGAATGTGTTCGGGCAGCGTGCACGCGGTTGCGAAGTGGAGCTCCTGTCGACGTCGGACTTGAAGAAGAAATTCCCCTCCATCAACGTCGAAGACTTGGGTGGCGGTGCGTATACGCCTCGGGACGGATGGTGCGATCCGAACAGTCTGCTTTGGGGCTTCCGCCGCAAGGCCCAATCGCTCGGCGCGACTTACATCAAGGATCGACTGGTCGACGCGGATGTGACGCCGAATCAAGTGTGTTCGCTTCGGCTCGAAAGCGGCGCACGACTCGAGGCGTCGCACGTCGTCAATGCGGCAGGCGCGTGGGCGGGCGAGGTGGCGAAAATGATGGGCATGCGGCTACCGGTATCGCCGTTGCGACGCTTCGAACACTACTTTACGGCGGGCTTCCCGATGGAACGTCTGCCCTACGTGAAGGATCTCGCCCGAATGGCGTTTCGATCGGAGGGCGCCGGATTCTCGGGCGGCGTCGTGGATGGAGACGCAAAGCGTGGCTTCAACTTCGATGTGGATCACGATTATTTCGAGCGCCTCGTGTGGCCGGCGGTCGCGCATCGCTTCCCTCCGCTCGAGGCCGCCAAATGCCACCGGACCTGGTCCGGGTTGTACGAGCAATGCGAGCTCGACGGCAATCCGGTGATCGGCCGCTGGAACGGTCGATTGGAAAACCTGTATACGGTCGCCGGCTTTTCCGGCCATGGCATGATGCATGCGCCCGCCGCCGGTCGGGCGATTGCGGAACTGATCGCTTACGGCGACTATGCGACGATCGATCTCACGCGATTCGGTTACGAGCGGGTCGAGCGCAATGCGCCGTATCGGGAGACCGGAATCGTTTAGGATTCATGCGCAACGCACACGAACGGTCAACGCAGTCGGTGCGCTTCGTTTCGGGCACGTTCGCCGCGTGCGTGCGATGATTTCCCGAACCGTGGCGGGCGAGAAAAACGCGTTGCCCTCGCACGTCGTGGTACGCGAGGTCGGATTGCGCGACGGCTTGCAAAACATTGCGACGATCCTTCCGACAACGCAAAAAATCGAATGGATCCGCGATGCCCACGCGGCGGGTCTGCGCGAAATCGAAGTCGGCTCGTTTGTTCCGGCGCGATTGCTGCCGCAACTCGCCGATACGGCCGAAGTTCTGGCCTTTGCCAAAGCGCTGCCGAACCTCTTCGCTTCGGTTCTGGTGCCGAACTTGAAAGGCGCCGAACGCGCGATCGAAGGCCGCGCCGATCTTTTGCTCGTGCCGTTGTCCGCGAGTCACGCACACAGCCTCGCGAACCTGCGCAAGACGCCCGACGAAGTGGTGGAAGAGGTTGGCCGGATTCGCGCGGCGCGCGATGCCGCCGGCTCGAAGACGCTGATCGAAGGCGGCGTCAGCACGGCTTTCGGCTGCACGTTGCAGGGCCGCGTCGAGCCGCGCGAAGTCATGCGTTTGATGCAGGCGTTGCTCGATGCCGGGGTCGATCGCGTCAGCCTGGCCGACACCGTCGGCTACGCCGACCCGAAGATGGTGCGCGATCTGTTCGAACAAGCCTTGCGCATCGCCGGCGATCAATTTTGCGGCGGCCACTTTCACGACACGCGCGGTCTGGCGCTCGCGAACGTGTACGCAGGACTCGAGCTCGGTGTCGCTCGCTTCGACGCGTCGCTCGGCGGTATCGGCGGTTGCCCGCACGCGCCCGGCGCCAGCGGCAACGCGGCGACCGAAGATTTGGCGTACATGCTCGAGAGCATGGGTCTTGCGACGGGAATCGATATGCCAAGGCTGCTCACGCTGCGCGCCAAGGTCGCTGATTGGCTGAGCGGTGAGACTCTGCATGGCACGTTGTGGCGTGCGGGCCTCCCCAGGACGTTCGGCCCGGTTTCGGCGACGTGACGCACGCGTCATCCGGCGACGCAGCGACTCCGCGCGCTTCTACAGCAAGTGATGCATGTCCTGGCCCAGCATTTCGGGCGTGATCAGTGTGACGCCGCGGTCGGTGACGAAGAATCGTTCCCGGTCTTTCGCGCGATCGACGCCCGCCTGCAGGCCGGCGGGCACCGTGCAATATCGATCGACGACGCAGTTCCTGAGCTCGACGTGACGATGGATTTCGACATCGGGCAGCACGACCGAATCCTGGATGTCGCAGTAGCTGTGGACGTGAACGTTCGAGAACAATACGGAGCGTCGCACGCACGATCCGCTGACGATGCAGCCGCCGGACACCAGCGAGTCGAGGGCGACGCCGCGCCGGTCTTCTGTCTCGAACACGAATTTGGCGGGCGGCAGCTGTTCCTGATAAGTCCAGATCGGCCAGGCGTCGTCGTAAAGATTGAGATCGGGCGTGACATGCGCGAGATCGAGATTCGCCTCCCAATATGCATCGATCGTTCCGACGTCGCGCCAATACGGGCGACCTTCGACCATGTTGACGCACGAATCGACGAAGCGATGCCCATACACCGCGCAGCCTTCGCGAATCAAATTCGGAATGATGTCCTTGCCGAAGTCATGTCCGGACGCCGGGTCGCGGGCATCGCGAATCAGCTTGTCGAACAGAAATGACGCGTTGAAAACGTAGATCCCCATGCTGCCCAGCGCGACGTCCTCACGCCCCGGCGCGGGTTTCGGGTGCGCGGGCTTTTCGGCGAACTCGACGACGCGTGCTTGTTGATCGAGCGCCATCACGCCATATTCGCTCGCGATGCCGATCGGCACTTCGACGCATCCAACCGAAGCATCGGCCCCGCGGTCGACATGCTCGGCGATGAGGCGCGCATAGTCCATCTTGTAGATATGGTCGCCGGCGAGGATCAGCACGTATTCCGGCGCATGCCGGCGCAAAATATCGAGATTCTGGTACACCGCATCGGCGGTGCCTTTGTACCAATCGGAGGTGACCCGCTGCTGAGCCGGCAGCAGTTCGACGAACTCGCGAAAACGCCCGTCCAGGAAGCTCCATCCGCGCTGAACGTGGCGAATGAGGCTTTGCGCCTTGTACTGCGTGCAGATGCCGATGCGCCGGACGCCGGAGTTGACGCAATTCGACAGCGAGAAATCGATGATGCGAAACTTGCCGCCGAAGGGGACCGCCGGCTTCGCCCGCCAATCGGTCAACGGACCCAACCGACTCCCGCGTCCGCCGGCCAGCACGATCGCCAGCGTGTCGCGCGCAAACTGCGACATGAGGAGACCCTGCGGATCATGTTTTTGAGGACCATAGCCGAGCAGCGGGGATCGTTGATCGTTGCCCATGGTCCATTCACCCAATGCGGCGCACCGTGCTACTTTGACCACGAATGGTAGTTTCGTCCACTCCGGATGTCTCCCGCAACGCGCTTCGTATCGTTTATGCGACGCCGGAGTGCGCGCCGCTCGTCAAGACGGGCGGGCTCGGTGATGTATCGGGCGCGCTACCCGTCGCGCTTCGCCAAATCGGGCTTGACGCGCGTGTCATTTTGCCCGGTTATCGCGCAGTTCTGGCCGCATTGCCCGGGGCGCGGGTCGCCGGGCGCATCGAGGCGGTTGCGCGCTTTCCCGCCGCCCGCGTGTTAGAGGCCGAGTTAGCACAGGGCGTTCCGGCCTGGATCATCGACTGTCCCGACCTTTACGATCGCGACGGCGGCCCGTACCAGGACGGAGCGGGCGTGGACTGGCACGACAATCCGCTTCGTTTCGGACTTCTGGCGCGCGCGGCAGCGCTGCTCGGCTCGTCGAAGAGCCCGGTCGCCTGGCGCGCCGACATCGTTCACGCCAACGATTGGCTGACCGGACTCGCGCCTGCGTATGCCGCGCTCTCCGGCGACGGCGCAACGCCGACGGTCCTCACGATCCACAATCTTGCCTTCCAGGGCGTCTTCGAGCCGAGCTGGGTCGCTGCGCTCGCGTTGCCGCCCGCGAGTTTTGCGACCGAAGGCGTCGAATACTACGGCCGCATGTCGTTCCTGAAAGCCGGGATCTATTACGCGAATGCGATCACGACCGTCAGTCCGACGTACGCCGAAGAAATTCAGGTCGAGGCGACTGGTATGGGCATGCATGGCTTGATCGCGGCGCGACGCGGTCGACTTACCGGTATTCTGAATGGGATCGATACGACGGTCTGGGACCCCGCGAACGATGGGCTGATCCCCTCGCGCTACGACGCGAATACGCTTGCGCGCAAAGCGGCGAACAAGCGGGCGCTGCGAGCGCGTGTGGGTCTCGAGCCGCGGAGCAACACGCCGCTGTTCGGCGTCGTGACGCGCCTCACGCCGCAAAAAGGAATCGACCTGCTGTTCGATATCGTCGACGCCGTGCTCGAGCTGCCCGCGCAGATCGTGATCGTCGCATCGGGAGACAAGGCGCTCGAACAACGGCTTCGCGCACTGACGAGCGCGAGACCGCGCGCGCTCGCGAGCTTCATCGGCTTCGACGAAACGCTCGCGCATCTCGTCGAGAGCGGCGCCGATGCGTTTGTGATGCCGTCGCGATTCGAGCCGTGCGGCATGAATCAGATGTACAGCCAGCGGTATGGGACACCGCCGGTCGTCCATGCCACCGGCGGTCTCAATGATTCCGTCGTCGATTGCACGCCGCAGACGCTTGCCGATCAAACCGCGACGGGCTTCAAGTTCTTTGCGCCGACCGCGGATGCTTTGTTGGACGCAATCGAGCGCTGTGTGGCGGCCTACACGGACCGCTCCGCCTGGCAGAGCATTCAGCGCAACGGAATGGCGCGCGATTTCAGCTGGAATCGCGCGGCGCAGGAATACGCAACCATTTACTCGCGACTGATTCCCCGTTAGCAACGGGTTGCGCACCATCGTCAATTCATGTCGTCGCCGACCCTCCGTCGCTGGCGCACGCCTCGGGAGCAGGACCTCGGTCTGCGCGCCATCGCGAATCGAGCCGGACTCTGCGTTTCCGTTCTACCGAACGCTGCGGTGTTCGCGATCGAGCATCGAACCGACGGCGGGACGATACTCGTCAATCAGGTTCTCGCCTCGCCGATCGACGGCGGCATCGGACGCATCGTGCTGCGCGTTGGCGGCGACTGTCCGGTCAATATCGAAGCGGTCGGACCGCGCGCCGACGTGCAGCTCGGCGTCGGCGACGATCGCCTCGATTGGGAAGGAAAGACCCGCGGCATTCGACGCCGCGTGACGCTGCGTTTGTCTGCCAACCGCAGCGCCTGGCTTTGGAGCGTCACCGTTACCAACGAGCGCGACGTCGTCGCACCGCTCGATGCGATCCTCGTGCAGGACCTGGGACTCGGCGTTCGCGCCTTCGTCGCCAACAACGAGGCGTACGCATCGCAATACATCGATCAGTACGTTGCCTGCGATGAGCGTTTCGGCCCGGTCGTCATGAGTCGGCAAAACCTCGCGCAAAATGACCGGCATCCCTGGGCGATGCACGGCTGTCTCGATGGCGCTCGCGCGTTTGCGACCGACGCGATGCAATTGTTTGGACCGCGCCATCGCGATGCCGACGGTGTCAGTCTCGCGTTCGGGACAGATCTTGCGAACCGGCGACTGCAGCACGAGGTTTCATGTGCGGCGATTCAGTCGACGCCGATCATGCTCGAGCCGACCAGGACCGTGTCGTGGCGGTTCTTCGCGGTCTACGAGGCCGATCATCGGGATGCTTCGGGCGATGCCGATTTGGCGAAGATCGACTCGCTCGCATGGCCCGACGACGCTATCGTGGTCAACACCAGCCCGGTGCAGCGGAGCATCGTTCAAAACGCGCGGTCGGCCGAGAGCGCGTCGCTCGGCGGCGATGTGCTTGCGCAGCGCTATCCCGAGCGACTGCTAGACGAATTCGACGGCGCTCGAGTGCTGTCTTTTTTCACGTCCGATCCTCCGCACAATCGCCATGTCGTGGCGCGCGACAAGGAACGAATCGTGGCGCGCCGCCACGGTGAACTGTTGCGGTCCGGCCATGCGCTGCTGCCCAATGAATCGTCGCTGTGCGCGACCTGTTGGATGCATGGCGTCTTCGCAGCGCAGCTCACGCTCGGCAATACGTCGTTCCACAAGCTGTTCTCGGTCTCCCGCGATCCGTACAACCTCATGCGCGCCAACGGTTTGCGGGCGTTGATCGATGTCGGAGACGGCTGGCGTTTGCTGACGGTTCCATCGCTGTTCGAGATGGGTCTCGGCGATTGTCGTTGGCTTTATGCGCTCGCCGATCGCGTGATCACGGTGCGGGCGGTCGCGTCCGGTGACGATCCGGCCATGCAATGGCGGATTTCGGTCGATGGCGCGCCGTGCCGGTTTCTCGTGTACGGCCATCTGGTCCTCGGTGAGCGTGAATTCGAGCACCGCGGAAGCGTCCTGCTCGATCAGGCTCAGCGCAGGTTCACGTTTCGCCCGGATCCCGAATCGCCGTGGGGGCAACATTATCCCGAGGCGGCTTTTCATCTCGTGACGAGCACGCCGAACGTCGTAGACGCGATCGGCGGCGGCGAGCTGCTCGATGTCGATGAACGTCGGGAAAGCGGTGCGCATGTGGCGATTCGAACGCACCCGACCCGGGATTTCTGCTTCGCTGTGGTTGGATCGTTGACCGATCCCACCGCCGCGGCAGCGCTCGCATCCAAATACGCGCAGGGGCGCGATGACAGCGAGCTTCTCGCGCCGGCAATGAGCTTCTGGACGAGCGTCACGCGCGGATTGCGAATCGTCGGCGATGACGCCGGAACCGCGGCGCTCGACGCGTCGCTGCCCTGGCTCGCCCACGACGCAATGATTCATTTGACCGTGCCGCACGGCCTCGAGCAGTACACCGGCGCGGCGTGGGGCACCCGCGACGTCTGCCAAGGCCCGGTCGAATTCCTGTTGACGCTCGAGCACGACGAGCCGGTCAAGGCCATTCTGCGGATCGTTTTTGCCGAGCAGTATGCGAAGCGCGGCGATTGGCCGCAGTGGTTCATGCTGGAGCCCTACGCGTCGATCCGGGACCCACACGCCCATGGCGATGTGATCGTGTGGCCGCTCAAGGCGGTGAACGACTATGTCGAGGCGACGAACGATCTGGCGTTTCTCGACGAGGCCGTATCGTGGCGCGACGACGACGCACTGGAGCGAACGGACCACGAAGACACGATCGCCGCGCACATCACCAAGCTCCTCTCGACAATCCAAAAGCGTTTCATCCCGGGAACACATCTGCTCCGCTACGGCGAGGGCGATTGGAACGATTCGCTGCAACCGGCCGCCCCGGAGTTGCGCGACTCGATGGTGAGCAGTTGGACCGTCGCGTTGTTGTATCAGCAGCTCGTTCGGTACGCCGAGGTACTGCGGCGCGCGCGGCGCAGCGACGAGGCCGAACGTCTGGCGGAGCTTGCGCTCCGGATGCGCGACGATTTCAACCGCTGTCTGATCCGCGACGGAACGGTCGCCGGATACGGATTATTCGAACCTGGAAAGGACACTACGCTGTTGTTGCATCCGTCCGACGATCGAACGGGTCTCAAATATTCGCTTTTGCCGATCACCCGAAGCATCATCGGCGGCTTGTTCACCGCCGAACAGACGCGACACCATTTATCGATCATTCGCGAGCATCTGTTGTTTCCCGACGGCGCGCGCTTGATGGATCGGCCCGTCGCTTATCACGGCGGACCCGAGACGACGTTCCGGCGCGCCGAGTCCGCGGCGTATTTCGGGCGTGAGATCGGATTGATGTACGTCCACGCGCATCTCCGCTACGGCGAAGCGATGGCAATCCTCGGCGAAGCCGACGCGCTGCAGGATGCGCTGCAGGCCGCGAATCCGATCACGGTGACTCAGCATGTCGCAAACGCGGCGGGAAGGCAGCGCAACGCCTATTTCAGCAGCAGCGATGCTGCGTTTCCCGATCGCTATGACGCGAGCCTGTCCTGGTCGCGCGTGAAGGAGGCAACGATCGCGGTCGAAGGCGGATGGCGGATTTATTCGAGCGGCCCGGGCCTATACGTGAGTCTGCTGATTCGCCACGCACTGGGCCGCTGGCGCGTTTTCGGCGAGCGTGTCGATAAGCCCGTGTTGTCCCGCACGCGCGTCGATACCGGTGATCAGCCGGGCGCCGCGCTGAAAGGTCACGTATTGCCATAGCCAAGAAAACGCGACGACGAACCGGCTTCGCAGTCCGATCAGGAAATAGATGTGCGCGGCGCTCCAGAAGACCCATCCGAGAAAGCCCTTCAAGCGCAGATGTTTCAGGTTGACGACCGCGGAACGCCGTCCGATCGTCGCCAGGTCGCCTTGATGCCGATAGCGGAACGGTTCAGCGGACGGGGCGCGGCGAACGCGCGCGGCGATGACTTCGCCGACATATCGGCCCATTTGCTTCGCGGCCGCAGCGAGACCCGGAACGATCCGATCGGATGTGAAACGCACGGATGCCGCGTCGCCGATCACGAACACGTTCGAGGCGTTCGGCACCGATAAGTCCGAATTGACGAGCACGCGTCCGGCCTTGTCGTGCGCTGCACCCAGCCATGCCGCAACCGGCGAGGCAACGACGCCTGCTGCCCAAATGACCGTGCCCGCGCTCACGAGCTCGCCTTTGATCTCGACGCCGTGCCGGTCGCAATTCGTCACCGGACTGGAGGTGAGAATCTCGACACCCATTCGCTCCAACACTTTTTCGGCGTACGCCGACAGCTCGGGTGGAAACGCAGGCAGGATTCGCGAACCTGCTTCGATCAGCAAAATGCGCGCGCTGCGCGGATCGATCCGGCGGAAATCCGGCGGGAGCGTTTGCCGAGCGACTTCCGCGATTGCGCCGGCCATCTCGACGCCGGTGGGTCCGGCACCGACGATCGCGAAGGTGAGCAGGCGCCGTCTATCGCTTTCGTCATCCGCCAGCTCGGCGCGCTCGAACGCCAGCAGAATCCGGCGGCGAGTTCGCGTCGCATCGTCGATGCCCTTCAAGCCCGGTGCAAACGCCGCCCATTCGTCGTGTCCAATATAGGAATGCGTGGCGCCGGTCGCGATGACGAGATAGTCATAGCCGATGTTTCCGACGTCGGTTCGGAGCAGTTGCGCTCGCGTATCGACCGCGCGAACTTCTTCCATCAGCACGGTCGCGTTGCGCTGATCCGCGAGCATGTGGCGTATCGGCCAAGCAACATCCGCCGGGGACAGCGCCGCGGTGGCGACTTGATAGAGCAGCGGCTGAAAGCAATGGTGATTCTGGCGGTCGACGACGGTGACGTCGACGGGCGCGTTGCGCAACGCTTTCGCGGTCTCGAGACCGCCGAATCCCGCGCCGACGATGACGACGCGCCGGGCAGCGTGTGCTCTATTCATTGCGCATCTGCGCCAGCGTGGTGGGCCACCCTTCGCGAACGCTCGGATAGCGTGGCATCCAACGGGTCATCTTTTTCAACTTGTCGTTGGAGAGTCGAAGCGAACGCGCCATCAATTCGCCGATGGATCCGAACAGCGGCGTGGCCCATTGCGGCATGAAGCGCGGCGGCGCGAGGCCGAGCGCTTGCGCCAGCGACGCGAAAAATTCGCCCCGGCGAACCGGTTCGTCGTCGCCGACGGTGTAGGCGCCGGCCGGCAATCGCACCGCGGCCGCCACTGCGGTAGCCGCGTCATCGTGCGACACCGACGAAATGTATCGCTGCGGTTCGCCGGGAAGCGGAGCCCAACCCCGGCGAGGGCTGTCGACATACGCGCGCACCTGCATGGCATCGGGTCCATAGAACGCGGCAAACCGCAGGATCACGCCGGTGCCGCCGGCCGCCGCAAACCGATCGACCGACGCTTCGGCATCGAGCAGCGTTTTATTGTAGGCGGTCGGTGCAAGTGGCGTGTCCTCGTGGATCCAACGGTCGCCTCGGTCCGGATACGCGGGTGCGAAGGACTCCTGAACGAGCGTTGGCGTCCGCGCGGCGAGCGCCGCATCGACGAGATTCGCAACGCCGACGCTGCGAATGCGATCGTTCATCTTCCACGCGCCGCGAAAAAACGCCTTCCACATCGACGACGGCATGTGCGTGGCCAGATTGATGATGGCGTCCTGCCCTTCGGCCGCACGTTTGAGTGCATCGCGATCGAAGAGATCGACGGTCACCGACTTGACGCCCGTTTTCGCCAAGTCCGGGACCGGCTTTCGTACCGCAGCCGTGACCGTATGTCCCGCCGACACCAAAAGGGGGATTGCGCGCCGGCCGACGACGCCGGTGGCTCCGCAGACCAGTATTCGCATCGACGTCGCTCGCTCTTCTTCGCGAGAGACCACAGCGCGTCCGATCGGGTTCCGGCGATCGCTTTCGACGCCGGTCGGGAATTAACGCCGCATTTCGAAAATCGCTTCCGGAAATGGGCTGACGCGTTGGTCGAGCAGCGTCGCAGCACGGTCTTTCAGGTGCCGATCGAAGAACGCCAACGAATAGGCGTTGATGATGTCATGGGCGCGTTGCGCGTCGACCGGTCCGATGAGTCCAAGCCAGGAGGCAAGCGGCGAAAACAGCGGAAAATCCGAGAAGTTCGGATGAAACGCGTCCGGTATCAGCACGATGTAACCGTTGCCGGGAAGCGTCGCGAAGACTTTCCGCATCGTCGTCTGCGTCTCGTCGATATCGGACGCCTGCCAGCCCTCGAGTTGCATGCTGCGGGCATCCCGCGTGATCCACATCGTCGGTTGTTGCAAGCCGGAGTCGACGACGTCGTGGGGCACGAAAACATCGATGATGAGACAAGCGCGTAAGCGCGGCTCCCGCTTGCAAGCTTCCGCGGCCACCTCGCCGCCGAGCGAGACGCCGAAGACGCCGGCGCGCGGCAAGTCGAGCCGCCCGGTCAGGATCCCGGTCGGATCGGCTCTGTTCAACTCGGCCAGTTGATCCAGCGTGAAAATCGCATCCTGGGCCAGAAAAGGTATCGCTTGGTCGAGGAACGGCGGGTGCCCTGTATGGATGGGGTCGAACATTCGACTGTCGAACGGCACGAGTCGTCCATCGGGAAAAACAACGCCGCTGGCAGCGTAGGGATGATCGATGGCGGCGACGATGTATCCGCGTGAGACGAGCGCTTCCACTTGAAATGTGTTGTGCTGGCGAAAACCGCCGCGGCCATGCGAAAAGATGATCACAGGATACGCCGGCTCGCCCGATGCAACGCGCGCGAACGCGATCGCGTGGGTCGTCACGGCGCTCAGATAGTCGAACGCAAACGCGGGAAAGTGGAATAGGCGAGCCAACGCGGCAAGCGCGTGACCGTCCTGGACGTACGGGGCGCGCTTCGACGATGAATTGTTCTCGGCGGGATACCAGAGCTGAACCATCAATTCGCGATGATCGAGAGGATCGGCGGTGAATATCTCCGGGCGTTCGCGATCGACCCAGTGATAGGTCAGCGTGCCGATCGCATACGGGCCGCCCGGCGCCGGGAATCGGAAAACCGGAATGAGAATCGGCAACGCGGCCGAGGCGATGAGCGCAAACACGCCGAACGCAATACCTGCGCCCGCCGCAATACGCAGCGATGTACTGCGTTGTTTCGGTGCGCGCGTTGGCGGAGGGGATTGCAATAAAAGGAATGCGAACAGGACCGCCGACAACGCGTAGGCCGGCATCATCTGCCACCGCGATCCTTCGATCAGCAGCTGCGCGACGGCGGCCGCCGCGATGATCGGCGGCAGAAGTTGGATCCAGCGGCTGCTGCGCAACGATGTGCGCGCCGAGACCAGAAGCGCCATCGCGTTGACGAGCGTCAATGCGGTTTCAAGCGGTCTCATCGCGAACAGGATTGCATCGCTTGACAGTACATGCGCTTGTAGTATGTTGGGGCGCACATCGCCGCGATGAAAACGCGCGGTCAGAGTTTCGCGGTGGCCTACAAAGCGTTTCGAACGTCCCGCGCTTTGGTTCAACAGCCGAGCACCGCGCCGTCAACGAACGCGCGAAGCCATGCGGTTGCCGGGGAGGGCTGAAAATGGTCGAGCGTCGCAGGTCATTGTCATCGTTTTGCGCGCGCAGCGCTTTCACCGCAATCGCCGTGGTGGCCGGACTGATGCTCGCGACAGCCGAAGCGATCGCGGCCGATCACGCCGCAACATTGCAAGGCAGCGTGGAAAGCGGCGGAGATGGACTGGCTGGTTACAAGGTTTCGCTCTATGTGAGCTTCGTCGATCATGGGCCGCCGTGGAAATTCCTGGGCTCCGATACGAGCAAAAAGCAGGCAATTTCGAAATCGCTTACGCGTTGCCGCCGGGTCTCGCAAATGATCCGTCGATTCTATTCGTGCAAGCGGAGCGCGGCCCGGTGATGTTGGCGAGTGCCATCGGCCCGGGATCGAGCGCGCCCACGAACGTCGTCGTGAACGAGCGGACGACGGTCGCGACGGGGAATGCGTTCGCGCGGTTCGTTGCCGATCGAAAGATAGGAGGCAACACCTACGGCATGATCAACGCGCTGCCGATGGCCGCGAATCTCGCGAATCCGCAAACCGGTGCAATCGGCATTGTCCTCACGTTGACTCCGAACGGCATCGAGACCTCGACGCTGGCGACGTTCAACTCGCTGACCAACGTCGTCGCGAGCTGTGTCGCGGACGACCGCAACTGCACGACACTGTTCGAAGCGGCCACACCGACTGGCGGAGCAGCGCCCGCCAATGTGCTGCAGGCGATCGCCAACATCGTGAAGAATCCGTCATATCCCGGATATCCGTCGGACACCGCCGATCCGCTGTTCTTGTTGTCGCGGGTCAATCCCATCTACGTGCCCGCCCTTGCGCAACGTCCCACGAATTGGCTGCTGTTTCTCGAGATCACCGGCGGCTTCTATAGCAAGCAGGAAAGGAGCAATCTCATGGACGGTCCGGGCAATTTCGCGATCGACGAGCAGGGCTTCGTCCGGATCAACGACAACTACGACCCGCGACCGAGCGGTGAATTCGCCTGCGCCGGCCGCCGCCTGATCAAGCTCTATCCGTGGGGCGAAAACTTTCCGGGCTCGCCTTACTTCGGGGGCGGCCTCGAAGGCGCCGGGTACGGCATCACGCTCGATCCGACGGGCAACGTTTGGGTGGGCAACTTCGGGTTCGAGGATGACCCGTGCAAAAACCTTCCAATCGCGGCAAAGCACAACAGCGTCTCGCTATTCGAGCCGGACGGCACTGCCATTACCAAGGGTGGCGGATACACCCAGGGGAATATGGCGTGGCCGATGTCGATAATTTCGAATCGTCAAGGCGATATCTGGGTGACCAATTGCGAAAGCGATTCGCTCACCAAATTTCCGGGCGGGGATCCGAATCGGGCGATCAACGTTCTGCTGGGGCCCGCGCCTGTGTCGCAGGAGCCGCAGATCAAGCCGTTCGGTGCAGTCGTAGACGCCAGGGGCAATGTGTGGATCAATGGCAATCGCAGCAACAGCATCTACGTCGTCTCGCCGGAGGGCGCGTTGATCGACACCTTGCCCGGCACCTATCAGGGCAAGACGATTCTCAGTCATCCGATCGGGAACGCGCTCGACAGCATGGGGAACGTCTGGGTGTCAAACTCCGATTGGCTCGATACGCCATGCCCGACCCATGACATGCTCGGCACCGCCGCGAATCCCTCGGTGACGATGTTCTGGGGCAAGGATCGAAAGCCGCATCCCGGCTCGCCGTTCAGCGGCGGCGGCATTACGCTGCCTTGGGGAATCGCCGTCGACGGGGATGACACGGTCTGGGTGTTCAACTTCGGCAACGTTCCGCCGGGTCCCGCAAACGCGCCGGCCAATGCGACCGCGGTCAGTCGCTTCTGCGGGGTCGATACGAAGAAATGCCCGCCTGGCCTGAACGTGGGCGATCCGATTTCGCCAAGCACCGGTTATCAGAGCGACTCGTTGCAGCGAATCACCGGTGGGCAAATCGATCCGTCGGGCAACGTGTGGCTCACGAACAACTGGAAGATCGATAGCGATGGGCTCGTGAATCCCGGCGGTAATGCGGTCGTGATCGCGATCGGTGCGGCCGCACCGCTGAAGACACCACTGATCGGACCGCCGCAGTCCTTCCAGTAGCGGCAGACATCAAGCGGGTTCAATCGCCTCGTCGCGGACGAGCTCGGTGCCCGAGGTCCACGAATACGTCGCGGCGACCGCTTCTGACGGCGAGCCGGATGCGTTCACGCTCTTGCGATATTGAAGCGACGATCGACCTTCGTCGGCCTCTGCGACGAATTCCGTGCCCCGTTTGCGCATTTGCGTCTCGCGGTCGATGACCTCGCGCACGTATTCTCGATGGCTTTCGAATTCGATGAACGGCGGCAAGCGGCCGTCCCCCAGAATCTCGGCAGGGTCGCGCTTCTCGGTGTCCTTGAAGAGCTTGAGCGCGATCTGAAGATGGCCGAGCTCGTAATCGAGGAAGCGTTCCCACAGCGCCTTGATCCGCGGGTTGCTCTCCTGTTCCAGACATCCCGCGTAGTTCCACACTTCGCAGGCTTCCGCCAGAACGAGCTTTTCGAGCGGCGTCTCGTGCGGATTCAGCATCGATCCGTAATGCGTGATGTGCTGGGACTCGACTGAAGCAATCTCTGCATAGAGTTGCCGCGCCAGCGCGTCCGCGAAGATGGGACCGATGTTCATGTAATAGTCGTGTGTCTGGTATTCGCCGCCCGTCAACGTCAGTGCGTGCAGCTTCGTCGCCAGCGCCGCGTCGGCGCCGTAGGGCTCGAGCAGATCGTTCTCGGGCGCGCGATGGTGGGCCATCGTCGGCCGCGCCGGAACAATGTCGGTATAACCCTGCGTGATGTTGTTCGAATCCTTGCCTTCGAGCCGGTCGAGGAGCGCCGTGTAGCGATACAGGTGATCGAAATCCTCGAGCAATGCGTAGCGATAGCCTTGCGCCAGATACGGGTCGGGCTCGAGTTGCGCGACGGAGGCCGTCACTTCGATGGCCGTTTGCTCGTAGCCAATCGTCGTCTCGATCGGCGAATGATCGGATCCGATCAGCCAATTGATCGTCGTTGCCTGATGTTGCTCGCAACGCATGAGTTGCGCCAGTGCAACGCGTGCATCCGCGTTACAACGAATCGCAACCTGCTTCGTCCGCAGCGAATCGAGCTCCAGTCCGTTCATGAGAATGATGCGCACGCGCGTGAACGCGTCGTCGTCGAGCTTGCTGATCGGCTTGCCGACCATGTCCTTCCAGCTCATGCGCTGCCGCTCGAGCGGGACGCCTTTGTCTTCGAAGAGGTTGATTGCCATGATGGCTCCGGTGAAGTCGAGTTCAGACGGCGGGCGTATCGCTGCGTTCGGAGACGAGCGCCGTGAGCCAGCCCTTTACGATCATCAGGTGCTCTTGCTCCTCTGCAAGGGCACCGAGAAACTGGCCGGTCAACTCCGCCTCGCCGGCCTCGTCGGCCAGCTCGATCAAAAGCTCCCATCCGGCGTTGTCGGTGAGCTCCGCCGTGAGCATGGCGTTGAGGCATTGTGCGAGCGTCGTCCGCGGGTCAGTCACGACCTGCATCAAGCCCATCGACGCGGTTGCAGTGACGTCCGCAGAAGGCGTTTGCGCCGTTGGGTCTCCGCCGAGGCTTTCCATCGCGCGCGCCAGGAGTCTGAAATGCTCGAGCTCCTCCGCGCGAATGCGCTGCAGTGTCCGGCTCGCCGGTTCATCGGGGAGCTCGGGCGGCGGAATCTCATCGTTGTCCGAGATGATCACTTCGACCGCGGCAGGCAACTCGCCGTCTTTCATGCGCGAGACGGCTGCGTATTTCGTAATCAGCGCCTCGTACAGCCGTACGCCCGCGCGCTCGAACGCGATGCGCTCGCCGAGCTTGTCGAGCAACACGCCGAGGTTGCTGCCGCCCAGCCGCGCGACACCGGTCTTCACCATCCCTTTCAACGTGACCGGCGGCGGTATGGATCCAACGGCGTCGGATTCGGCGATGTAGCGAGCGCGCTGCATCTTGCTCGCCCCGAGATCGAGAGCAAGGGGAGGCGTAAGCTCGTTCGATGCTTCCATCATCGCGCGTGTCCCCGTCGCGGAGGAAACGGCACCGGTGCGGTTCTGTCCAGTCGTCGTGGATTGCATGACATTCTCGTGTGTTGGTGCACTCTAGATTTGTTCGCGAGATTTCAACGGCTACTTCCAATGGGTCGCGGTACACGCGAAGCTCGAATGCAACGCATGTGCCAATGGAAGGAATGCGCGAATCCGATGCGCCGAACCCAAGAACACGATAGCGCGCTCCAGTGTCTGATCGCGAGACCAATTGGATCGCGGACGCAACGGAAAAAACGACCGGTAACGCTTCGGGTTTTTGCACGGCCGCATGGCTCGTCGCCATGAGCGAAACGGCACGTCAACGGACAGGCACTGCCGAGCGTTAACGTCTGGTTTTGCCAGGCGAAATCCAACGAAGATCGCCGACTGACGTTGCATTCGCGCGGTGAAGCGGTTTTTGCGCCGATTTTTTGCGCACGCATGCGCCGCTTGATGCACAATACCAACGAAAAAATGATTGACCGCGCGATCGCGGCACGCTTCGCGCACGAAGGACCCGTCCTTGCCGCACAGCATTGCAAGCGTGACAGCGTCGTCGCTGTCGCGCCTTACGTCGGTCGCCTGGCCGCGTTGGGTCGAGGCCGCGCTCGTTGCGGCAGCGATCGCTGCGCTGCTGCCGTTCTTCGATCGCTTCGCCGCCGATGACCTCGGGCGCGATCGGCGTTTCGCCGATGCGGCGATCGGCGTCCGGGGCCTGCCGGATCCCATATTGCCGACGCTCTGCGTTGCCTACGCTGGTGCCGCAGAGCCGTTCATCCGCGAGCGCCTTTGTCATGGAATCGAATTCCATGCCGTGGTCAGCATCGACCGAATGCCGGCGACGCTCACCCAGGCGCATTCGCGTACGGGGAACGCCTTCCTCGTGCCGCAGCGGGAGGCACAGACGCGACTTGCCGAGCTGCGCCTGCAACAACGGGAGGGATTGGGCGACCTGCGCACGCTCGGCAATGCGGTCGACGCGGCGGAGAGCGAGATCGAGCCGTTCATCAAGCGCTATCGGCTCGATGGTGCGGACGGCATCGGACCGGAGCCTCTTGCGTGCGCGTTCGACATCATCGATGGCGCGCTGAATTCTTCGGGATCTCCGCTGAATTCTTCGGGATCTCATTCGGCGGGCGTGCAAAGTAGCCTCGCACGCGCGAACGCGCTCTTGCTGCTCGGCGCGGCGTTCGACGGTCACTCCTCGACCGCCGCGCTCGCCGACGTTTCCGTGCTGCCCATTTCGACGCCGGCGAGCAATGGTCGATGCGCGGGTGCACAATTGCCCGATGCGCTCGCGCAAGGCGCCGCGCTCATGGCCGACGCGCGACATGCGCCGGCGATCACCATCAAGAACGAAGCGATGAGTGGATTGTTGCGGTCGGCGGGATGGCAATGGGCCGGCTGGATGATCGTCGGCTTCGGCCTGCTGCAACTTGCGCGCGCCGCGACACCGCCGGCAGTCGGCATCGCGTTGTCGTTGGCGGCGTGGGCGGCCGCCGCCTGGCTGGGTCGTGTCCCGTGGCCGCTGGCGGGCGATCTCACACTCGGTCGCATTGGCGCGTGGTGGTTCACGGCGCCGGCACCTTTTGTCCTGGGGTTGTTGGCGGCGTCGGCTTTCACGATGCTGGCGTCCCCATGGTTGCGCAAAGCGCTGCCGTCGGGTCCGCAGACGCTCTCGTCGCGCATCGGTTATCCGGGCCTCGTCGTCTTGACGGGCATCGGCTTTCTGCTGTTGCTCGACCTCTCCGCCAACGGCTACGTCGGCAATCGCTATCTCGCGCTTTACCACCAGGGACACCTTTGGCTCGGCATGCTGATCTTCAGCGTGCTCGTCTTTCTCCGTCAGCCTTTGGGCCGCGCGCTGGCGTGGTGCCTTTCGGTGCTGGAGAGCTTGGGGAACGCCGTCAAGCGGCGCCTGGGGTCCGCCAGCGCGGTCCTGGTCTTCGCGATCGCCGCCGTGACGATTGTGGGCGCGATCGGCCTTCTGCTAACCAACAAGCGCCAACTCACCTCGGAATTGGGACGCGTGTGGCTGATCGTCGGGGCGGCATGGTTTTTCTTCTTACGGGGAACGCCTTTCGCCGAACGCCTGGCGCAGAGCGGCAACTCGCTCACTTCGCTGATTCGCTACGCCGCGCCGTTGTTGTTCGTCGTCGTCGTGTTGATCGGCACGATGTTCGCGACGCACGACATGGGACCGCTTTTGATCGCCGGTTACGGCGCGGGCGCCTTCGTCGCCGCTTCGGTCGCAATGTGGTGGTATCAGCGGCGTCATCGCGGGACCGCATGGGCGTTGGCGATTGCGAGCGCGCTGTTCGTCGCATGGATCGTGGCGCTCACCTACGGCTTGTTCGAGCTCGGCTCCATCGACCAAGTGACGGCGGCCCGGCTCGAGAATCGCGCGGCGCCGCTTGCTTCATCGAACGACCAGTTGGCGCTGGTCACGTGGTTTCAGCAGGCGGCGCCCGCGGCCGGATTCGGATTGGGCAACGTTCCGTGGTGCGGTTATTCGACGGCGCGCTCGTGTGCCGGCGTCCCGGCACAGATCCAGAGCGACTACACGTTCACCGCGCTCGTCGGCGCGTTCGGAACGGCATTCGCCTGGGCGGTTACGCTCGGCTGCGCCGTATGGCTGCACCGGCTGATTCGCCATCACGCTCGCGTGACGCGCGGCGAGCCGCGTTTCGTCGCGACGC